>JAAZBU010000136.1 GCA_012513645.1 Clostridiales bacterium | reverse complement strand
CCTTGTTGATATTGATGGAACGATTTACAGCGGTGATGCTGATGCACCCTATATGGCGGTGCGTCCGGTTATCTGGGTGGATACAAACTCAAAGATTTTCCCTTAACTCAATAGTTCAATGATTTAAACAGCTATGCATCAACCTATGATCGAATAGTCATTGCTTGCACTGCAAAAGATTGGTATGATTGTCTTGTTCGACAAAATGAATCCGTGTACTGCGCGTGAGTGCGGCAGCACATTGCTGGCAAGCTGAGGAGGCAAACACATGACTTTTGATCTAATCATTCTGGGCGGCGGCCCCGCCGGCTACCTGGCTGCCGAGCGCGCCGGGCACGCGGGGCTGACCGTCGCTCTGGTGGAGGAGCGTTCGCTGGGCGGCGTCTGCCTCAACGAGGGCTGCATCCCCACCAAGACGCTGCTGTACAGCGCCAAGCTGTATGACGGCGTGCGCTACGGGGACAAGTACGGCGTCAAGGCCGAGGGCCTCACCATCGACCACGCGGCCGTCCTCCGCCGCAAGGACAAGGTGGTCAAGGTGCTGGTGGCCGGCGTCAAGGCGCAGATGAAGGCCAACAATGTGCAAGTGTTCATGGCCCGCGGCGTGGTCAAGGGCAAGGATGCGCAGGGCTTCGCCGTGCAGGCGGGCGGGGAGCTGCTGCACGGCAGCAGGCTGCTGATCGCCACCGGCTCCTCCGCGGCCGTGCCGCCCATTGATGGCGTACAGGAGGGGCTGGACAGCGGCTTTGTGCTGACCAACCGGGAGATCCTTGACCTGGCCGAACAGCCCCGGCGCCTGTGCGTCATCGGCGGCGGGGTGATCGGGCTGGAGTTGGCCAGCTACTTCAACTCCATCGGCACCGAGGTCAGCGTGGTGGAGATGCTGGACCACATCGCCGGCGAGACGGACCAGGACCTGGTGGCCCTGCTCAAGGCCGATCTGGAGAAGAAGGGCATCCGCTTTGAGCTGAACGCCAGGGTGACCGCCGTCACGCCCCAGGGCGTGCGCTATGAGCAGGCGGGCGAAGACAAGCTGATCGAGGCCGACAAAGTGCTGCTGTCCATCGGCCGCCGGGCCAACACCCGGGACCTGGGGCTGGACAGCCTGAACGTACAGGTGGAGCGGGGCGCCGTGATTACCGATGACCGCATGCGCACCAATGTGCCCGATGTGTACGCCGCGGGCGATGTCAACGGCCGCAGCATGCTGGCCCACACCGCCTACCGCGAGGCCGAGGTGGCCGTGAACAACATATTGGGCCACGATGACATCATGCGCTACGAGGCCATCCCTGCCGTGCTGTACACCAACCCGGAGATAGCCTCCGTGGGCGAGACGGAAGCCACGGCCGACCGCAGGAATCTTCCTTACCGCAAGGTGCAGCTGCCCATGAAGTTTTCGGGCCGGTACCAGGCGGAGAACGAGGGCGGTCGCGGCATCATGAAGCTGCTGGTAGACCCGCAGACCGAGCGCATTCTGGGCGCTCACCTGCTGAGCAACTACGCCAGCGAGTTCATCGTGCTGGTGAGCACCTTCATGGAGGCGGGCCTGACGCTGGCACAGATCAAGAAGATTGTTTTCCCGCATCCCACCGTCAGCGAGATCATTCGCGAGGCGGTATTCCAGTACCAGGAATAACCGCGATAGCATAGTTTTTTGATGCGTTGAAGGCTCCCCGCAGCAGCGGGGAGCCTTCTCACAATGTACAATACATCATACTGAACGAATGAAAAAACGCGAAGATAGGCGCCGGATTTTTTTGTCCCCGCTAAGCCGCAGGAAGGAGGCGTAGCGGCGCTACGCCGACTGATCAAGGCAACGCGGGGGCAGAAAAAGGCAAGCTTAGCAAAGCATTTTGATTGAGTTCAGGATTACAGTTTCTGGCTGAACTCCACCTTCTCATGGTTGGGGCCCTGGATGGTGAAGAAGCGCACGCCGCGCTCCCAGAAGGGCAGAAACTGCACCCGGTCGTCCAGCATGGTGTGGCCCAGCTTGGACACCTGCTCAAACACGGCATCCACATCGCTCACATCCAGGGCGATGTGGTCGATGGCGCCGTTTTGCATGGCGGCGGCGCGGTTTTCGTAGGTTTCGATGGTCACGTTGCCCAGCCGCAGAAAGGCCACCTGCTCGTTCACCGGCTCGTTGACCGTGCGCAGGGCGATGTCAAAGCCCAGGCTCTCGTAGAAGGCGATGGTTTTTTCGATGTCGTTGGTGGGCAGCCCCAGGTGCTGCAGGCCGTTGATCATTTGCTTGATGGCCATAGGCTACTCCTGCACGTTGATGAGTACCTTCATGGTCTGCTCGCGGTGCTCGTCGATATGGCGGTAGGCGTCCTGATACTGGCGGAAGGGGAAGCGCTTGCTCACCAGGGCGCGCAGGTTGATGCGGTTTTGCTCCACCAGGCGGATGGCCTCCAGGTAGTCCTCGTGGCGGTACATCATGGAGCTCTTGATCTCCAGCTCATGGTCGTTGACCACGGCCAGGTCGATGCTGGCCATGCCGGCAAACACCGCCACCAGAATGATGGTGGAGCCCTTGCGCGCGTGGGCAATGGCCTCGCCCATGGTGGTGTTGTTGCCCGCGCAGTCGTAGATCAGGTCGGCCTTGTCCGGGCCGAACACGCGCACCATGGCATCGCCAAAGGCCTCCTTGGTGGTGTTGACGCACTCCTCAATGCCGCACTCGCGGGCGATATCAAGGCGGAAGTCGCTCACGTCGGTGATCATCACCTTGCGGGCGCCCATGCCCTTGGCCGTCTGGGCCACCAGGTTGCCGATGGGGCCGGCGCCGATGACCACCACGTCCTTGCCTTTCACATCCCCCGCCTGCTTGACCGCGTGCACGGCCACGGCCAGGGGCTCGATCATGGCGCCATCCTCCAGGGAAAAGCTGTCCGGCAGCGGGGTCACCTTGGCCGCGTCCACCGCGAAGAAGTGGGCGGCGGTGCCCGGCGCCTGGAAGCCCATCACCCGCAGCTGCTCGCACAGGTTGTACTTGCCGTGGCGGCAGGGGTGGCACTGGCCGCAGACCACCTGCGGCTCGATGGTGACCTTTTGCCCGGGGCGCAGGTCACGCACATTGCTGCCCACCTTGTCCACCACGCCGGACACCTCGTGCCCCTGGGTGACGGGATACTTGGTAAAGGGGTGCTGGCCGTGATATACATGCACGTCCGACCCGCAGATGCCGACCTTCTCGATGCGGATGAGGGCCTGGTCTGCCCCGATCTCGGGCACCGGCACCTCCCTGATTTCGATGACGCCCGGCGCTGTCATTACTTGCTGTAACATGGGATTCCTCCTTCAGTGTCTGTGGGTCACAGGCAGGTATAGCCGCCGTCCACGATGAAATCGCTGCCGGTGGTGTAGCCGGACTTGTCCGTCGCCAGGCTCAGGATGGTGGGGATCAGCTCCTCCGGCTCGCCCATGCGGTGCATGGGGATCAGCTTGATGAACGCCTCGTTGAGCTCGGGCGGGTTCTCGGTGGACATGGGGGTGGCGATATAGCCGGGGCTGATGGAGTTGACGCGGATGCCGTGGTCCACCCACTCCATGGCCAGGGACTTGGTCAGGTGGATGACGCCCGCCTTGGAGGCATTGTAGCTGCACTGCCACTGCGGGATGTTGACGATGGAGCCCGACATGGAGGCCATGTTGATGATGCTGCCCCGGATGCCCCGGTCGATCATGGCGTGGCCCGCCGCGCGGGAGACGATGTAGATGCCCGTCAGGTTGACGTCGATCACGCGGCGGAAATCAGCCGGCGTCATCTCCCTGGTGCTCTGGTGCATGCAGATGCCCGCGTTGTTGAACACGATGTCCAGGCGGCCATAGGCCTCAAACACCTTGGCGATCACGGCGTCCACTTCGGCCTCGTTGGTCACGTCGCCCTTGACGCCCAGGGCGGTGCCGCCCTCCTGCTCAATCATGCGCACGGTGTCTTCCACGTTGGTGCGGTTCATGATGACGACCTTGGCGCCTACCTTGGCCAGCCCCAGCGCCACCACCTGGCCGATGCCCTGGCCGCCGCCCGTGACCAGCGCCACCTTGCCCTTTAAGCCAAACAGTTCTTCCAAATACATGCCTTGTTCCTCCTCAAGCTATGATGATATTCCTGATCGCCCGCGACCGCCCTTTAAGGCAGGGCCGCGGACGGGTTTCAGCCTACTTGATCGCCAGGTCGCGCACCGAGCGATCCACCGAGATGGCAATCGCGCCCAGCACGAACAGGCCAAAGACCACATTCTGCCAGTAGGCGCTGACGCCGATGAAGTTCATGCCGTTGTTGATCAGCGCCACCGTGAACACGCCGATGATGGTGCCCAGCACGCTGCCGCGCCCGCCCGACAGCGCCGTGCCGCCCAGCACGCAGGAGGCGATGACCATCAGGGTAAACGCGTCGCCGATGGTGGGCGCGCCGCTGCGCAGCTTGGCCGCCAGAAAGATGCCGCCCAGCGCCGCGCAAAAGCCGTTCAGCACAAACACCGTGATCTTGGTGCTGTCCACCGGCACGCCGGCGATGCGGGCGGCGCGCTCGTTGCCGCCGATGGCGTAGATGTTCTTGCCGATGGTGGTGCGCGCCTGGAATACAAACACCAGCACCACCAGCACCAGCGCGATGATCAGCGGCAGGCCCACCACGCCAAAGGATACCTTGTACCAGTCGATGGCGCCCCACACCGCCTTGGGCACCGGGGAGGAGCGCTCGGAGATCAGCAGCGCGGCCGACTGCCACACGGACATGAAGCCCAGCGAGGCGATGAAGGAGGGCACCTTGAGCTTTACATGCACATAGCCCATCAGGAAGCCCGCCACCACGCCAAAGCCCAGCGACAGCGCAAAGGCGCTGAGGGTGGCCAGGCCGATGGGCATGTTGACGCCCACCTCGCTTAAAAACCGCACGAACAGCACATTGGACACCGAGCACATGGCCCCGGTGGACAGGTCGATGGAGCCTAACAGCAGCACTGAGGTCATGCCCGCGGCCATGATCATCAGCGGCGCCGTATCGCGAAAGAGGTTGGACATGTTCATCTTGCCCAGGAAGTTCTGCTGCGTGAGGGACAGCCCCAGCAGCAGCAGCACGATCGCTGAAAAGCTCAGGTACTGCGTCAGGTGGCCGCGCAGCCTGACCTTTTTGCCGGCGCCCGCCAACGGTTTGGCCGTATTGCTCACTGTCTCGCCCTCCTCACATCATCAGGCTGACCACGTCAACCTGGCTGGGCTTGGCCTCCACCGACGCGTCAAACTCGCCGGTCATCTCGCCGTCCTTCATGACGAGGATGCGGTTGCTCAGGCCAATGCACTCGTCCAGCGTATCGCCCAGCAGCAGCACGGACTTGCCCTGGCTGACCATCTCGCGGATCAGCAGGTAGATCTCCTCCTTGGCGCCCACATCCACGCCGCGCGTGGGGTGGTTGAGGATCAGCACATCCACATTGCTGGCCAGCGCGCGGGAAAAGACCACCTTTTGCTGGTTGCCGCCGGACAGCTGCATCAGCAGCTCCTTGCGGCCGCTGGTCTTGATGCGCAGGCGGTCAATCCAGTGGTCGGCCTGCCGGGCAACGGCCTTGGGCGAGCACAGCATGCCCTTTGCGATCTGCTTGTTGTTGGACATGGCGATGTTGTCCTCCACCGACAGCATCATCACCACGCCCTCGTACAGGCGCTCCTTGGGGATCATCAGCACCCCCTGCTCCAGCGCCTCCTTGGGGGAGTTGAAGCGCACCTCCCGGCCGCGCAGGAATACCTGGCCGGAGGTGGGCAGCTCATCGCCGCTGAGCACGGCGCAGATCTCCTCCTTGCCGGAGCCGATCACGCCGCACATGCCCAGCACCTCGCCCTTGTGCAGTTTGAAGTTAACGTGCTTAAAGACGCCGTGCAAGCCCAGGTCGCGCACCTCCAGCTCCACCTGCTCCTCAGGCTTGGTCTGCTGGTTGAGGTGGTAGTACTCGGTGGTGGTGGGGCGGCCCACCATCATCTCATACAGCTTGGCCTCGGTGGCCTCCGCGGTGTTGAGGGTGCCCACGCTGGTGCCGTCCTTGTATACGTAGATGCGGTCGGTGATCTCCAGCACCTCGTCCAGGCGGTGGGACACAAACACCACCGCGTGCCCCTGGGCGGCGATCCGGCGCATTTGCTTAAAGAGGTTCTGCACCTCGCCCTCGTTGAGGATGGAGGTGGGTTCGTCCAGCAAAATGAGGCAGTTTTTGCCCTGCTGGGCGTTGGTGACGTTCATCACCTTGGCGATCTCGATCATCTGGCGGGTGGCAAAGTTGAGGTCGGCCACCTTCTTGCGGGGGTTGATGTCGGTCACATCGATATGGGCCAGCACCTCGGCGGCGGCCTTGTTCATCTTGCCCCAGTTGATGAAGCCGTGCTCGCGAAACTCCTTCTCGTGGCCGAAGAATATGTTCTGCGCCACGTTAAGGTTGACGATGAGCGACTGCTCCTGAAACACCATACCGATACCATTGGCATTGGCATCCATGGGCGTCTGCGGCTGATAGGACTGCCCGTGGAGGGTCATCTGCCCCGAGGTGGGCGGCTGGGCGCCGATGATGATCTTGAGCAGCGTGGATTTGCCCGCGCCGTTTTCCCCCACCAGGCCCACGATCTCACCGGGATAGACCTCCAGGTCCACCCCCTTGAGGGCCTGCGTGCCGGAGAAGGACTTGGTGATGTCCCTGGCGGAAAAGAAGGGTTTGCGCTCGGTGGTCATTGATGCCTCCTCACTTGCTGATCGCCTGGCGGCTGCGCTGAATGGTCAGCGCCACGGCAACCAAAATGATGACGCCCTCTATGCCGGTGCGGATGTAGGGGTTGACGCTGAGCAGCACCAGGCCGTTTGACAGCACGGTCATGATCAGCACGCCCACCACGGTGTTGAGCACGCCGCCCTTGCCGCCGGCCAGGGATGTTCCGCCCACCACCACCGCGGCCTGCGCCGGGAACATCAGCCCCTCGCCGATGCCCACCTGGCCCTGCCCCAGGCGGATGGCCCCCACCACGCCGGCAATGCCGAACAGCAGCCCGCCCAGCGTGAACACCATTACCTTGACCCGGCCCACGTTAACGCCTACCGAGCGGGGGATGCTCTCGTTGGTGCCTACTGCATAGATGTGCCGGCCAAAGGCTGTGTACTCCTGAATAAAATAACAAACACCAAACAAAATGATGGCCACCCAGGTGATAAAGGGGATGCCTAAAAAGGAGGCCTTGGCCAGTGACAAAAAGAGCGGATCGCGGATGGTGGGCGGATGCCCCTGGTAGGACAGCATGCCGATGCCGCGGCAGATGTAGAGAAACGCAAAGGACACCATGAAAGAAGGGATGCGCAGCTTGACGTAGATGATGCCCACTAAGAAGCCAGCCACTACGCTGGCCAGAATGGCCAGCAGCGCCCCCCACAGCCCCATGTTCAAGCCCGGGTATTCGCTGTTGAGCACCAGGCAGGCAAAGACAGATCCCGCCATGCCCACGGTGCCGTTGATGGACAGGTCGATGGAGCCGATGAGGATGACAAAGGTGAGGCCGAAAGCCACGATCAGCGGGATAGCCAGCTGGTTGAGGATGGCCTGCAGGTTGGACGCGGAGGCAAAGCCCCGCCCGGCCGTCAGCGAAAAGAAGACGATCAGAACAGCCAGAACGATCAGGGGCGCCGTACGGATAATTCTATCCTTCCGGTTGCTCTGCCTGATCTTTTCCGCAAATTCGTCGGCTATGGTGACCGCGCTGCGGTCCACTCTGTGGTCCATCACAAGCTCTCCTTCCGCAAGGGGCCTTCTCAGCCCGCAGGCGCTGTGGCAACCAACGCGGGACGGGAATCCTCCCGTCCCGCGTGGATGATGACATGGAATGGGGTAATTAGTCCGCCTTCATGAAGAACGGGGTGGAGAAGTCAAACTCGGGCACTGCGGACAGATATTCCGCAGCGTTATCCTTGTTGACCAGCAGCGCGGGGGTGGCAAACTCGCGGTACTCCGGCGGGAATTTGGCCACATCCAGCAAGCCAGTCCATACAGCGTAGCACACGGCCAGCGTATAGCCGCCCTGCAGGTATCCATTGGAAGACATGGTGGCGGTGGCAAAGCCATCGCGGATGGCTTCCACAAAGTCGGTGTTGGCGTCAACGCCAACCACGCCTACCTTGCCCTTGAGCCCCTTGGCATCCAGGGCCTGCAGAGCGCCGGTGCCCATGCTGTCATTGGCGCACCAGATGCCGCCCACGTCGGCGTGCTTGCTCAGCCAGGTTTCTACCAGCGTCAGGGCTTCAGATGTTTGCCAGTTGGCGGTATCGTCTTCAAGAACCTTGATGTCGGGATACTCAGCCAGCGCTTTTTGCAGGCCAGCGTAGCGGTTGATGGCCGCTGAGTTGCCCAGCATGCCCTGCAGCACGAGGATGTTGCCCTTGCCGCCCATGCCCTTGAAGAGCTCGACAGCAATAGTATAGCCGTTGAGCACGTTGTCGGGGGAGGTGTGCATGACCCAGTTGGGGGTCAGGTCGGCGGGGCCCACGTCGTCGGGCTTGTTCCAGGCCGTGCCGAGGTAGGCGCCGGACTCGGCCATGGCTTCCGCCAGGGAGTAGGCGATGGAGTTTTCATTGGGGTCGGAGTAGGCGATAGCATTGCCGCCGGCCTTGGCGGCGAACTGGCGCATGTTGTCGACCTCGCGGTCGTTGTCGCCCTGGGAGTCCAGCACCTGCATCTCATGCTTCTGGCCGATGCTGTCCAGGTACTTGCCGAACATTTCCATGCCGACCTTGATGGTGGCGATGTAGGGGTTCTCCAGCCCGCGGATGGAGACGCCCAGGTACAGGGTGGTGTCCTTCTTCTCCTGCGGAATCTGCGCGGGGTCGATCTTGAATTCCTTGAGGTTGGCGTAGTCCACCTCAGCCATCACGGCCACGGCAGACAGCATCATCATGACCGCCAGGGCAAGAGCTACCAGTTTCTTCATGACAGATCCTCCTCTTTATTGGGTGTGTTCTGTTGTCACAGGGAAAGACGCAACGCACCATCCGGTGCTGAAAAGGGAACCCCATTGTTTGGAACCATTGTTCTTTGCGCCTATGACTTCTTGCTGGCAGTATAGCATTGCCTCATACAATTGTCAATCATCAAATCACATAAAACGCTAACACGGCGCCTTCATTTATCGTTTGTTCACACATCGCCCAATCCCTTATATCCCTTTGATTCTTTCGCATTTGCGACATCAGGGCAGGCGCACGCGGCGAAAACAGAACCATGCAAAGCCTCGCCTTTCGATACAAATTGATAACAAGCGATTCTACGCCTTGCCCAGCGCGGGCAGGCGCCTGTACAGGCCGGACAGGGTGTCCATGGCCGTCAGATAGGCCTCCACATAGGGGGCATAGCGGTCGTGGGCGGCTGCATCCCGGCGGAAGGTGTCCCCGGGCTGGATGGCCTGCCGGATGGGCCCGGCGTAGTCGCTCAGCACGCCTGTCCCCATGCCGGCGATCACCGCGCTGCCGATGAGGGCGGTCTCCCCCAACTGCAGGGTGGATACCTCCACCCCCAACACATCGGCCTTGATCTGGCTGAACAGGGCGGAGTTGGCACCGCCGCCCACGCTGAGCAGCCGGTCAAAGGCCATGGCGGGGTGCAGCTGCTTGAGCACGGAGCGGTAGTAGCTGTACTCGTAGGCGATGCCCTCCAGCACCGCGCGGTAGAGGTGCCCGCGGGTGTGCTTGAAGTCCAGGCCCAGGTAGCTGCCCTTGAGGTAGGGGTCGTTGGGCAGCACGCGGCCCGAGAAGTGCGGGATGAAGATCAGGCCCTCGCTGCCGCAGGGCAGCCGGGCGGCCTCGGCCTGCAGGGTGTCGTAGTCCGCCATGGGTTCGCCCGTCAGCGTGTTGCGGAACCACCGGATGCACATGCCGCCGCCGTTGATGTAGGCCAGCGGCAAAAACAAGCCGTCCACCGGGCTGCGCATCATGGCCATGGTTTCATAGCGGGTGTCGGGCACATAGCGGTCTACCACGCTGCACAGCACCGAGGCCGTGCCCGCGATATCCAGCATCATGCCCGCCTCAAACATGCCCGAGCCAAAGGTGCTGGCCGCTGTATCGCCGCAGCCTGCCACCATGGGGATGCCCGCCGGCAGGCCGCAGCGCTGGGCAAACGCCGGCTGCAAATGGCCCACCACCTCAAAGGGGGACACGATGCGCGGCATCTTGTCCCGGTCCACCCCAAAGGTGTCCAGCAGCTCCTGCGACCAGGCCTTGTTGGCGTTGTCGGCCAGGCAGGAGAAGTGCAGGTGCGTGTAGTCAAAGTACGCCTGCTGCGCGTCCAGCCCGCACAGGCGCCCCACAATGTAGGCATGGGGCAGCACAAACCGGGCCGTGTTGCGGTAGGCCTCGGGGTGGTTCTCCTTCCACCAGAGGATCTTGGGGCCATGCACAAAGGTGGCCGGCCCGCCGGACAGCTCGATGATGCGCTTGCCGGCGGTGCGGTTCATGTGCTCCATCTGCGGGCGGCAGCGCATGTCCAGCCACGAGTCGTAGCAGGTGGAAGCCTCGCCGTCCCGGTCGATGCCCATGATGCCGGCCATCTGGCCGTCCAGGCCAACGGCTGCTACCAGCGTTGGGTCGATGCCCGACTGCTCCACGGCCTCCCGGATGGCCTGGCAGCACTCCTCCAGCATCTCCAGCGGCTCCTGCCACACGACGCCGGGCTCGGGCGATATGAGGTTGGAGGGCCGAAACCCCGTCCCCAGCATGCGCATGCCCTCGTCAAACACAGCCGCCTTGGTGCCCTGGGTGCCGATATCCACGCCGATCAGGTAGGCCTTGTCCCTCTTCATGTCTGTCCCTTTCCGTCACCGGGCCCTCGTCCCGGACAAATAATATGCATATTGCATAGAAAAGCGCCAATTCCCTTGCCATGTCCCGTCAATGGCAGTATAATCAGAACATATTACATACAGGATGGTGCAAAGTGATGCCAGATCAAAAGGAAAACTCCGCTGCCCGCACATTGTTCGCGGAGGAACGCCACGTACAGATTCTCCAGCTCCTGCACGAGAAGACCAAGCTGCATGTGGCGGAGCTGTGTGAACAGTTTTCCGTCTCCCCGGCCACCATCCGCAACGACCTGCGCGACCTGGAGGCCGCCGGCCGCCTCAAGCGCACCCACGGCGGCGCCATCCCGCTGGAGAAAACCGCCTTTGAGCCCAACACCCACGCCAAGACCATCGCCAATCGGGCGGTCAAGCAGCGCCTGGCGGCGCATGCCGCTACGCTGATCGAGGAAAACGACACCATCGCGCTGGATTCCGGCACCACCATGATGGAGCTGGCCAAGTGCCTGTTCCACCATAAATCCCTGACGGTGCTGACCAACGACGTGCACATCGCCGTATACCTGGAGCGCAACCCGCAGATCACCGTGGTGCTCATCGGCGGCATTTTGCGCCATGGCTTTGGCTGCACGGTGGGCCCCATCGCCACCACGTCCCTGTCCTCGTTCAATGTGGACAAGGTGTTTCTGGGGGCCAACGCCTTCTCCATCGAGAAGGGGTTCACCACGCCCGACATCCAGCAGGCGGAGATCAAGAAGGCCCTTATCCGCGGCGCTTCCGAGCGCATCGTGGTGTGCGACAGTTCCAAGTTTGGCCGCGTCAGCTTTGTGGAGTTTGCCGCCATCAGCGAGATCGACCGCCTGATCACCGACAAGAACGCCAGCCCCAAGCTATCCACCTACCTGCACGAGCAAAACGACAGCATCGAGCTGACCACCGTCTGAACCGCCTGCGTTACAGCAGCTCCACCTCAAAGCCATATACCTTGGCCAGCTGATTGAGCAGCGGCGCTACCTCCCCCTGGATGATGATCTGGTGGTGGGAGGACAGGCTTTCCATCACGCCATGCCCGCTGTCATGTTCGTAGCGCAGCAGCGCGCCGTTTCGGCAGTCCGACCCTTCATATTGCACATAGCCCGCAATGGCGGCCCGGATGACCGTCAGTTTTTTCATGTCCGCGTGCAGCTTGGCCAGCGTCACCGGGCCCTCCTTCATGCGGCAGTCGATGACCACGGCGTTGGGGCTGACGATTTCCAGCACCTTGGGGCGCAGCGTCCAGTGCGTGCAGAAGGAGCGGGGCGCCAGGCCGAAGTAGCCGCAGTGCACGCCCAGGGCGTGGCGGTCCGGGTCCTCCACCTGGGGGAATTCGTCGATCTTCTCATGCTTGAGCGCGGCCATGCCCATCAGGAAGGGATAGATGTTGGTCATCATCATGGGCCGGCGCAGGGCCGAGTAGAACAGGTACTTGCTGATGAGGGTGAGCGTATCGCCTTCGCACGCCCAGATGATGTGGTCGTACTCAAACATCCAGTCCCAGGCCAGGCAGGGCGTTGTCAGGGAGTGGAAGGACTCGTTGAGGCAGTTGCTGCCCACGCCGACCACGCCGCCCACCTCATCCATCACCTGGCGCACCGCCATATAGAGCTTGACAGCCAGCAGAATATCCTTGAGGGGCAGGCCTTCGGTGGGCACCTCGCGCTGCCGCCAGAGGGCCTCGGCCTGGTCGTCGGGGATGCGCTGGGCGGCCTCGTTGACCTCCTTCCAGCTGCGGTAGACCAACTTCAGCCCAAAGGCCTGCTCGATCTGCTGGGTGGCTTCCTTCTCCCACCAATAGAAGCGCTTGAAGATATTGGCCTGCATGCCGTCGCCCGGCGTATCCTGAAACGTCAGGAACTTGGCGCCCGCCCGCATGTCCCGCTTGGCCGCCAGCGCCCGCAGAATGACGCGGGCCATCTCCTCATTGTAGGGGGAGAGCACCTGCAGGCCCAGCCGCTCGCGCAGGTAGGCCACGATCTCCCAGTCCCACATCTCCACCGTGCCAAAGCCGCTGGTCAGCACCAACAGGGGCACCTTGAGGCCGGCCAGGTCCTGCTCGTGGGAGAACACCGCGCCCACTAACTGCGGAAACAGCAGGGCATCGGCCCCTGTCGTGTCCAGGGCATCCAGTGTCTGAACGGGCAGGAACTCGGCCTCATTGGCGTACATCTGGCCCAGTTGCGCCAGCTGTGCCTCAAATGTTTCCCGCTCCTGGGCGTTGGTTTCCTTGATTTGTACCGGCAGTAGTTTGGCTTTCATGATGTGCTCCTTTTTGTTGATATGTCAATGAAATAAATCACGGTTGGGCATCGGCCTAAGTCTTGTTGTACCAATCCAGGTAGCGGGCGTACTGCGCGCGGTACCAGGGCACGCGCGCGGGGTCGGGCTGGATGGTCACGGCCTCCTCGGCCTCGCGGCGGAAGGCGCTGATGTCCTCACAGGCACCGGCAGCATGCAGCGCCAGCACCGCCGCCCCGATCAGGGAGGCATCGTGGTTGCGCGCCAGCTGCACCGGATGGTCCAAGATATCGGCCAGCATGCGGCACCAGCGGGGTGAGTTGAGGATGCCGCCCGACACCACGATGTCCCGCGGCTGGCCCGCCATAGCCGTCAGCGACCCGTAGCACTGCAGCATGCTGAACAAAATGCCCATGCGCAGCGCCAGGTACAGGTCCCGCGGGCCGTGCCCGCCGCCCATCTCCACAAAGCCGGCCAGGCGGTCATCCCGCCAGCCGGGGCAGCGCTCGCCGTACAGAAAGGGCAAAAATACCGGCGGATCCTGGGCCGGCAGCTCGTCCCGTGGGCCCTCCAGGTCGTCAAAGCTCAGGTGGCCGCCCAGCAATTCCTCCCGAAACCAGTTGACACAGTTGCCCGCGCCCGCCACCGCGGCCCCGGCGATATAGCCCTGCGCCCCGCAGTAGCACCAGGTCTCCTGCCCGGGGGCGGTCACCGGCTGCTGCGCGGTCATGCGCAGCGCGCCGCTGGTGCCCACCGACAGCGTCATCCTTTGGGGCGAGGCGCAGCCCGAGCCGATCTGGTTGCAGGCGCCATCGGAGTGCGCGGGCACCACCGGGGTGCCCGGCAGCAGCCCCAGCGCCTGCGCGGCCCCGGGCAGCAGGGGCGCGGCATCCCGGTAGGTAGTCAGCTCGCCCAATTGGGATGCCTTGATGCCCAGCAGCTCCAGCACATGGGGGTCATATTGCCGATTAGCCAGCCTAATCAGCCCGCTGCCTGACTGGGCGTTGACCGACTCCTGATACCGGCCCGTCATCTGCAAAAAGCTGTATCCCCCCTGGGTGATGAGGCCGCGGCCGTCCAGGGACAGCCCCTGCTCCTTGAGGTACAGCAGCGTCTGCCGGGGGTAGGTCACATTGGGCATACACCCGGTGGCGCGGTACAGGCGCTCGGTCAGCGCCGCGTCCCGCCGCATGGCGGCGCTCAGCGGGGCCGCCTGGGCATACTCCCAGGTAAATACCGGAGTGATGGGCACAAGCGCTTCATCGCACACGCCCATGGCGTGCCAGGTGGAGCTCAGCCCAATGGCCGCGATCTCCTGCCCCCGGGCCGCCTGTTTGCCCACGCGCAGCATGGCCGCGTGCACGCCCGCCGCGTCCTGCTGCCCGGGGGAGGCGATGTCCGCGCCAAAGGGCTCGGTCGCCGTGGCCACCACGCCCAGGGCATCGTCATACACCATGGCCTTGGCCGAGCTGGTGCTTGTCTCCAGTGATAGTACGCGCACTGTATCCTCCGCCGCCCGGGCGGGCTATGCCTTGTCTGCCATGGCCGCGTGCAGGTCACCCAGCGCGTGGTATGCCTGGTCAAACAGCCGCATGGAGCGGTCGTACACCGGCCGGGTTTCCGGCCGGGGCGGATAGGTCTGCACGATCTGGATCATTTGATCCACGATGCCAAAGTCCTTAAACAGCCCCACGCCCACGCCGCCCGTGATGGCCGCGCCCATGGAGGTGGCCTCCTCCAGCACGCGGGGCACCTGGGCGGGCACGCCGAAGATGTCGGCGATGATCTGGCTCCACACCGCGCCCTTGGCCCCGCCGCCGATGACCAGCACCTCGCCGATGGGGGTGTGCTGCTGCAGGATGCGCAAAATCAGCGCCAGGTTCATGGTGATGCCTTCCAGCACGCTGCGCAGCAGGTCGCCGCGCGTGTTCTCCATCTTGACGCCCAAAAAGGACGCCCGGGCCAGGGGATCCCACCGCGGGGCACGTTCGCCCAGCAGGTAGGGCAAAAACAGCACGCCGTTGGCGCCGGGGGGGCTGCCCTCGATCTCCTGATTGATCAATTGGTAGGGGCTGATGCCCTGATGGGCCGCCTGCTCGGTCTCCCACTTGCACACATTGGTCTTGAGCCAGCTGTATGCCCCGCCCCCGGTCTGCATGGTGCCGTTGGGCGAGTAGTAGCCGGGCACGATGTGGGGCCAGCACATGGTGCGCATGTGCTCATCCAGCACGGGCTGTTCGCTGGTGGTAGCCACCCAGGAGGAGCTGCCCAGCGAGCAGTAGGTCTTGCCGGGCTTGACCGAGCCCGCGCCCACGTTGGCGCACACGCCGTCGCCCCCGCCCAGCACCACCGGGGTGTCAGCCTTCAGGCCGGTGGCCCGCGCCGCCTCCTTGGTTACATAGCCTGCCACATGGGTGGAGGGCATGATGTCGGGCAGCTTGCTCTCGTCCACGCCCGACGCCTGCACAATTTTGTCCGACCAGCGGTTGGTGCGCAGGTCCATGCAGCCAAAACTGCTGGCGTCCGTCGGCTCGGTCATGAACACGCCCGTCAGCTTGAAGAGGATGTAGTCCTTGGCGTTGAGCGCCTTGTGGGTATTTTTGTAGATGTCGGGCTGGTTGTCCCGCACCCACATCAGCTTTTGCAGGCCGTAGGAGGCCGCGCCCCGGTGGCCGGTGATCTGGTACTGCTCGGCCATGGGCATCTTTTCAAGCAGGGCGTCGGTCTGCGCCTGGGCGCGGTGATCGGCCCAGATGATGGAGTTGCGCAGCGGGTTGCCTTTGCGGTCCACGCACAGGCAGCCCAGCATCTGGCCGCTGAAGCTGACCACGGCGATGTCGGCGGCATCGATGCCGCTGCGCCTGATCAGCTTCTGCGTGGAGACGCATACCGCGTCCCACCAGTCGCCCGGCTCCTGCTCCACCCAGGTCTCGTTGAAATACCTGGCGCCGTAGCTGTGCACCTCGCTGTCCACCAGCGCGCCGTCCTGGTCAAACACCGAGGCCTTGTTGCCCGAGGTGCCCAGGTCGTGGGATAGGATGTACTTCATGATGCCCTCCCGGGATGCCCTTGCGCCCCTTGCTGCTATTTCTGCCTGGCCTTTTTGACCTCTTCGATCATCTTGCGGCCCACCGCCACGATGGAATCATAGTCGCCGGTCTTGGCGCCGCGGGTCAGGTCGCCGCCCGCGCCCACCGCCACCGCGCCCGCCTTGATCCACTCGCCCGCATTCTCGGCGGATACGCCGCCGGTGGGCATCATCTTGGCGTGGGGCAGCGGGCCGTGGATGGCCTTGATGATGGCCGGGCCAAACAGGTTGCCGGGGAAAATCTTGATGATATCGGCCCCGGCCTCCATGCACTCCACCGCCTCCTTGACCGTCATGGCGCCGGCCATGCTGGCCACCTGATAGCGCAGGCACAGCTTGGTGGTCTCCGCGTTCAGGCAGGGGCTGACCACAAAGTGCGCGCCCGCCAATATAGCCACGCGGGCGGTCTCCGGGTCCATCACGGTGCCGGCGCCGATCAAAATGTCCTCCGGCTTGTAGGCGGCCGCCAGCTCCTTGATGATATCGGCCGCACCCGGCACGGTGAAGGTCATCTCGATGCCCACGATGCCGGCCTTGATGCAGGCATCCACGATCTTCATGGCCTGGTCCTTGTTATCCGCGCGCACGACGGCGATCACGCCGCAGTCGGTCAGCCTTTTTAGTACCTCCAGCTTGTCCATCTGTCCTTCCTTTCCTGTCAGCCGATGGTGTAGGGGCAGTTTTCGCCCCTGAGCACGGCGATGGCGTTTTCCGCCGCCATTAGGCCCATCTTTTGCACGGCCTCGGCCGTATGCGCCCCGGTGTGGGGGGTAAACACCACATGGGGGAGGCCGATGAGCGGCGAATCCTTCAACGGCTCCTGCTCAAAAGCGTCCAGCCCCAGCCCGCGCAGCTTGCCCGACCGGATGGCCTGGGCCGCCGCCTCCTCATCAATCAGCCCGCCGCGGGCGGTGTTGATGATGATGGCCCCGTCCCGCATGGCCTGGATGCGCTGGGCGTTGATCATGTGGCGCGTCTGCTCGTTGAGCGGCACATGCAGCGAGATCACGTCGCTGGCCTGCAGCAGCTCATCCAGCGCCATCGCCCGGATGCCGTGCTGTGCCGCAAAGTTCTGGTCCAGGTAGGGGTCGTAGGCCAGCACCTGCATCTCAAAGGCCAGGGCGCGCAGGGCCAGCTTTTTGCCGATGGCGCCCAGGCCCACGATGCCCAGCGTCTTGCCGGCCAGCTCCATGCCGTCGCTGCGCGGCCACTCGCCCTTTTCCACCGCCGCGTGCAGCGCCGGGATGTTGCGGGCCGCCGCCAGCATCAGGCCGAAGGCCAGCTCGCACACCGCGGTGGCGTTGGCCCCCGGCGTATTGGTGACGGTGATGCCCCGCCGCTTGCAGGCGGCCAGGTCCACCCGGTCCACGCCCGCGCCGTAGCGGGAGATGACCTTGAGGGTGTCGGGCATGCGCTCCACCACCTCGGCGGTGATGTAGTCAAGCCCGGCCACATAGCCATCCACGCCCTGCAGGCGGCTGAGCAGCTCATCCCCCTGCAGGGGGATGCGCAGGTCGTTGTATACAATCTCGTCGGCAAACTCCTCCAGCAAAGCGCGCGCCTGCGCGTTCTCCGGCTTTTCAAAGGAGGTGGGGGTCACCAGGATTTTCATGCGCTCACTTCCATTTCGGGTTGTCGATGATGGCGGGCTGGCCGTCGCGCTCTACCAGCAGCTTGCGGTAGCCCTTCTGTTCGATGGTGCCGTAGTCGTGCCCGGCATCCGCGCGGAACACGAAGAACGTGATCAGCGGCTCATCGCTGCCCACGTTGATGCTGCGGTGGGCATAGCGCTTGGGCACATACACGGCCTTGCCGGCCTCCAGCGCCAGGGCGCGCCAGTCGCCCTCGGGGTTTTCCATCAGCATGTAGCCCTTGCCCCGCAGGCAGTAGTACACCTCGGCCGTATCCATGATGGTGTGGAAGTGCCCCTTGGTCATGTAATATTCGTCACCCACCTTGCCGGGGTACACGATGCTGCACCCAAAGGCCAGGTCGCCCGCGGTCTCGGGCACGGGCAGGCCGTGGAACTCATACACCATCGGGTCGCCCTGGGCGACGGCCTTGTCAAAGGCCGCGTCGTCGTGGTACATGCCTTTCATCTGGCTGAGGTGGCGCTTGCCCGTATCCTTCATGGCGGACATGCCGGTGTGCAGGTCAAAGTCAATCACAAAGCCCTTGTCAAAATCCATGGGCACGTTGCTGGGGTTAAAATCCTTCATTACAAAATTCCTCCTTACTTACCTGACGCGATGTCGCTGAGGCGGTAGAGCAGCTCGCCCCGGATGGGCTGGTGGATGACGTCGGCGATCACCTGCGTCCAGCCGTAGATGAAATACATCCAGCCGTCATATACCTTGAGCTGCTGCTTTTCCTGCTGGCGCAGGGCCTGGTGCATAAAATCCAGCTCGCCGCGGTAGTTGATCTCCCACACCATGGCGTGCCTGGGGAACAGCACCTCGTCGCCGATGGGCGAGCCCGGCCTGTCCTTGCCCAGGCCGGTGGCGTTGACAATCAGCGAGCCCTCGGGCATGGCCGCCAGCACCCGGTCGTTGTCGCCGGGGTTGGGGCTGTCGTAATACGCCATCTCCACCGTGCCGGGGTTGAGGCCATCGCTGATCTCGCGCAGGGCATCCAGGCGCGGGCGGCTGCGGTTGGTCACATGGATGCGCCGGGGCTGGTTGCCGATAAACTCCTTGCGCAGGAAATACGCGCACATGGAGATGGCGCTGCCGCCCGCCCCCATGATCATCACCTCAGCCTGGGGATGGTCGCGCCAGTAGTTTTCGGGGATAAACTCCTCCATCGCCATGCCGCAGGTGATGGGGTCCTTGGCGTGGCCGCGCAGCTGCGTGCCGTCCTCGGATTTGGAGATGGAGGACAGCTCGGAAAACGCCTGGGCGTAGGGGTCCAGGTAGTCAAAGAGGTCCTTGGCCGCCTCGTACAGGTCAATCTTGTGGGTGGTCACCAGCGCGCCCTTGGACTTGGGGTCGTTCTTGATGAAGGTCACCACCTCGCGGTACACCTCGGGGTCGGCGTGGATGGGCAGGTCGATGCCCTTGATCTGCAGGTCGATGCCCATGGCGTCCATCCATTTGGGGAACACCTGCATGATGGACGACTTGCCCGTGGTGACGCCGATGAAGTACATGGTGTCGCGGTCTGCCGGTTGATAGGTCATGGTATGTCTCACTCCTTCCGGGTCTTGATGATCAAATCGGGGTATTCCCGGGCACACATGGCCACGATGTCCGCGCGGTGCGGCATGGCGGGCGCGGTGCCCAGCTTGGTGACCGACAGCGCGCCGGTGGCGTTGCCAAAGCGCGCCGCGTCAAACAGATCCATCCCCTCGCTGAGCGCGGTGATGAACCCGCCGTTGAAGGCATCCCCGGCGCCCGTGGTGTCGATGGCCTCCACCTTGATGGAGGGGATCACCTCCTCGCGCGTGCCGTCGGTCACATAGGCGCCCATACTGCCCATGGTGATGACCAGGTTGCGCACGCCCATGTCCAGCAACACGCGGGCGGCCTTCTTGGCGTCGTCAAAGCTTTTGATGGGCACGCCGCTGAGCAGCGCGGCCTCGGTCTCGTTGGGGGTCAGGGTGTCCACCTTGGCCAGAAGTGCTGGCGGCAGATGCCGCGCAGGCGCCGGGTTGAGCACCACGCGGGTGCCCGCCTGGTGGGCGATGTCGATGATCTTTTCCAGCGCATCCTGATTGATCTCCAACTGCAGCATCAGGATGTCAGCGCCGCGTATCTGCGCCTCCGCCCGGCGGATGTCCTCATCGTTGATGTTGCCGCAGGCGCCGATGACCACCAGAATCATGTTCTGGCCCTCGCGCTCGTTGACCATGATCAGCGCGGTGCCGGTCGGCACCTCATCATCGCGCATGATCAGATCCACCGGCATGCCCTCGGCGGCGTAGAAGTCCAGCGCCACCTGGCCGAACACATCGCGCCCCACCTTGGTGGCCAGGATGCTGTCCGCCCCGGCGCGGTGGGCGGCCACCGCCTGGTTGGAGCCCTTGCCCCCCGGCCCCAGCTTGAAGCTGCTGCCCAGCACAGTCTCCCCCGGCTGGGGGAGACGATCGGCCCGGCTGGTCAGGTCTACCACAAAGCTGCCGAACACCAGTATCTTTTTCATCATTCCTCCATGCGCATGGGCTATCCCCATGCCGCTGCACACACCGGCGCGATGCCGCGCCTTACTTGCCCCGGCTGCGCTCGTAGTCGTCCATCACGCGGGTGGCGCGGGCATATACCTCGTCGTCCAGCACGATGTCGCCGGTGGCCGCGCTGGAGATGGCCTGCTCGGGCGTGCGCGAGCCGGTGATGATGGTGGTGACGCCCGGGTGCTTGATCAGCCAGCCCATGGCCAACTCCAGCAGGCTGAGCCCGGCCTGGTCGGCGATGGCCTTCAACTGGTCCACCACGGCCAGCTTCTTGTTCAGCTCCTCGCCCAGCAGCTGCGGGTTGGTCAGGCGCATGTCGCCGGGCTTCAAGTCCTTGTCCCGCCCGCGGTAGAAGCGGCCGGACAGCAGCCCCTGGTGCAGCGGGCTGTAGGGGATGAAGGCCATGCCCTTCCTTTCGCTGTCGGGCAGTATCTCATCCTCGGAGCGGTACTCCAGCGGGTTGTTGCAGTAGTCGTCCGAGTTGCGGTCGAACATGTTGTACAGCACCTGGTGGGAGGCGATGGGCGCCACCTTCTCGGCCTTGTCCAGCTCCTCCAGCGAGAAGTTGGACGCGCCGATGTAGCGGATCTTGCCGGCCTTTTGCAGCTGCACCAGCGTGTGCATAGTTTCCTCAATGGGGGTTTTGTGGTCCATCCAGTGCATCTGGTACAGGTCGATGTAGTCGATGTCCAGCCGCTTGAGCGACAGGTCGATCTCCTCCAGGATGCTCTCGGGCGTCAGGTTGTTGATGCCCGGGCCGTCGATCTCGTTCCACCGAAGGCCTACCTTGGTGGCAACAAACACCTTGTCCCGCTGCCCCTTGATGGCGCGGCCCAGCACCTTCTCCGACTCACCAAAGCCGTAGATGGGCGCCACGTCAAAGAAATTGATGCCATGGTCAATGGCCGCGCGGATGGCCCGGTCGGATTCCTGCTGGCTGCCCCCCGTCCAGTTGTACCCGGCGCTGGACCAGCAGCCAAAGCCCACCACCGACAGGGGCTCGGCTATGCGGCTGACTTTCCTGTATTGCATGCTACTTCTTCCTCCTCTTGTCCATCAACACGGCGAACACGATCAGCAGGCCAATGGTAATCTCCAGGATAAACGAGTTGATGCCCAGCAGGTTGCCGCCGTTGCGCAGCGTGGCCATGATGAGCGAGCCCAGCACCGTGCCGATGATGCTGCCCTCCGCCCCGTTGAGGGAGGCGCCCCCGATAACAGCCGCGGCGATGGCATCCGTCTCGTAGCCGATGCCGCCCGTGGGTACGCCGTTGCCCAGGCGCGCGGTCATCAGCACGCCGGCCACCGCGCACATCATGGCGCTGACGATATACACGCTGTAGGTGGTCTTGCGGATGCTGATGCCAGACAAGCGGGCCGCCTCGGTGTTGGAGCCGACAGCGAAAATGTTGCGGCCGAAGGTGGTAAACTTGATGACGATGGCCGCCGCCACGATAAACAGCACCCACACCCAGCCCAGCGTGGGGAACGCCAGGAAGGTCTGCCGGGAAAAGCCGGCAAAATCCTTGGGGATGCCGGAGATCATCTGGGCGTTGGTGATCAGCATGATCAGCCCGCGCACCGCCGTCTGGATGCCCAGCGTAGCGATAAAGGGCGGCACCTTGCCGTCAAAAATGATGGCGCCGTTGATCACGCCCACCAGCGACGAAATAAGCACCGCAGCCAGTATGGCCAGCCACACCGGCCAGCCCATGCCGCCCGTGCGCTCGCTGTTGCTCATGAACATGGCCGACAGCACCCCCGACAGGCCCACCACCGCGCCCACGGACAGGTCAATGCCGCCCGACATGATGACAAAGGTCATGCCGATGGCGATGACGCCGTAGATCGCCGTCTGCCGCAGCAGGTTCTGTATGTTGTTGACCGTCAGAAACTTGTTGGTCAACAGCGTCAGCACGACGAACATGGCCAGCAGCAGCACCGCCAGCATCATCACCGTCGACAGCGACTTTCCGCCGGGTTTGCGCACAGATCGATTCTCCATGACCTTGCTCCTTTATGGTATAGATTGGCTATGCCGTCAGCCCGGAGGCCAAGCGCACCAGGCGCTCCTCATCCATCACGCCGTCCGTGTAAAACTCCGCCCGCGGCACCTCGTCGATGATGTGCCCCTCGGACATGACGGCAATGCGGTCGGACAGGCCCATCACCTCGGGCAAATAGGAGGAGATGACGATGATGGCAGCACCGTTTTTGAGCAGCTCCTCAAACAGGCGGTAGATCTCTACCTTGGCGCCCACGTCCACGCCGATGGTGGGCTCGTCAAATATAAACAGCTTGCTGTTGCAGGCCAGCCACCGCCCGATGACCACCTTTTGCTGGTTGCCGCCCGACAGGTTGCGGGTCAGCTGCTTGATGGAGGGGGTTTTGATGTTGATTTCATCCACATAGTGATTGGCGCGGCCCGCCTCCTTGCCCAGGCTGACGATGCCCCGGCTGCTGATGGCATCGTAGGAGGCCAGGTTGACGTTGAAGTTGACGCTCATGTTGAGCGCCAGGCCGTAACGCTTGCGGTCCTCCGTCAAAAATGCCAGGCCCCTCTGGATGGACTGCTTGGGGTTTTTGATGTTGACGGGCTTGCCGTCGAT
>JAAZBU010000135.1 GCA_012513645.1 Clostridiales bacterium | reverse complement strand
TTGTGCGAATATCAGCGCCGCTTGCTTTAGGACGTCATTCTCCATGCGCAGTTGTTGGTTCTCTTTGCGCAGCCGCAGCAGTTCTCGTTCCTCGGGGCTTCGGTTGTCCTTGTCGTGGCTGGAACCTATTGCATTGATCCGCTTCACCCACTTGTCAAATGATGATGCCGTCAACTCATATTCACGCAGGATTTCGGCACGTGGCTTTCCGTTGTTGAGTAACTGTACCAATTGCTTTTTGAACTCCTCTGTGTAGGTGCGCTGGGCTCGTCTTTCGGTCATGGCTTCCTCCTTCATTTCGTCCTCTTAAACTATACTACCTCCTTTTCTTTTCTGTCCGAATTACTGTAGCCAATCCAGATAGATTGAACCAGCTTTGCAATAGATACATCCGCAGCATCTTCTCTATGCCCATAGGCGGACGACCACGCTTTCCGACATAGTAATAGGGCGCTACAAGCTGTACCCACTCCTCCCATGGAATGATCTCTTCCATGATATCAAGGAATTGCTCTCGCTTGGAAATCCGGCGCCTGCCTTCATACTCTAAGTCTGTGAAGTTCTGTTGCTTCATGATGGTACCTGCCTGCGATTCTTTTTCTATGCCTATTTTACCATCTATTGACGCCTTTTGCTCGCTATTTAGATTAAATCAGCGGTTCCTTAACGTTTTCGTTTAGTATGATCTTCGGCACAAGTGCGCCTGCCGGTGGCAGGCATGACAGAAATTTTACATGATATGCTTCCACAGGCCGCCGTCATCCGTTATAATCAAGTTGAATAAATCCCAAAGGGGACAAACAGGGAGGGATTGCATCATGAATACGGATGTCAGCAGGCGCAAATTTATCAAGACGGTGGCGGCAGGCGCCGGCAGCGCGGCCGGCCTGAGCGTGCTGGGCGGGATGCCCCAGGTGTTTGCCGCGCAGGCAGATACTGTGTCGGCCGCACCCGCCTTTGAGGGCAAGGCCAAGTTCGCCGGCGTGCACAATGTGCGCCACATCTCGGAGGATCTGATCTACCTGGGGGCCAGCGACAGCCGCCTGGCGCTGTTTGAAAATGTGTACCCCATCCCGCGGGGCGTGAGCTACAACGCCTACCTGCTGTTAGACGAGAAGACCGTGCTGCTGGATACCGTGGATCGCTCGGTGTCCGGCCAGTTCTTTGAAAACCTGGCCTACGCGCTGAATGGCCGGCCGCTTGATTACCTGATTGTCAACCACATGGAGCCCGACCACGCCTCCGCCATCAGCGAGGTGCTGGTGCGCTGGCCCAATGTGCAGCTGATTTGCTCCCGGGCGGCCGAGGCCATGATCCGCCAGTTCTTCGGCTTTGAGGTGAGCGCCCATGGCCGCACCGTGCAGGAGGGCGATCAGCTGGTCACCGGGCGGCACACGCTGCAGTTTGTCATGGCGCCCATGGTGCATTGGCCTGAGGTGATGATGACCTACGATATCACCGACCAGGTGCTGTTTTCCGCGGATGCCTTTGGTACCTTTGGCGCGCTCAACGGCAACCTGTTTGCCGACGAGGTGAACTTTGAAAGCGAGTGGCTGCCCGACGCGCGGCGCTACTACACCAACATCGTGGGCAAGTACGGCCCCCAGGTGCAGGATGTGCTCAAAAAGGCTGCCGGCATCCCCATCAAAACCATCTGCCCGCTGCACGGGCCTGTTTGGCGGGACAACCTGGGCTGGTTCATCGACCGCTATGACAAGTGGAGCCGCTATGCCCCCGAGGAGGAGGCAGTGATGGTGGTCTACGGCTCCGTGTACGGCGGCACGGAGAATGCCGCCAAGGTGCTGGCCACCCGTTTGTCTGAGGGCGGCCTGCGCAACGTGGCGGTGTACGATGTATCCAAGACCCACGTCAGCGAGCTGATTGCAGAGACCTTCCGGTGCAGCCACCTGGTGCTGGCCAGCATCACCTACAACATGGACATCTTCACCCCCATGAAGAGCTTTATCGGCGACCTGGCGGCCCACAACCAGCAAAACCGCCGCTTCGCCCTGATTGAAAACGGCAGCTGGTCGCCGGTATCCGGCGCGCGCATGGCCGAGGCGCTGGGCGCCATGAAAGGCATGACCCAGGTGGGCCCGCAGGTCAGCATCCGCTCCACCACCAACGAGGAGAGCCATGCCCAGCTGACCGCCCTGGCAGATACGCTGCTGGCCGACTTGGGGCGCGCCGCCCCCGCCCCCGCTGCCACCCAGCAGCCCGCGGCCAAGGCCGTCACCCGCTGGGTGTGCACCGTGTGCGGCTACATCGAGGAGAGGGACGAGCTGCCCGAGGACTTCAAGTGCCCGGTGTGCGGGGTGAGCCGGGATAAGTTTAAGAAAATGGAATAGCCCCTGATATGAAAAGAGGCTGCCGTGGACAAAAACCACAGCAGCCTTTTTCGAGTCATGATTGAGCTCAGTATTACCGGTTCTCCAACTCAATCTTGCGCAGCATGTCGTCCGCCTGGCGGATGAACTGCTCCAGCGGCAGCGCGCCGCTGGCCATCTGCTCGTACAGGGAGAAGATGTCGTTGCTGTCCTGGGCAATCTGCACTTCACTGGCGATGTACACGCTGTCCAGCCGTTGGCGCATGCGCTGCATATCGTCCGCGGTCATCAGGTACTTGAGGGTGGTCTCCGCCTCGGCCAGCGTCTTGCGAGCTGCCTCTAACTGCTGCACATATTCGGGCGGCGTGCGGCCATACTCCTTTTGCGCGGCGGCGATCATCTGCTCAATGTCCCGGATGACGAACTCTTCCGTGGCGATGTCCTGCTCGTAACGGGGGTTGGAGATGGGGTCGTTCTCATCGGGCATCAGCATCGCGCGGGGGATGGGGTCCATCGCATCGGCATAGAGGTTCAATACCTCCATGGCCCGGTCGACATGCGGGCCGCGCGGGTTGACCGACAGGAAGGAGGCCGAGGCCTGCAGGGCGGGCGGGGCTGTGTCATCTGCGGACAGCATGATGGGCTGGTCGCCGGTTTCTGTCACCCTGGTGCGGTGCTCGGCGTACTGCGGGCTGTAGCCGTACCAGGGCTCCAGCAGGCTGATGCGGCTGAAGAATTCTTCCTCCGCCCCGGGCTCATCCCAGTTGATCTGCACGTCCAACTTGCTTGTGTCCAGTTCGGCCAGACGGGCCACCATGCGGCGGAACAGCGGCGTGTCATAGCGCAGCTGCTGCCCGCTGCCGCGCAGCTGGGCGCGGTACAGCTCGTGCCCCAGGCGAAACAGCGTGTCCTTGTAGTCCATGCTTTCGGTGTACTGATAGTTGGGGTATTCCTCGGCGATTTCGCTCCACCGGGCCACGTTGTCGCACAGGTCGAAGAAGGTGGCCGGCAGCGGCAGCCCGGTCTTTTCGAACAATCCGGGGCGCGCCATGTGGATGGTGATCTCCATGCCCACCGGCAGGCCGAAGATGCGGCCCTCGTGGGTGACCAGCGATTGCAGCATGGGGTACATGCGCCGCGCGGCGATAGCGGCGGCACTGTCCTCCCCAAGGGGGGCCAGGTAGCCCTTGCGCAGGATGCTCTGGGTGCGGTGCATGCGGGTGTCCAGCACGTAGAGGTCGGCCTCGGTGGCGCCGGTCAGCATGGCGGTGACCAGCGCCTCGTTGTCGTTATACAGGTCATACTTGTTCACCAGGCGCACGCCGGGCATGCGGGCGCCCACCCGGCGCAGCACATCCTGCTCGGCAAAGCCGGCGATGGTTAGCGTGATGGTGTCGGCCAGGCGCGCGGGGTCGGCGCTGCGGATGGCCAGGCCGCCGGCAGTCATGGCGGCCAGCCGCCCCTGCGGCAATACAGCCAGGGCCGGGGAGGCCATCCAGAGGGTGTCCGCCGGCAGGTAGGCGCACCGCTCGGGCGCGCCCAGGGCCGTGCGCCGCCACACCTCGCCCTCCCGGGCGATGTACAGGGTGTCGGTTTCCTGTTCATAGGCCAGCGCCATGCCGGAGAAGTGGTCCATCTCCTCGTTGAGCAGCAGGCCCAGCTCCTCCACGGTATCGCCGGCGGGGTCAAACACGGCCAGCGCCGGGGGCTTGCGCTCGGCGGGGATCTGGTCAAACAGCACGGTGAGCAACTTGCCATCCCGCCAGGGCAGCACGGCCTGCGCGTCCTGCACGCTGTTATACCGGCGGCGCTCGCCGGTCTTCAGGTCGAAGCTGAGGAGGATGTGCTTGATGCCGCTGTCCGTGCGGTGCAGCAGGTACAGCCTGCTATCAGCAATGATGGGCAGCTCGGGCTGCTGGGTGTAGCTGCTGCTGCCTTCCTCGATGATGAACATCGACCAGTCCAGCTGCATGGCCTGGCCCAGGGCAGCCTGGTCCTCCGTCACGCTCAGCGGGAACAGGCGGCCCTTCTCATTGTTGAGCGCCCACAGCCCCTGCCCGTCGGACAGGATGACGTTGAACCAGTCGGGATCGGTTTCTCGGGTGGTATAGTCGTGCCGGGTGGGCATCAGCAGCGCGGCATCCTGCTCGCCCTGCCGCCAGCGGTACAGGCCGTTCTCGGCCTTGAGGTATACGGCTCCGTCCAGCACGGCCAGGGCGCTGGCCTGCAGCTCGCGGTTCAGCATCGGGTCCACCAGCAGGTTGATATCCGGCCCGGCCTCCCCCTGCGCCAGGGCGGCGGGCGAGGCCGACAGCAGCAGCACCGCCGCGGCCAGCAGGGCCAGGCAGCGCGTCATGGCTTTTAACATCATTCGCTCTCCTTGATGATCAGGCGGGTCTTTGCCTCGGCCTCGCGGATAAACTGCTCCAGGTCGATCTGCCCCTCCAGGTAGCGGCTGAACAGGCTGTGCACCTCCTCCGATGCCAGGCCGTCGCGGGTGCGCTGGTTGACATAGTTGTGCTGGGCCAGGGCACGCCAGTCGGCGATGTTTTGTTCGCTCACCAGCCAACGGCCGCCTTCCTGCGCCGCGGCGATATCCCCGGTGACGATGCCGGCCAGGCGCTCCAGCTCCGTGCGCTCGGCCCCCTCAGCCTGGGCCGCTTGAGCCGTCAGCTCGTCCAGGCGGGCCTGACGGGCCTGCATCTCCTGCTCGTGGCGGGGGTTGGGGATGGGCTCATTCATCCCGGGGCTGAGCAGCATCTTATCCTCCGGGCTGATGATGGACAGCCAGCCCTCCACAAAGCGCATCGCGCCCTCGGGGTTTTTGGCCCTGGGGTTGATGAACAGCGCCGTCACCTCCAGGCGCATCACGGCGGGCTCGTTGTCGCCGGCGGCCAGCAGCATGGGGTAGAAGGTGTAGCTGTCGCGGCCATCCCCCCCAAAGGTATGAAAGCCGCGCGCCTGCTCGTTGAGGGAGATGGCGTTCATGCGGTACTCTTCGTTGTTGTCCATGGGGGCGCTACCCTCCCCGGCGCCGTCGGGCAGGGCGTCCACCGCGCCCAGCATCTCGCGCAGCAGCGGCGTGTCGTAGGTGAAGTCGCCCCCCTGGTAGCGCATGGCATCCTGGTAGATCTCCAGCGCTGCATAGCGCAGCGTGCGCTTATACGCCGCCATGTAGATGGGCTCCATCTGCGGCCAATCCTCGGCATACTGCGCGGGCCAGTCCTGCACAAAGCGCACTAACTCCGCCACCGTGCGGGGCAAGGGGCGGCCGGTTTTTTCGAAAAATGCTTTTTCGTACAGCTGGAAGGCACCATAGCCCTCCACAGGCAGGGCATAGAGGCGCCCATCCCGGCCGATGGCCTGCTGCACGCTGGGGTAGAGGCCATCCGCGTAGGCCTTGAGGGCGGGGCTGCCGCTCAGGTCGGAGGCGTAGCCCTTGCGCATGATGCTTTGAAAGTCCACGCTCTGCAGGCGGATGGTGGCCACGTCAAAGGTATCGTCGCCCGAGATCAGGGCGGCAATCAGGCCCTCCATCCCATCGTCTGTCTGCACGGTGACATTCAGGTCGTCTACCTGGTTGATGGCCTGGCTGAGGCCACCCAGCCACGGATCGCCGCGAACGGCCAGCGTTGGCTTGTCTGCAAAGCGGGCAGCGTTGGTATCAAGCACACGGATGCCCGCAAAATACATGGCTGCGGCCAGGCGGTCCGTGCCCAGCGGGCACAGCACCACATCGGTTGTGATAGACGCCGCGAAGCTGCCGCAAAGCTGCCCCGGCCCCTTGCCGTCGTATCGCAGCAGCTGCTGCCCGATTTTTGCGTAGAGCACATCGCTCGACACATCGTAGGCGATGGATACAGCCTGATGGGACGGCATACCCTGGCTGAGCAGGGGCCGTTTCCCCGCCATGTGGCCTGTGGCCGGGTCAAGGGTGCTGACAGCCGGCTCCTTCCAGGCGCTGCGGTCATCCTTGCCGGTGGTGGTGAGCACCAGCGCCTTGCCATCCCTGCCGGGCACCATGCCCAGCACGATGGGGGTATCCAGCAGGCGGCGCGCGCCCTTGGCGTCAAAGGCGGCCACCTGATAGCCCTCGCCGGCAGGGTGGCTATGCATCGCCAGCACCGTATCGCCTGCCATCATGTAGGCAATGGGCGCGTTCACATAGCTGTGGCCGCCCTCCACTGAGATGCGGTATTCCTCCCAATCAAGCGCGCGGGGCGTGCCCAGGGCGGGTTGCTCCCCCTCAAAGGACAGGGGGTACAGCGTGCCGGTCTCGGTGTCGATCAGGTGCACGGCGTTGTCGCCCGGCACCAGCTGCCAGTTGAAGCGGCTGCCCGGCGCGGGTGTTTGCCCCAGCAGGCCCAGGATGGCGTGCTTGGCGTACTGCCCGCTGCCCGGGTCCACCCGGTAGAGGGTGTCGCCGCTGACCAGCAGCAGATGGCCGTCCAACAGGGCCATCTCGCGGATATACAGCGGGTTGTCCTTGGTTTCATCGGCCATCAGGGGGCCGGCGGGCGGCTGCTGCGCCAGCGCGGCGGCAGGGCCAATGAGCAGCATGGCGCAAAGCATGCAGAGCAACAGGCGGCGGCATCTGTTCACGGGGCGCTCCTTTCCTGGGCGGGATGAGGGAAGTGTTACATCCTGACGGGCAGGGAGATGGGCATGGCGCGCAGCTTGTAGCCCTTGCCGTGCACCGTCTCAAACAGGAAGCCGCCCATCTTGCGGCGCAGGCGCTGCACATGCACATCCACCGTGCGGCTCTTGCCGGGGCTGAGGTAATCCCACGCGGCGCGCAGCAGCCAATCGCGGCTCAGCACGCTGCCCGCCTCCTCGGCCAGGGCCATCAGCAGGCGGAACTCCTGCGACGTCAGGCGGCAGGGCCTGCCATCCACATACACCTTGCGCTCGGCCTCGCTCAGGGCGATCACCGCGCGGCGTCCGGTTTCCGGGGTGGAGTCGGTCAACAGTTTCGTCATTTTTCTCACCTCTCTACTCTATATGACGCGCGACAGCCCCAAAATGTTGCGGAAAAATGAAAAAATATTTTCTTTCCAGTGCATGCTGTGTCAAAAATACGTGGCTTGACAGGCTTTTCTCGCAGGGATAATGTATAGTTACAGTTTATTTCATGAATAGCTGAATATTTTATGCCGCGTTGTTTATCAAGGGCATAGCAGGGTATCATCTTGGCGATAGAGCGAAGGAGGTTCTTTTTTCTTATGAAGTGGATCTGTAAGGTATGTGGCTATATTTTTGAAGGGCCGGAGCCTCCGGCCATTTGCCCGGTCTGCAAAGCCTCCAGGGAAAAGTTTGAGAAGCTGGAGGACAGCCCGGACTGGGCGGATGTGCACCGCATCGGCATCGCCCGCGATCTGGACCCCCGCGTGATCGAGGGCCTGCGCGAGCAGTACCGCATCGAGTGCCACGAGGTGGGCGTCTACATGGCCATGGCCCGGCGGGCCGACAGCCAGGGGTATCCCGAGATCGCCAACACCTTCCAGCGCATGGCGCGGGAAGAGGCAGCCCACGCCGCCCGGCTGGCCGAGCTGTTGGGCGAATCGCTCAGCGACAGCACGGAGAAGAATGTGGAGGCCCGCGTGGCCGCCGAGCTGGCCGCCTCCAAGGACAAGCAGGCGCTGGCCGTGCTGGCCAAGGACCTGGGCTACGATGTGATTCACGCCGCCCTGCACGACATGTGCAAGGACGAGGCGCGCCACGGCAGCGCGCTGGAGGGCATCCTCAAACGGTATTTTTTAAAGTAACCGTATAAATAGCCCACACAAAAAACCGCCTTGTCCGGCGGTTTTTTGCGTTGAACCTGGTGGCTCTCTTGGCGACAGCCATCGCTGTTGAAACTACATGTGCTGCTCCGCCGCGGGCGTTGCCGGCGGGGAGATCTGCGGGCGCGGCGCCAGGCGGTTGAGGATGACCAGGCCCCCCAGAATCAGCGAAATGCCCGCCCATTGCAGGGAGGACAAGCGCTCGCCCAGCAAGATTACCGAGGTAAGCACGCCCACCACGGGCACCAACAGCAGCATGGGGGACATGCGGCCCGCCTCGTAGCGGCCCAGCATCACATTCCATATGCCAAAGCCCAGCAGCGTGGCCGCGTAGGCCAGGTACAGCATGGAAAAGGCGGCCATGCCGTTGAGGCGCTGCAGCGACGCGAGGATGGCCTGCGGGCTGTCGAGCAGCAGGGCAATGCCCATCAGCGGCAGCGGGGGCACCAGGCAGCTCCACACCACCAGGCCGAACATATCCAGCGTTTGCCCGCGCCGGACGGCCTGGCGCGAGGCCAGGCGGGCGATGATGTTGGATGCGCCGAAGGAGGCGGCTGAGGCAATGATCATGAGAAAGGCCGCAGGCGGGATGCCGTCCGCGCGGCCCAGCAGGCTCTGGGCGCCCATCAGGGCCAGGCCCAGCACCGCGATGGCCAGCCCGGCCAGCTGGCCGGGGCGCGTCGGCTCCTTGAGGAAGGCGGCCGCCATCAAAAAGGTGAAGATCGCCTGGGATTGCAGCAGCACGGAGGACACCCCGGCCGGCATGCCGATGGCCATGGCGTAGAACAGCGGCGCGTACTGCCCCACGCCGACGGTCAGCCCGTAGCTGAGCAGCATGGGCAGGCTGATGGCCGGCTTTTTCACCAGAAAAATGGCCGGAAACAGCGCCAGCACATAGCGGGCAGCGGCCAGCACCATGGGCGGCACATCGGCCACCCCCAACTTGACCACCGTGAAGTTAACCCCCCAGATGAGGATCACCAACAGGACCAGCAACAGATCCCGGCGCTTCATGGCCGCCTCCCGCCCAGCGTCAGCTCAGCCATCCAGGCCGTCCGACTGGCGCTGCATGTTTTCGATCACCACATCGTAGATGTCGCCCAGCGAGGCGCAATACGCCAGCACCTGCCAGGGCTCGTTGGTGTGGTAGTGCACCTTGACCAGCTCGTCATCGCCCACGGCCAGCAGGCTGTCGCCGATGATGTTGGTTTCAATATACTGGAAGATGGCATCCTCGGACAGGCCCTTGCCCTCGATCAGCAGTTGGACATCATATTTGTAGTCAATCATATCTGCTCCTATTTCCATTCTACGTCCAGCGCCACTTCAAAGCTGCCGGCGGTGCCGTCGTAGCTAGTGTACAGGTCGCGGTGGTCGCTCATCCAGA
>JAAZBU010000134.1 GCA_012513645.1 Clostridiales bacterium | reverse complement strand
GCAGCACCAGGCCTTCCAGATACTCCAGCGACGCGCCGCCGCCGGTGGAGATATGGCTCATCTTGTCGCCGTAACCCAGCTGCACCACGGCCGCCGCGCTGTCGCCGCCGCCGATGATGGTGGTGGCATCGCTCTCCGCCAGCGCCCTGGCCACCGCCTGGGTTCCCTGGGCGAAGTTGGACATCTCAAACACGCCCATCGGGCCGTTCCACACCACGGTCTTGGCAGAGCGGATGGCATCGGCAAACGCCTGCTGCGCCTTGGGGCCGATATCCAGGCCCATATAGCCCTCGGGGATGGCATTGGTGGGCACGACCTCGATCTTGGCGTCGTTGCTGAAGGCGTCAGCGGCCACGGTATCCTCGGGCAGCAGCAGCTTGACGCCCTTGCGCCCGGCCTTTTCAATCATTTCGCGGGCATAGTCCAGCCGGTCGGCCTCTAACAGGGACTTGCCGATCTCGCCGCCCTGGGCCTTGGCAAAGGTGAAGGCCATGCCGCCGCCGATGATCAGCACGTCCACCTTATCCAGCAGGTTGTTGATGACGCCAATCTTGTCGGACACCTTGGCGCCGCCCAGAATGGCCACGAAGGGGCGGTCCGGGTCCTCCAGCGCCTTGCCCAGGAACTTCAGCTCCTTCTCAATGAGGAAGCCGGACACCGCGGGCAGGTAGTGGGCCACGCCCTCGGTGGAGGCATGGGCGCGATGGGCCGTGCCAAAGGCATCGTTGACGTAGACATCGCCGTAGCTGGCCAGCTTCTTGGCAAACTCGGGGTCGTTCTTTTCCTCTTCCTTGTGGAAGCGCAGGTTCTCCAGCAGGCACACGTCGCCCGCCTTGAGGCCGGCCACGATCTGGTCGGCATCCGGGCCGATGACGTCCTTTGCCATCTTGACGGGCCGGCCCAGCAGCTCGGCCAGGCGCTCGGCCGCGGGGGCCAGGGAGTACTTCGCGTTCACCTCGCCCTTGGGGCGGCCCAGGTGGCTCATCAGCACCACCTTGGCCTGCTGCTCCACCAGGTAGCGGATGGTGGCCAGCGCGCCCACGATGCGGCTGTCGTCGGTGATCTTGCCGCTGTCATCCTGGGGCACATTGAAATCCACGCGCACCAGCACGCGCTTGTTTTTAAGGTCTATATCCCGGACTGTCTTCTTGCTCATGCTCCGTTCTCCTTCTCCTTGAGCGGCAGGCCCACGGTTGCGCCGCATTCTTTCCTTTTTACAGTATACCCAAAACAAGCCGCCCGGACAAGCCATGCGACAAGTATTTCACAGCCCGATTTCCTCAGGGCAATTCAATCGGCACCGCATCACCCGGCGCAGTCACCCGCAGGCGCGCCTTATCCTCGCGATAGCCCAGGTACAGCACGGCTATGGCCAGCAGCATCGCGCCGATCAGCAGCGCCGGCTGCCGGGCCTTGCGATAATACACCGCGGCGCCGCCCGGCTCGGGCAGGGGCACCGGGTCAAAGGGCAGGCCGTGGTCGAGCGAAAGCTTACGCAAGTTGAGCAGGTGGATGACCGGCACGCCGCGCACCGCATACTCGTAGATCAGCCCGCGGGTGGGGCTGTCGGGGATGGGCGGCGGGTTCAGCACCAGGCCGGGCGGAAAATCCAGGCTGTGCATGCCGTCGCCCATGTTGGCGCTGGCGCCCCCCACATTAATAAAGCAGCGCACCCCATCGCCGTACAGCGCCAGGCGGTGCTGAATGCTGCGGCCGAGGTCTTCTTCCAATATAATAGGCACATTTTCCTGCTGGGCCAGCGCCAGGATAACCTGCCGGGTGTTTTCGTACAGGCCGCCGCCCCCCGCGTCATCATCGCCGCCCGGGGATACCGCCAGCAGCTGATACTCTACCAACCCCTCCGCCCGCAGGATGTGCAGCATGCGTGGCACGGTGAGCTCCGGCCGGGTGGCCCCAAAGGTGGACGCGCCGTAGGACACGATGCACCGCGCCTCAAGCCCCATCTCGGTCGCCGCGCTGAGGGCGGCGAT
>JAAZBU010000133.1 GCA_012513645.1 Clostridiales bacterium | reverse complement strand
GCCACCACCTTGAAGGCAACGCAGCCGGGCATCACGCCCGCCGGCAGCACGCCTGAAGTACTCAAAAAGTCCAGCATCTGCCCGATGGCGGTGGCGTAGTCGGGCGCGGGGTCCTCGCGGCGCGCCTGCGCGCCGCTGGCCGCGCGGTGGCCGCTGCTGCCCCAGTCTCGCCCCACCCCCTCAAAGTGGCCAAAGGCCAGCTCCTCTTCCCATTCCCCCAGCCTGTACAGCCGGTATTTGAGCGAGGTGCTGCCCACATTGCAGGAAAGAATCAGCATGGCACGTTCTCCTTTTAGTCGTAATTCGGAATGCGGAATTCGGAATGCGCAATTAGGGTGACCTGAAATGCCCTCGGTTATCCTGAGCGTACATTGGCACTGACAAGAGAAACCGAATGACTTCGATGTTGCCCTTTACATCATTATTCCGAATTCCGCATTCCCAATTCCGAATTACTTCTTCTCCTCACCCTTATATGTCCACCCCTCATCCCCATGGTACACCATCAGCCGGCTCATGCCGCCATCCACCACCAGCGTCTGCCCGGTGATGAAGTTGGCCTGGGGCGAGCACAGGTACAGCGCGGCCTGGGCGATATCCTCCGGCGTGCCCACCCGGCCCGCGGGGTGCTGGGCGGCATCCGGGCCGGCAAAGGCCCCGCCCGTGGTATCTATCCAGCCGGGGGCGATGGCGTTCACCCGCACCCGGCCCCGCAGGGACACGGCCAGCGCGTGGGTCAGCGCCGTCAGGCCGCCCTTGGCGGCGCTGTAGCTCTCCGTGCCCGCCTGGGATTGGAAGGCCCGGGTGGAGGTGATGTTGACCACGCCGGCCCCGGGCGCGAAGTGCGGCGACAGCAGCCGGGTGAGGTAATAGGGCGCGGCCACGCCCACCCGCTGCGCCTGCAAAAAATCTTCCCACCCGCAGTCGGACAGGCCGCCCTCGCTGCGCATGGCGTTGTTGATCAGCGCGTGGATGGTGCCGTAGCGCGCCGCGCACGCCGCGGCAAACTCCTCCAGCACAGCCGGGTCGCCAATATCGCCCTGCATGAAGAAATCACAAGGCGCGTCGGATGGTTCTTTGTCTATGCCCGCCACCAACCAGCCCGCGGCGTGAAAGGTCTGGGCAATGGCTCGGCCGATGCCGTGGGAGGGGCCGGTGAGGAGGACACTTTTTTCTTCTGTTTTTGTGCGCATCATTCGTTATGCTCGACTTTCAGGCACAAAGCCGATTTATACTAAACGAAAACTTTAACGCAAGGATGGACGCGGGGTTTTTTCGGCTGCGTGAAGCCGAAGGAGGGAGGCGTAGCGGCGCTACGCTGACCGAGAGAGGCAATGCGCAGGCGGAAAAAGACAAGGCCCATCAAAGCGTTGAGGTTTGAGTTTAGTATGACATGCGAAGTATACAAAAGTTTGCCCGGTTGCGTCAAACAATTGGTTAGTATGCGCCGCAACGGGTATCGAAAATCGAATTGCCTGCGCATCACCCAGCCTCCGCAATATGGTATAATCACATCAAGACATCAAAATGCCCACAGGAGGTCCCCATGCCCCGCAAACGCCGTCAACTCTACAAACTGCGCTACAAGCAGGTGCCCGGCATCGTGGTCGTCGCCGCCATGTTCATGGTGGTGGCGGTGTTCAGCGTGATCAACAACAACCTGAACCGCGGCATTGATGAACTGCGCGGCATGGTGGAGGAGGGCAGCTACCTGGTGAGCATGAAGCAAAAAGAGGTATCGGACCTGGCGAGCAAGCTGGAGCTGGCCGCGACCGACGACTTTATCGCCAACGAGGCGCGCACCCAGTACGGGTACCTGGCGCCGGGGGAAATCCGCTTTGTGGTGACCAACCCGGAGGTGCTCTGGGGCACGGAGGCGGCGCCCACCCGCGCGCCTGCAGCGCCATGAGCATCAAGCGCATGGGCGTGATCGCCATCGGCTCAAACTCCGTCAGGATGCTGACGGCCAACCTGGATGCCGCCCTCTCCCAGCCTGTGCGCGGGCGGGAGGAGACGGCGCTCTTTTTGTCGATGGATGACAAGCAGCGCTTCAGCGAGGCGGGGATGGACCGCACCGCCCGGGCGGTGAGCAAGCTGCACTATGAGGCGCGCCAGGCCGGCGCGCAGGAGATCCGCCTGGTGGCCACCAGCGCCATGCGCGACGCGCAAAACCGCACGGAGCTGGACTTTTACATCGCGGCGCTGGCCCCGATTTTGGTCAACCGCATCATATCGGGAGAGGAGGAGGCGCAGCTGAGCTTCCTCGGGGCATGCTGCGTGCCGCCCCAGCAGGGGGCGCAGGGCATGATTGACATCGGCGGCGGCTCCACCGAGGTGGCCGTGGGCGACTGCCAGCAGGGCCTGCGCTTCGTGCGCAGCATGCAGCTGGGCGCCAGCCGCCTGCTGCAGTGCCAGCCGGTGGACGGCGAGGAGGGGCTGAAAGCCGCCCTCGCCATCGCCCGGGACACCGTGGCCCAGGGCCTCAGCCAGGGCGTGCCCGCCCCGCAGGGCTGGGCGCTGGTGGGCGGCACGGGCAACACGCTGGTCAACATGGTGGCCCGGCGCCCCTACGACAAGCCGGTCACGGAGGATTACCCCCTCACGCTGGATGAGGTACGCGAATGGCTGGACCGGCTGGCCGGCATGACCGCGGAAGAGCGGGCGCGCCTGGCCGGCATGCCGCCCACCCGGGTGCATATCATGCCCACCGGGCTGGTCATCCTGCGCACGGTGATGGAGCAGCTGGGCATCGACCGGCTGCGGGTCACCCAGCGCACCAACCTGGACGGCTACCTGTACCGCCTGGTTGCCGCCCCGCAGGAGGACCACGATGCCTGACTGGACGCCCAAGCAGTTAGCCGCCATTCAGGCGCGCAACCGCAGCATTCTGGTAAGCGCGGCAGCCGGGTCGGGCAAGACCACCGTGCTGATTGAGCGGGTGATGAGCCTGCTGCGCGCGGGCGCCCAGATCGACCGCATGCTGGTGGTCACCTTTACCCGCGCCGCGGCCAGCGAGATGCGCGAGCGCCTGCAAAAGGCGCTGACCCGCGAGGCAAGGCAGGACCGCGCCCTCAAAAAGCAGCGCGACCTGCTGGGCAGCGCGGACATCAGCACGCTGCACCAGTTCTGCATCAAGATCATCCGCCAGCACTTTCAGGCGGTGGAGGCAGACCCCATGGGCCGCGTGGGCGATGAGGGGCTGCTCAAAAGCCTGCTGGACCGCGCCGTAGAGGAGGAGATGGAGCTGCTGTACGCCGCCCCGGACCCGGACGGCCAGCAGCTGATCGACCAGTACAGGGATATGCAGATTGACGACATGCTGCGCCGGCTGTACACCTTTTTACGCTCTCAGGAAGCGCCCTGGGCGTGGATGGAGGGGCACCTGGCGCAGATGGACGCCGCCGACCCCACGCAGCAGGCCTGGTACCGCTACGCGCTGCAGGCCGCCCTGGGCGAGGCCCGCGCCGCCGCCGCGCTGGCCCAACAGTGCATCGCCCTGGCCGAGCGGGCGGACGGCCCCGCGCGCTACCTGCGCAACGCCCAGGCCGACCTGGAGGCAGCGCAGGCCGTGGCCGGGCAGCTGGAGCAAAACGGCAGCCTGCCGGCGGACTGGTCGCCGCAGCTGACGCGGCTGTCCACCGCCAAGGCACCGCCGCAGGAGGACCCTGCGCTGCGCGAGCAGTTTAAGGCGCTGCGCGACGCGCTGAAGGACCACCTGAAGGCCGCCTTTGACGCCCTGCCCCGGGGCGACGCGGCGCTGGAAAAGGCGCTGGGCGACATCGCCTGGACGCTGCCGGCGCTGCGCGCGCTGGCCCGGTTGACCCGCCGGGTGGACGAGCACTACGGCCGGCTCAAGGCCGCGCGCCAACTGTGGGACTACCCGGACCTGGAGCAGCTGGCCCTGGCCTGCCTGAATGACCCCCATGTGCGCTACCAGGTACACCGGCAGTACGACGCCCTGTTTGTGGATGAATACCAGGACATCTCCCGCATCCAGGAGGCCATCATCCGCCGGCTGCACGGCGACGATGCCACGCTGTTCATGGTGGGCGATGTGAAGCAAAGCATCTACCGCTTCCGCCTGGCCGACCCCGGGCTGTTCTTGCAAAAGTACGATGCCTTTGATCCGGCGCCCGACGCGCCCGAGCGCGTGATTACCTTAAGCCAGAACTTCCGCTCGCGGGACAACATTTTGCAGGCGGTCAACCATGTGTTTGAGCACACGCTGCGCGGCGGCGGGCTGGAGATCGACTACGATACCGAGGCCCAGCTGTACCCCGGCACCCACAGCCAGCACGACCCGGCGGTGGAGCTGCACCTGATTATGCCCCCGGGCGAGGATGAGGAGCAGGACGAGAACGGCGAGCAGCTGGCCGGCACCGAGCGGGAGGCCGTGCTGATCGCCGAGCGCATGGCTGCCCTGCGTGGCACCTTGATCAAGGAAAAGGACGGGCAGCGCGCCCTCAGCTGGCGGGACATGGTGATTTTGCTGCGCAGCGCCTCCGGCCGGGCCGAGCGCATGGCGCAGGTGCTGCGCGCGCGGGGCATCCCGGTGTATTCGGATGCGGACAGCCAGTTCTTTGACGTGATTGAGGTGGTGGACGCCCTCAACCTGCTGCATGTGCTGGACAACCCGCTGGATGACGAGCGCCTGCTGGGCGTGCTGGCAGCACCGCCCTTTGAGTACACGCCGGACGAGCTGGCCGCCGTGCGCCTGACCCACCCGGACCGCCGGGCCCCCTTTCACCGCGCCTTCTTCGCGCTGGCGGACAGCGACCCCCGCGCCGCGCAGGTGCTGGAGCAGCTGGCGCGCTGGCGCTTTCAATGCGAAAACATGCCGCTGGAGGCCTTTATCCGCAGCGTGCTGCGCGAATCCGGCCTGTACGCACGCGCCGGGGCCAAGCCCCAGGGCGAGCTGCGCCGCGCCAACCTGCGCCTGTTGTGCGAGCGCGCCGGCCCCAACCCCGAGCCGCAGACGCTGCACGGCTTTTTGAGCCGGGTGACCGAGGCCCGCCGGCAGGATACCACCCGCGCCGCCGCCACCTTGGGCGCGGGCGAGGATGTGGTGCGCATCATGACCATCCACAAGTCCAAGGGGCTGGAGTTTCCCGTGGTGTTTTTGCCCGATCTGGCGCGGCGCTTCCGCCTGGGCAGCCAGGGCGAGCTGCTGCTGATGGATGCCGCGCTGGGCCCTGCCCTCAAGTTAGTGGACCGGGAGCGCAGCATGACCTACCACACGCTGCCCGGCCGCAGCATATTGATGAAGATGGACCGCGAGACCCGCAGCGAGGAGGCGCGGCTGCTATACGTGGCCATGACCCGCGCGCGGGAGCGGCTGATCATGCTCTCCGCCCCCGGACGGCCGGACAGCGAGCGCAAGCGCTGGGCCATGGCGGCCAGCGCCTCGGACGCGGCCCATGCCGCCAGCATGCTCGAGTGGGTGGGCGGCAGCCTGTGGCCGGCGCTGGACAGCGGGCTGGATGCCCTGTGGACATCGCCTAACGGCAGCCGCTGGCAGGTACAGTACCGCAGCGCGGCCACGCTTGGCGCGGGGGCCACACAGGGGCAGCAGCCCCATGTCAGCCTGTCGCAACAGCAGCCCAGCCCCCGTATCCGCGAGATGCTGGCGCCGCTGCCGGCCTACCCCGGCCACCCGCTCAAGCTGTCGGTGACGCAGCTGATTCAGCAATCCCCCGACCCCATCGAGGAAACCGCGCCTGTCAAGCGCCTGGCCTTTGACCAGCCCCCCCAGACGCTGCCCGACTTTGAGGAGCTGCGCGCCCGCCGCGCCCTGGGCGTGCAGCGGGGCGTGGCCACCCACCGGGCCATGGGCAGCCTGGCGCTGGACAGCCTGCGCGGCCGGCACGGCCCGGCGCTGTACGATGCGCTGGTGGGGGAGCTGCTGCGTCTGGAGATGGCCGGCGTGCTGCTGCCCCAGGAGCGGGAGGCCGTGGATGTGGAGGCGCTTTGCGCCTTCTACGGCAGCCCGCTGGGCCAGCGCCTGCTGGCCGCCCGCACCGTGCACCGGGAGTGGCCCTTCAGCCTGATGGCGGAGGAGCAACTGATCCTCCAGGGCGTGCTGGACTGCTGCTTTGAGGAGGATGAGGCCTGGGTGGTCATCGACTACAAGACCGACCGGGCCGACCCCGCGCAGACCGCCCTGCGCTACCGCGACCAGCTGCGCTGGTACATGCGCGCGCTGCGCGACATCACGGGCATGCCCGTGCGCGAGGGCTGCCTGTACCTGATTCGCCACCGGCTGTTCATCCCCATTGAGGAGAGGGAGCCTATTCGCTACACACCAAGGGAGGGCAGCGCATGACGCTGGGCATACTGGGCGGCACGTTTGACCCCATTCACCAGGGGCACCTGGTCATCGCCCGGGCGGCGCTGGATGAGCTGGCGCTGGACCGCGTTCTGTTTTTGCCCGATGGCGACCCGCCCCACAAGCAGCCCAATGTGAGCAAGCAGGACCGCCTCATCATGACGCAGCTGGCCTGCGCGGACGAGCCGCGCTACCGGGTGTCGGACATGGAGCTGCGCCGCAGGGGCCGCACCTACACCGTGGACACCTTGGTGGAGCTGACGGCCCGCGGGGAAAAGGACCTGGTGTACCTGGTGGGCTCGGACACGCTGGCGCTGTTTCCCACCTGGCGCACGGCGCACCGCGTAGCCCAGCTGTGCCGCATGGCCGTGGTGCTGCGCCCGGGGGACGACCGGGCGCAAGTGGCCCGCGTACAGCAGCTGCTGCTGGCAGACTACGGTCTGGAAAGCCGGCTGCTGCACACGGTGGGCCTGGATATCTCCTCCAGCATGGTGCGGCAGGCCATCACCCAGGGGCAGGCCATTGACGGCCTGGTGCCCGCCCCGGTGGCCGCCTACATTGCCCAGAATGGGCTGTACACAAGCGGCAGTTTATAGCGCGTCAAAGAAGTGCCTACGGCACTTTCTTCGACACGGGTGGAACGATGGGCCCTCCGCCTCTCACTTCGTTCCCGGGCGGCGGAGGGCAAGGAAACCCTTGGCTGCGCCAAGGCTTGCGGCCTGGCCGCGCATGTCGCCCAGGCCGATTGAAGGCAGGAGGGCCTCGGCCCTCCTGCACCTCCCATAGGTTTTCCAGTCCAAGTTTTGTCCCTTGACATTTGTTAAGGCTGTCCCTTAAAATGAAGGCGTCCGGCAGACATGCGGCCGATGGCTGCATGTGCTTGCTGTTTTGATACACTACCGGGCTTTTGAATGGGTTGACCGCTTGACGCGGCGCCTTTCCGCATACAGTTTGCTCTGACACGCAAGGGACTGTCTGATCGTTAGCTTTATCGTGTTGAAAACCAGCGAGCCGCCGTATGGAAGCATCCGTGCGGCTTTTTGCGTTGGACATTGAAAACAACAAATAGACCCGGATAAAAGAATTTGCCGAGAAGGAGGAACTTATGCCAGTCATCGCCGTCATCCTGATTGCGCTGGCCACCTGCGCCGCAGGCGTGGGCGCCGGCTTTATGTACCGCAAGCAAGTGACAGAACAAAAGATCGGCCGCGCCGAACAATATGCCAACGACCTGCTCAACGATGCCACCCGCAAGGCCGAAGAACAACGCAAGGAAAAAATCCTGGAAGCCAAGGAAGAGGTGCTTCGCCTCAAGACCGACCTGGACCGTGAAATCCACGACCGCCGGGCCGAGCAGCAGCGCAGCGAGCGCCGCTTGGCCCAGCGCGAGGAGACTTTGGACAAAAAGATGGACAACCTGGAGAAGCGCGAGGAGCGCATCAACCAGAAATCCGAGGAGATTCAGGCCGCGCTGGACGAGGCCGAGCGCCTGAAGAACATGCAGAGCACGGAGCTGGAGCGCATCGCCGGCATCACCGCCGATGAGGCCACCCAGATCATCATCAGCCGCGTGCAGAAGGAAGCCTACCACGACGCCGCCGCCTTTGTGCGCGACATTGAGCTCAAGGCCCGCGAGGAGGGCGACAAGAAGGCCCGCAACATCATCGCCATGGCCATCCAGCGCTGCGCCAGCGACCATGTGGCCGAGAGCACCGTATCGGTCATCAACCTGCCCAACGATGACATGAAGGGCCGCATTATCGGCCGCGAGGGCCGCAACATCCGCGCGCTGGAGACAGCCACCGGCGTGGACCTCATCATCGACGATACCCCCGAGGCCATCATCGTATCGGCCTTTGACCCCATCCGCCGCGAGATTGCCCGCCTGGCCATTGAAAAGCTGCTGCAGGACGGCCGCATCCACCCCGCCCGCATTGAGGAGATGGTGGAAAAGGCCAAGCGCGACGTGGACGAGGCCGTCAAGGAGGCCGGCGAGCAGGCCGTCTTTGAAACAGGCCAGCACGGCCTGCACCCCGAGATCGTGCGCCTGCTGGGCCGCATGAAGTACCGCACCAGCTATGGGCAGAACGTGCTCAAGCACTCCATCGAGGTGAGCCACCTGGCCGGCCTGATGGCTGCCGAGGTGGGCGGCGATGTGCAGATTGCCAAGCGCGCCGGCCTGCTGCACGACCTGGGCAAGGCCGTGGACCATGAGCAGGAGGGCACCCACGTGTCCCTGGGCGCCGAGCTTGCCCGCAAGTACCGCGAGCACCCGGACGTCATCCACGCCATTTTGGCCCACCACAACGACGTAGACCCAACCACTGTGGAGGCCGTGCTCGTGCAGGCCGCCGACGCCATCAGCGCCGCGCGCCCGGGCGCCCGCCGCGAATCGCTGGAGAACTACATCAAGCGCCTGACCAAGTTAGAGGAGATTGCCAACTCCTTCCAGGGCGTGGAAAAGACCTACGCCATCCAGTCCGGCCGCGAGGTGCGCATTCTGGTCAAGCCCGACGACGTGAACGACGACGGCACCCGCATCCTGGCCAAGGAAGTGGCCAAGCGCATCG
>JAAZBU010000015.1 GCA_012513645.1 Clostridiales bacterium | reverse complement strand
CGCCCCTCCTTGATGCATGGGGGCATTTTACCGCACGGACATATGTTTGTCGAGTTGACAGGCCGCCAAAGGGCTGTCTATAATGATATGATGCCGCGCAGGCGGCACGCCGGGCTATGCCCAAGTATATTGAATCGAGGTAACTGATTGGCCTATTCCAAAGAATTTGAAGAGCTGAACGTCTCCGTAGACGTCCTCAAGGCGTTGGAGGCGATGGACATCCACACCCCCACCACCGTGCAAAAGGAGACCATCCCGCCCATGATGTCGGGCCGCGATATCATCGGCATTGCCCCCACCGGCACGGGCAAGACCATCGCCTTTGGCATCCCGATGCTGGAGTACATCAGCCTGAGCGAGCAGCGCGTGCAGGAGGTGGTGCTGGCCCCCACCCGCGAGCTGGCCATGCAGATCACGCAGGAGCTGACCAGCCTGGCCCATTTTGTCCCGCAGATCCGCATCGCCTCGCTGTACGGCGGCCAGCCCATCGCCCGTCAGCTCACGCAGCTCAAGCGCAAGCCCCAGATCGTGGTGGCCACCCCCGGCCGCATGCTGGATCTGATGAACCGCGGCATGGTGCGGCTGGACCAGGTGCACACCATGGTGATCGACGAGGCCGACGAGATGCTCAAAATGGGCTTCGTCAAGGACGTCACCCGCATCATCGAGTCCGTGCCGCCCACGCGCCAGCTGGTGATGTTTTCCGCCACCACCAACGCCGATGTGCAGACCATCTCCTGGAAGTATCAGCAGGACCCCATTGAGATCTATGTCGAGGCCAAGCAGGAGGACATGCCCAAGATCACGCAGTACACCATCATCGTGCCGCGCGAGAGCAAGCTGGAGCGCCTGACCTACCTGCTGGACAGCGATGTGTTCCGCCGGGTAATGATCTTTACCAACACCAAGTACATGGCTCAGCGCGTGGCCGACAAGCTGCAAAAGCAGGGCTACCAGGCCGAGGCGCTGCACGGGGACATTCCGCAGAGCAAGCGCACCACCATCATGAACAACTTCAAGCGCGGCAAGTTCCCCATTCTGGTATCCACCGACGTGGCCGCCCGCGGCATCGACGTGGACGATGTTGAGGCCGTTATCAACTACGACCTGCCCAACGAGAACGAGTACTACCTGCACCGCATCGGCCGCACCGGGCGCGCCAGGCGGCACGGCGTCTCCTTTACCATGATGACCTATCAGGAGAGCGTGCGCATGAACGACATCCTCAAGTACATCAAGACCACGCCCATCCCGCTGCACTTTGATGTGGACGGCATCCTGCGCACCGAGGACAAGGAAGCCTTTTTCGAACATATCTAAACTACCGTATCTGGACGATGAAGCCGCCGCTTTGACCGGCGGCTTTGGCGTATGCGGCTTTCTTACGATACCGTAACGTTGCTCCTTGCGCGCCCGCGCTATGCTATACTGAAGCAAAGAAGCATGGAGGGCAAGGTATGGACCATATCCTGCTGGTGGAGGATGACGGGCATCTGCGCGACGGGCTGACCGAGCTGCTCACCCGGGAGGGCATGCGCGTCTCGGCGGCGGCCAACGCTACCCAGGCCGATCGGCTGATGGCGCAGGGGGCGTTTGACCTGGCGGTGTTGGATGTTGGCCTGCCCGATGGCGACGGCGTCAGCCTGTGCCGCCGCTGGCGCGATCAGGGGCAGGCGCTGCCGGTGCTGTTTCTCACCGCGCGCGATGAGGAGCTGGACGTGGTGCGCGCTCTGGAGGCCGGCGGCGACGACTATGTGGCCAAGCCCTTCCGCATGCTGGAATTGTTGTCCCGCATCCGCGCGCTGCTGCGCCGCGGGCAAAACCAGCCCCGCCAGGTGGCCGGGCTGCGCATCGACCAGGAGCGCATGACCGTGGCCGTGGGGGAGGATGTTACTTACCTCACACCCACCGAGTATCGCATCCTCAACATATTGTTGCGCAATGCCGGGCGCATCGTTACCCGCGGCATGCTGCTCCAGCAGATATGGGATGAGGGCGGGCAGTATATTGACGACAACACGCTGTCCGTGCACGTCAGCCGCCTGCGTGAAAAGATCGGCGCGCATCGTATCCGCACCGTCCGGGGGGTGGGCTATCAATGGGAGGAGTAGCGCTGCCGCTGCTGGCCGGAGTGCTGGCAATCGGCCTGGGTGTGTGCCTGTGGCGCCTTGTTCGCCTGCGCCGGGAGGCCGGCCGCCTGTCCGACCGGGTGGAGCGCTTTCTGGCCGATGCCCGGGCGCAGCCCCAGATCAACCTGCGGGAGGATGCCCTGGCGCCGCTGGAAAACAGCATCGCCGCCCTGCAAAGCCGCCTGCTGCACATGCAGTCGCGCATGGATGTACAGGGGAAGCAAAGCCGCGACATGATTGTGGAGCTATCCCACCAGCTCAAGACGCCGCTGGCCTCCCTGCGCCTGTACTGCGAGATGGATCAGGCCGCGCACCTTCCCGAGCAGTTGGCGCAGATTGAGCGCATGGAGCGGATGATTGCCGCCCTGCTGCGGCTGGAGAAGCTGCGCGCCGGCGGCGTGGCCTTTGCCATGCAGCCCTGCGACCTGCATGTGGTGGCCCGGGAGGTGATGGACGGCATCCGGCCGCTGTACCCCCGCAAGCACTTGCTGCTGGAGGGAGAGGCCACGCTGCGCTGCGATGCCGCCCGCATGGGGGAGGCGCTGGTCAACCTGATTAAGAATGCCTGCGAGCACACCGCCCCCGACGGCACCGTGCGCCTGCGGCTGACGGATGGCGAGGCATCGGTCACCCTGATGGTGGAGGATGACGGCGGCGGCGTGCCGGCGGAGGATTTGCCGCGGCTGTTTGAGCGGTTTTTCCGTAGCGCGCGCTCCAGCATGCATGAGGGCACGGGCGTGGGGCTGAGCATCGCGCGGGAGATTGTGCGCCTGCACCACGGCACCATCACCGCCCACAATGGCCCGCACGGCCTGCGCGTGCTGATCACCTTGCCCGATCTGCGCCACTCTCTTAAGAAAACGTAAGGCGGTCGTCACCCAAAGGTAAGGCGCGTGCGCTATGCTGAGGCCATGGGAGGTGGCGATATGACCATCATGCGGTGCGACAACCTGAGCAAGACCTTTCAAACCGGCGAATATGCCGTGCACGCGGTGCGGGAGGTAAGCCTGGGCTTTGAGCCGGGCGGCTTCTGCGCCATTACCGGGCCCAGCGGCTCGGGCAAATCCACCCTGCTGCACATGCTGGGCGGGCTTGAATACCCTACCGCAGGCAAGGTGTACTACGAGGATAACGACCTGTATCAATACAATGACAACCAGCTGTCGCTATTGAGGCGGCGGCGCTTTGGCTTTGTGTTTCAGGCGTACAACCTGGTGCGCGAGCTGACCGCCTATGAAAACATCCTGCTGCCCGTCATGCTGGATAAAAAGAAGCCCGACCAGGCCCATATCGACCGCCTGGTGGACATGCTGAACATCGGTGACCGCCTGAGCCACCTGCCGGGGGCACTGTCGGGCGGGCAGCAGCAGCGCATCTCCATCGCCCGCGCCCTGGCCAACAAGCCGGCCATCCTGTTTGCCGATGAACCCACCGGCAACCTGGATGGCGTGAGCGGGCGTGAGGTGCTGGCCCTGCTGCGCCTGGTGGGGCAGGAGTTGGGCGTCTCGCTGGTGCTGGTGACGCATGACCTGTCCATCGCCGAGCAGGCCGATCGCATCATCCGCCTGGAGGATGGGCGCGTGGCCGCGGACAGCGGGGATAATTGACATGAAGGGCAACATGAGCATCAACCGCCTGGCGCTGGGCAGCATCCGCGTGCGCAGGAAGCAATACCTGTCGCTGTGGGTGGGCATCGTGCTGGCGGTGTTCTTCGTATCCACTTTGCTGCTGATGGCGCAGTGCATCTACTTCTCCTTTCAGGATCGCTTCCAGCAGCGCACCGGGCGGCAGGATGCCATCCTGCG
>JAAZBU010000132.1 GCA_012513645.1 Clostridiales bacterium | reverse complement strand
TGAAAGATCATCTGGATTTCCCGGGTCACGCGCCGGTCCAGCTGCGGGTCGATCTTGCCGGAGATGCGCTGCCCGTCGTAGATCACCTCGCCGCCGGAGATGGAGTACACGCGGATGATGGCCCGGCCGATGGACGTCTTGCCCGAGCCGGACTCGCCCACCAGGCCGAAGGTCTCCCCCTTGTAGATGTCAAAGGTAACGCCCTTGACCGCCTCAAAGCGGCGGCGGCGCTCGCCAAAGGCAATGTGCAAATCCTTGACCTGGATGAGCGGCTGGCGGTCAGCAGTGTTCATAAAAGGATCCTCCTTGGGCCTGAATGCGCTTGAGGCTCTCGGGCGGCTCCACCTTGGGGGCCCGCGGGTCCAACAACCAGCTGCGCACCTTGTGGGTGGGGCTGACGTCAAAGTAGGGCGGCCGCTGCTCAAAGTCGATATTCAGCGCGTAGGGGTTGCGCGGCGCGAAGGCATCACCCTTGATCTCGTTAAACAGGTTGGGCGGCGTGCCCTTGATGGCGTACAGCGCCTCTCCCTTGCGCCCCAGCTGGGGCAGCGAGCTGAGCAGCGCCCAGGTGTAGGGATGCCTGGGGTCGAAGAAAATCTCCTCGCAGGTGCCGATCTCCACGATATCCCCGGCATACATCACGGCGATGCGGTCGGCAATGTTGGCCACCACGCCCAGGTCGTGGGTGATGTAGATGGCCGTCAGCTCGTACTTGTGGATCAGGTCGCGGATCAGCTGCAATATCTGCGCCTGGATGGTGACATCCAGCGCCGTGGTGGGCTCGTCACAGATCAGAATGCGCGACTGGCAGGCGATGGCGATGGCGATGACTACGCGCTGGCGCATGCCGCCGGAGAACTGGTGCGGGTACTGCTTCATGCGCCGCGCCGGCTCCTCAATGCCCACGTCCAGCAAGATCTCCTGGATGCGCTGGTCGGCAGCGGGGCCCTTGAGGCCCTGGTGCAGCTCCAGCGCCTCGCCGATCTGGCCGCCGATGGTCTTGAGTGGGTTGAGGCTGGTCATGGGGTCCTGCAAAACCATGGCGATCTTGCGGCCGCGGATGCGCAGCCAGTCTTTCTCGGTTTTGAAGGCGGCCAGGTCCTCCCCTTCGAAGTGGATGCTGCCCGAGTCCACCCAGCCGTTCTGGTCCAACAGGCCCATGAAGGTCTTGGTCAGCACCGTCTTGCCGGAGCCCGACTCGCCCACAATGGCCAGGCTTTCGCCCCGCTGTACATCCAGCGTTACGCCGCGGATGGCATGCAGCACGCGCCCGCGCAGGCTGAACTTCACGTTCAAATCCTGCACCTGCAAAATGGTATCAGGGGTTTTTACTGCTTCGCTCATACGTGATTCCTCGGATCGGCCGCATCCGCAAAGGCATTGCCGATGATGTAGAAGGAGATGGTCACCACTGACAGCACCACGGTGGGGAAAATCAGCTGATAGGCCAGAGAGGTGGTGACCAGCTTGCGGCCCACGTTGATCAGGTTGCCCAGCGACGGGATGCTGACCGGCAGGCCCAGGCCGATGTAGGTGATAAACACCTCGCTGCCGATGGCCCCCGGGATGGCCAGCGCCATGCGCAGCATGATCACGCTGACCAGGTAGGGCAGCAGGTTGCGCGTGATGATGCGCGCCGTGCCCGTGCCCAGGCAGCGGGAGGCCAGGTTGTAATCCCGGTCGCGGATGATGACGATCTGGTTGCGCACAAAGCGCGCCATGCTCACCCAGCCGGTGATGGTCATGGAGAAGATCAGCGTCTGGATGCCCGGGCGCATGATGTAGGCAAACATAATCAGCACGATGGTGGTGGGGATGTTGTTGATGACGTTGTATATCTCCGTCAGCAGCCGGTCAAGCCTGCGCACATAGCCCCACAGCACACCCACGGTGATGCCGATCAGCGCCTCCAGCAGCGCCACCATAAAGCCGATGAACAGGCTGGTGCGCGTGCCCGACCACACCATGCTCCACATATCCTGCCCGGCGTTGTTGGTGCCAAACAGGAAGGGGGCCTCGCCCGGCAGCAGGCGCAGCTGGGCGTTTGCCTTTGTGCGCGCGCTCAGGCCGTCGGGCGCGATGTCCAGCTGGCTGCGGCGCACAAACAGCTCGGTGCCCTGGTTGGTATAGTCTTCCGGCGAGGTGTATACCTGGATGGGGAAGTTGGACCGGCTCTCATAGGGCACGGCCGCCGTGTCCTCCGGCAGGCGCAGCTTGGTGGAAAAGTCGTTGCGCACATAGCCAGTCTGCTCCCCCACCTGCGCGCGCACCCAGCTGTCGCCGTACTCGATCACGGTAAAGGGCGTGCGGGCGCGCAGGGTCATCAGCATGTTGCTCACGGCCGCCCACTCCGGGTCGTCGTAGGGGGTCAGCACCAGCTCCACCCCCTCGGGGGCGGTGTAGTGCACATTGCTCATGCCCGGGCCCACGTTGCTCATCTGCATGCGGGTGATGGGGTGGTTGATGACGCGCGTTGCCTCGTACTGGCGGGGCAGGTAGGGCTGTATCACCGTGAAGATGACCAGCAATACAAGCAGCACCATCAGCGACGCGGCCAGCCGGTTGCGGAAAAACACGCGCAGCGTGCTGCCCCAATAGGAGTAGTTGGAAAAGCCGGTGCGTTCGGCCGCCTGCTCGCTGTACGCGGCCAGGTCAAAGTCATTACGGCGCGCGGCTTCCTCCAGCCCGTTGTGCAGCTTGCGTTCCATGCGATGCTGTGCCATCAGCGCACCCCCTCTCGCTTGGCGAAGCTGATGCGCGGATCGATCAGCACCATCAGCAGGTCGCCCAGCAGCATGCCGATGATGCCGATGCTGGCATACAGCATGACCAGCGCCTGCACCATGGTGTTGTCCTGCCGGGTGATTACGTCCACCAGCAGGCCGCCCATGCCCGGGATGGAATACAGCGACTCAATGTAGATGGACCCGGAAATCGTAAACAATAGCGAGCTTGGGATGTACTGGATCATCGGCACAAAGGCGTTGCGAAACACGTGCTTCATGGTGATGTCCTGCCCGGGCACGCCCTTGGCGCGCGCCAGCTTGACGTAATCCTTGTTCAGCTCGTCCACCATATAGCGCCGCAGCCACATGGCGTAGTAGGCGATGCTGCCCAGCGACATGGAGAACACCGGCAGCACCCAGCTCAGCGGACTGGCCGGGTTAAACAGCATGGGGATGTCCAGCGCCTTTGAGCCAAAGCTTTGCAGGTAGATGTAGTACACCGCCGCCGGCACCGCATTGATAAACACGATAAAGCCGGTGCCCAGCTTGTCCCACAGCTTTGACTTGCTGCGTGCCATCTTGGCCCCCAGGGGGATGCCCAGCAGCAGCGACACCGCCATGGACAGCAGCCCCATCTGGATGGAGATCGGCGCCTTGGAGGCGATGATCTCAGCGATGGGGGCGCCGGTGCGGTAGCGGTTGCTCACCCCAAGGTCGCCTCGCAGCAGCCCGGTATAAAAGTTTTTCAGCTGCACGGGCATGGTGTCGCGCAGGCCAAGCTGATCGAGCTTGGCGTTGATCACCGCCTGGTCCACCTTATCAAAGTTATCAAAATATCCCTCAATGGGCATTTGCCGCATCAGGACAAACACCGTGGTCAGGATGATAAACAGCGTTACCGTTGAGGCGAGCAGCCGCTTGCCTACATATTTGAACACTGCCTCGTCCCCCTTTCACTCGCAAACGCGGAGCTGTGCCGCGCACAGGCGGCACAGCTCCGCGAAGAATCAATTGGGTGATTTATGGTCTGTCATTATTTGGACAGCGCAGCACGATCGGCTTCCCACTTGTCCTGCGCGTCAAAGTACTGGTCGGTGTTCATGGGCTTGTCCAGCAGGTGCTGGCCCTTGTAGCGGTCGATGGAAATGCCAAACGGCGCGTACTGGCCCTCAAAGGGATCCAGGCGGCTGGCGGTGTATCCGCCGCCGGCGTAGGTGTAGCCCACGGGCAGCACGAAGGCATTCTCAATTAGGTACGCTTCGGCCTTGGCAAAGGCCAGGTAGCGGGCTTCGATGTCGCCGGTGATGGCCTTGGCCTCGGCAACCATCGCCTCGTAGACGTCATACTTGTTCTTGCCGTTCTCATCCACCTCGGTGGTGTACTCGGGGAAGTTGTAGTTGCCGCCCCGCTTGAAGGGGTCGGTGAAGGTCTCCGGGTCGGCGTAGTCGGGGCCCCAGTTGCAGTCCAGCAGCGCGTACTTGCCGCTGCGGCGCACCTCGCTGAGGAAGTTCTGGGAGGGGCCTGCCTCCACGATCAGGTCGATGAAATCCTCGCCCAGCAGCGCTTCCAGCTGCTGCTCGAGCACCTGCGTCTGGTCCGCCCAGGTGGTGTAGCTGGGGTGGTACACGGTCAGCACCTTGACGGGCAAGGTGGCGCCGGCGGCCGTCAGCTCTTCCTTGGCCTTGGCGGCAAATTCCTTGGCCTTGGCCTCGTCAAACGCACCCTTGCCCAGCTCCGTCCAGGGGGCCAGATCGCCCATCTTGACGTAATCCAGGCCGTTGTAGTCCACAAAGTTGGGCGGGGTGATGGTGTAGTGCATGATGCTCTCGGGGTTGTCAGGCTCGCCCACCAACGTCAACTTCACGCGGTCAAAGCCATAGAAGACGGCCTTGCGGAAGTTCTCGTTGTTGACGGCCAGCTTCCAGTTTTCCGGCTCGTACACGGCGTCAAACTCGGGCTTGAAGTTGTAGGCGTAGAAGTGGGTGTAGAAGCCGGTCTGCCGCACGGGGCGGATCAGGTCGGCGGTGTCGGGGTTCTGCAGCCACTCGCGGGCAATCTGGTTGTCGATGCTGGCGGAATCCACCTCGCCGCGGCGGTACATATCGCTGGAGACGGTGGCCGCCTCCTTGTTGTAGGACATCTTGATCTGCTCGATGTACACGTGCTCGGCATCCCAGTTGGTCGGGTTTTTGGTGTACACCCGGCTCTCCTGGGGCTTCATCTCGCTGATATAGTAGGCACCGTTGTACAGCAGCGTGTCGTTGCCGGTGGCCAGGCCGAAGTCCGCGCCCTTTTCAGCCAGGAAGGGGCCGTACACGGGCATGAAGCACACATAGGTGGTCATGCTCAGGAAGTAGGGCACGGGGTAAATCAGGCTGTACTGCAAAGTGTAGTCATCCACAGCCTTGACGCCCACCGTCTCCCACTCGGTCTTGGGGGCCGGGGTCTCGCCCTCCTTGGGGGTGGAGGTGCCGGCGAAGTAGGCCTCGGCGCCCTCGATGACGGAGTAGAGGATGTTGGCGGTAGCAGACGCGTTGGCGGCGTCCAGCACGTACTTGGCCGCGTCCACAAAGTCGTTGGCCGTTACATCGGCCACGACCTGGGCATTGCCGTCCACCCACTTGGCGCCCTGGCGGATTTTAAAGGTCCAGGTCAGGCCGTCCTCGCTCACTTCCCAGCTCTCAGCCAGGGAGGGCTTTACCTGGCCCAGGTTGTCATATTCGACCAAAGTGTCGATCACGTTGGCGGCCACCGCAAACTCGTTGGTGGTTGCCGTGGTGAGGTAGTTCAGCGAGCTGACCTCACCGGAGTACAGCACGCGGTAGGCATTCTCCTGCGCCATCGCCGGCGTCAGCGACAGCACCATGGCGGCCAGAAGAATAAGGGAAATCAATCTCTTCATAGGGTCCTCCTTGTTAAATTATGGGGTCATCCCAGCCCGATCTCAGGCGTTGACGGTATTATAGCGTGATTCTCTTGCCCGCGCAAGTGAAAGCTCAGCCATATTTGTGGCGGGGCACCATAACCGGGGCGGGGTTGCGCCGACAAATAAGGGTTTTTTGCATAAAAAAAGGGCTGATGCAAAAGAAAAATTTGCGTCAGCCGCACCTGCATTCAGGTTTAACTTGATATCCGGCAGCTGGTGGCCAGCTGCTCGCGGTGGCCCTCCATCTCCTGCTCGTTGGCCAGCACGAAGTGCCCGGGCTCAATCTCCTGCCAGCGGGGCTTGTCCACGGCGTAGTCGTGACAGGCGGGGTCGTAGATGATCAGCTTCTTGTTGCGCTCCAGCAGCGGGTCGGGCAGCGGGATGGCGCTGAGCAGCGCCTGGGTGTAGGGGTGCAGCGGGTTGGCAAACAGCTTCTCGGTCTCGGACATCTCCACGATCTGCCCCTTGTGGATGACGGCGATGCGGTCGCAGATGAAGCGCATGACCGACAGGTCGTGGGCGATGAACAGGTAGGTCAGCCCCTTTTTCCTTTGCAGGTGGCTGAGCAGATTTAATACCTGGGCGCGGATGGACACGTCCAGCGCGGAGATGGGCTCGTCGGCGATGATGAACTCCGGCTCCATGATCAGGCTGCGGGCGATGCCGATGCGCTGGCGCTGCCCGCCCGAAAACTCGTGGGGAAAGCGGCTGGCGAACTCGGGCAGCAGGCCCACATCGGCCAGCGCCTGGGCGACGGATTTCTCCCGCTGCGGGCGCGGCATGTCCTTGGCTACATTGATCAACCCCTCGGACACAATATAGTCCACCTTGGCCCGCTCGTTGAGGCTGGCCATGGGGTCCTGAAAAATCATCTGGATCTGCTGGGTCACCCGGCGGTCCAGCTCCTTGCTGATGGGGCCGTTGATCTTCTCCCCCTTGAAGATGATGTCGCCGGCGCTGGTGGGGTTGATGCGGATGATGGCCCGACCGATGGTGGTCTTGCCCGAGCCGGACTCGCCCACCAGGCCAAAGGTTTCCCCCTTGTAGATGTCAAAGTTGACGTGCTGCACGGCAATGAAGGGGTGCCGCTTGGTGCCGAAGCGCACCTCCAGGTCCTTCACCTGCAATAGCAATTCTCTGCCTTCATGTTGCATGCTCAATCCCTCCCCTGCGCAGCGTTCTCAGGTGCCGGATATGTGCCGGGGGGGCCAGATCCGGCGCGCGCGGATCCAGCAGCCAGGTGCGCGCCTTGTGGGTGGGCGATACCTCAAAGTAGGGCGGCCGGGCCACAAAGTCCGCCTTGAGCGCCTGGGGGTTGCGGGGGGCAAAGGCATCGCCCCTGATCTCCTGGAACAGGTTGGGCGGCGTGCCCTGGATGGCCAGCAGGTCCTCCCCCTTGACGCCCAGCTGGGGCAGGCTGCTCAGCAGCGCCCAGGTATAGGGGTGGCGCGGGTCGTAGAATACCTCCTCGCTGCGGCCGATCTCGATGATATCGCCCGCATACATCACCGCGATGCGGTCAGCCACGTTGGCCACCACGCCCAGGTCGTGGGTGATGTAGATCACCGTCAGGCCGTAGCGGGCCTGCAATTGCTTGAGCAGTTCGAGAATCTGCGCCTGGATGGTCACGTCCAGCGCGGTGGTGGGCTCGTCACAGATCAATATCTCGGGCACGCACGCCATGGCGATGGCAATGACCACCCGCTGGCGCATGCCGCCCGAAAACTCATGGGGGTATTGCTTGTAGCGGCGCTCGGGTTCGGGGATGCCCACGTCATCCAGCAGCTGGATGGTGCGGCGCCTGGCCTCCTCCTTGGATACCTTGTTGTGCAAGGTGAAGGCCTCCTGCACCTGCTTGCCCACGGTTTTCAGCGGGTTGAGGCTGGTCATCGGGTCCTGAAACACCATGGCGATGCGCTTGCCGCGCAACTTCAGCCAGTCCCGCTCAGTTTTGAAGGCCGTCAGGTCGTATCCGCCGTATTCGATGGCACCGCTGTCAATCCAGCCGTTGTTGTCCAGCAGGCCCATGAAGGTCTTGGTGAACACGCTTTTGCCCGAGCCCGATTCGCCCACGATGGCCAGGCTTTCGCCCTTGTATAAGTCCATGCTGATGCCGCGGATGGCCGTCAGCACCTGGCCGCGCAGGTTGAACTTGACCACTAAGTCCTTCACGGTGAGGACAGGCTCGGTAAATTTATATTCGCTCATCTCATCGCCCCCCTTACCTGTGGTTGCGCGGGTCGGACGCGTCCGCAAAGGCGTTGCCCAGCGCATAGAAGGAGATGGTGATGGCCGAGACCACCAGCACCGGGTAGAGCAGCTGATACCGCTGGCTGGCCACCAGCATCACGCGGCGGCCCTCGTTGATCAGGTTGCCCAGCGAGGGGATGCTAACCGGCAGCCCCAGGCCGATGTAGGTAAGAAACACCTCCGCCCCGATGGCCTCGGGGATGGCCAGCGCCGTCTGCAGCATGATGACCGAGATCAACTGGGGCAAAATGTTCTTGATGATGATGCGCCTGGATGGCGTGCCCAGACAGCGGGAGGCCAGGTTGAACTCCCGATCGCGGTAGATGAGGATCAGGTTGCGGATATACTTGGACATGCCGATCCAGCCCGTCAGCACCATGACAATGATCATGGTCTTGAGGCTCGGGCGCATGATGTACATCAGCAGCATGCGCAGCACCGTGTAGGGGATGTTGTCAAACAGGTTGTATACCTCGGTGAACAGCTTGTCCCATTTGCGCGCGTACCCCCAGATGGAGCCCAGCACGATGCCGATGATATTGTTGCTCATGGCCACGCACAGGCCGATAAACAGGCTGGTGCGCGTGCCCGACCAAATGCGCGACCAGATGTCCTGCCCGATGTTGTTGGTGCCAAACCAGAACTCCTCGTTGGGCTGCACGTTCATCAGCGTCTTGCCGGCCTCATCGTTGTACACGCGGTAGGGGTCCTTCTGGTTGGGCAGCAGGGGCTGAATGAAGGTAAAGGCGAGCAGGGCCACCAGAAAGGCGAGCAAAAACACCGAGACCTTCTTCTTGAAGAACACCTGGAAAGTGCTGCGCCAGTACGAGTAGTTGGAGTAGCCGATGCGCTCCGCATCCATGATGTCATGGCCGGCAAACTCAAACAGATCGTCGGAAATCTCTGCCGGGTCCGCCTGTTCGGCATCCCGGAAGGCCTGCTGCATCTTGTCCAGCTTGTAATCCTTAAATCTGCGGAAAAATGGCCTGTACGGCTGTCGGTCGATCTTCATCGGCTCTCCCCCTTCTTGGTCAGCTTGATGCGCGGATCGCAGATCATCATCGCGATATCGCCCAGCAGCAGGCCGGAGATGCTGATCACCGAATACAGCAGCACCATCGCCTGCACCATGGTATTATCCTGCCGCTGGATGGACTGGATCAGCAGCCCGCCCAGCCCGGGGATGGAGAAGAGGGATTCCACGTACAGCGAGCCCGATATCGTGAACAGCACCGCCGTGGGCAGGCTTTGTGCCATGGGGATGAAGGCGTTGCGCATCACATGCCGGAAGGCCACCTGGCCGGAGGTCATGCCCTTGGCACGCGCCAGGCGGATATAGTCCATGTTCATCTGGTCCACCATGTAGCGGCGCATCCACATGGCATTGGAGGCGATGCCGCCCAGGGACAGGCAGATGATGGGCAATATGCGGCTTGATGTGTTGATGGGGTCGTACAGCATTGGCAGTTTGAGCACGCTGGACAGGTACAACTGTATGGCCAGAAAATACACCGCCGCGGGCAGCGCGTTGATCAGCAAAATATACAGGTTGCCCAGCTTGTCGGCCAGCCTGCCCTTGTGCCGCGCCATCAATACGCCCGCCGTCAGCCCCACCAGCTGCTGAATCGCCAGGGCAATGATGCCAAACTCAAAGGATACCATGGCCTTGGGCCAGATGAGGCGCGCCACGGGCACATTCTTGCGGATGACGATGGACTTGCCCAGGTCGCCCTCTAACAGCAGCTTGCGCCAGAAGTCAAACAGCTGCTTATACCAGGGGTCCAGCAGGCCCAGATCCTTGAGAATCACATTTTTGACGGTGTCGCTCATCAAGTCCGTGCGCCCCTCAAAGTATCCGTCCACAGGCAGCAGCCGCATGAGCAAAAATACGATGGAGAGCACCAGAAAGATGGTGATAAGCGCTCTGCCCAACCGCCCCAAGATATACCTGACCAATCGCCGTCACCTCGCCACTCTGTTTCAGCATGCTGCCGTGCCCCGCATGATGAGGACGCAATGCTGAAATCTTTTTGTTTTATCGCACGGAGAGCCCTTGTGGAGAGGGCTCTCCGTGCGGTTAGCCTGCGCGCCGGTTACGGCGCGGCAAATATGAGTTTATCAATCAGTAGTCGATGTTGTTGGCCTCGGCATACTCGATGCGCCGGGCGCGCTCCGCCTCCCATTCAGCCAGGGCGGCGTTGTATTCCTCGGTGTTCATCTGCTTCTCATACACCCACTGGTACTTGTAGCGGGCGTTGGACAGGCCAAACGGCGCATACTGGCTCTCAAAGGGGTTGAGGTTGGAGGACACATAGCCGGTATCCTCCAGCAGGCCCAGCGGCACGATGAAGGCGTTCTCCAGCAGCCACGCCTCGGTTTCGGCAATGCCATTGTAGCGGACGCTGTTGTCGATCTTCTCGGCCGTGGCTTTGGCCACCATGTCGGCATAGATAAAGTCCTTCCAGTAGGTCTCATCAAAGCCGCTGCGGCCCATGCGCCCGGCGGGGTCATCCTGGGTGGTCTGGGTGGCCATTCCGTCCGCGCGCCAGATGTAGCTGTATGCCTGGCCCAGGTTGAAGGGGTCGGTATAGGTCTCGGGGTCGGCGTAGTCCGGGCCCCACCAGCTCATCATGAAGGAGTAGTTGCCCGAGCGACGCGTGATCTTCAGGAAGTCCGTGGACGGATAGCCTTCCAGCACGAAGTGGACATAGTCCTTGCCCAGCAGCTCTTCCAGCTGCTGCGACACGACGACCGCCAGGCTGACCTGGGTGGTGTCGGTCTGGTAAGGCATGTAAGCCACGATGGGGAAAGTGACGCCGGCGGCGGTCAGCTCCTCAATGGCCTTTGCCTTGTATTCCAGCGCCGTATCGGGCTGGAACTGGTCCACCGAGCTGAAGGGCGCCAGGGCGTCAAAGTCCGGGTAATCCTTGCCGTCGGCCGCCACGAAGTTGTTGGGCGTGATGGTGCGCAGCAGGTACGCCTCCGGCGTGTACTGGTTGTAGGTGCTGATGCCCTTCACGCGGTCCAGCCCGTAGTACAGGGACTTGCGGAAGTTGATGTTGTTGACGGCCTTCAGCCACTGCTCGTGGTTGAGGGTGTAGCCATCCACCGTCTTCTCTTCATAGGTGGGCATGAAGTTGAACAGGTAGAAATAGCTGTAGTTGCTGCCGGTGCCGGGTCGACTGGGACGCACGATCTGGGCGCGCTCGGGGTCCTTCAGCCAACCGTCCACCTGGGCGGGCGGGATGCTGGCCGTGGTCACTTCACCGCGCAGCAGCGCTTCCGCCTCCAGCACAGAGGCCTCCGCATTATAGCGGCGCTCAATGCGCTCAATATGAATGTCGGCGATATCCCAGTACAGGGGGTTGCGTTCATCAATCCTGTAGGAGTTGGGCTCCCACTGCTTGCACAAAAAGGCGCCGCAGTACAGGAAGGTGGTGTTGTCGGTGCCAAAGGTCTCGCCCATGTCGGCCAGGTACTGGGCATTGGTGGGATAGCCCCAGTTGTATGTCAGCCGGGAGAGGAAATAGGGCGAGGGGCCGGTCAGCGTAAACTGCAGCTCGTAGGGGGCGGTGGCCTTGATGCCCACGCTGTCCCAGTCGCCGTTGCGCTCGGTAGTCTCCATCGCCTTGTAGTAGTCCTCGGCGCCCACCACGTCAAACAGCAGGTCCGCCGTGCGCGCGGTGTTCTGGGGGTCCAGAATCCACTTGGCGGAGGTCACCCAGTCCTCGGCCACCACGTCAGCGCCATATTCGGTGCCGTCATAGTACTGCCACTTGACGCCCTCGCGGATCTTGAACGTCCAGGTCAGGCCGTCTTCGGATTGGGTCCAGCTTTCGGCCAGACAGGGCTGCACCATGCCGTAGTTGTCGTACTCCACCAAAGTGTCAATATAGTTTGCCCAGTCGCCTGCGGCGGAGGGGTGCAGCGGGTTCCAGTCGGCCATTTCGCTGGAGTACATCAGCTTGACCACCTGCTGTTTGGCAATGCCCTCAGGCGGCGCGCTCTGCTCGCCAAGGGCGGTCATTAAGGAGGATAGCATCAGGATGGATAACAACAGGGCCAGAATTTTCCTCATCGGTGTTCTCTCCTTCACGATATGATCAGCCGGACAACCGGCATGGACATCCGATACGTTGGTTATGCAACTGTAAGAGGGTTCGATTCCGCTCATCATGGGCAGCCTTCATCCCTCTGATGAGCGTATTATAGCGGCATACCCCGGCCCGCGCAAGTTCCAACGCTGTTCTCGCAAAGCCGAGCCGATTTTTCTAACAGGCCCCTCCGCGCAGCACGGAGGAGCCCCAGGCCGCAGGGGCAGGCTATTCGATGTAGCAGTATTCAAAGTTGGGGTGGCCGATGTAGTTGCGGGTGAAGCCTTTCACGCGGCTGTTGACCAGCGCTGTGGACACGTAGCTGTACACGGGCATCACCGGGCATTCCTCGGTCAGCAGGGCCTCGGCCTCCTCAAACAGCTTCTCGCGCTCCTCGCCGGTGACGCCTGAGCGGGCCTTCTTCATCATGTTGTTGTAGGCCTCGTTGTTCCAGCGCATCACATTCTCTTCCTTTTCGCTGGCGAAGTTGAACAAAATGCTGGAGGGATCCAGATAGTCGCCGGTATAGCCCATGTAGGCCAGCTCAAACTCGCCCGTATCGCGCTGCCCGGCATCCGACCAATACACGCCGCTTTCCACGGTGACGATCTCGGTGTCGACATTCAGGTTCTGCTTCCACATCTGGGCCATGGCCTGAGCCACCTTGACCAGCGTGGCATCGGGCGTCTGCACCAGGCGGATGGCCGGCATGCCCTCGCCGTTGGGATAGCCGGCATCGGCCAGCAGCGCCTTGGCGGCCTCAATGTCTTCATTGAAGGTATCCGGATGCACCTCGCGCCAGCCGCGGCTGGGGTCGGCGATGTCCGGGAAGGCGTGCGGGATGAAGCCGCGCAGCGCGGGCATATCGCTTTGCATGATGGCGCTGATCAGCACGTCACGGTTGATGCCCATCGTCAGCGCGCGGCGCACGCGGGCGTCGTCCACGGGCTTGTTGGCCGTGTTGAACTCGTAGTAGCGATAGCCGATACGGTCGGTAATCAGCAGGTTGTCGGTGCCCTTGTACTTGGCCTCGGCATCGGCGTTGACCGAGGTGGCCACGTCGATCTCCCCGCCCTCAAAGGCCAGCAGCACAGTCTCCGACGCGCCCAGGAACACATACTCCAGCGTGTCGATCTTGACCTCGTCCGCGTTGTAATAATAGGGGTTCTTCTTGAACACGTACTTTTCATCGGGCTTCAGCTCGGCCACCATGAACGGACCGTTGCTGACGTAGCTCTCTACCTTGGTCTCCCAGTCCTCGCCGTACTGGTCGATGATGGCCTTTTTGACCGGCATGAAGGCGGTGGACGCCGTCATGGAGATAAAGTAGGGGGCCGGGGCCATGAGCGTAACCTCCAGCGTGCGGTCGTCCAGGGCCTTGACGCCCACCTCGTCGGCGGTGACGGACTGGTCTACAAAGTACTCATAGCCGTTTTTGATGACGCCGTACAGGGTGTAGGCTGTCTCCGACGCCAGCTCCGGGTTCAGCACGCGCTTCCAGGAATACTCAAAATCATGCGCGTTCAGCGGGCTGCCGTCCGACCACTTGAGGCCGTCGCGCAGGGTGAAGGTATACACCAGGCCATCCTCTGACACGGTGTGGCTCTCCGCCAGGGCAGGCACCAGCGTGCCGTCGGGCGCAAACTTGTACAGCCCGCGGAACAGGCTTTGCAGCGCGTAGGAGCCGCTGGAGTAGTCGTTCAGGGTGGGATCCATGCTGTCCGGTTCGCCGCCCATCTGGAAGACGAGCTTGCTCTCCTTCGCCTCCGCCAGGCCAACGGACATCGGAAGTGCAACTGCGATCAGGGATAATGCCAGAACCAATGCAAACAGTCTCTTCATCGGGGTCCCTCCATTCTGCTGATGTCCCACAGGGGGATATGCTGTGTACATCATACAGAATGCGCACTGCCCCTGTCAACCGATATGCAAGTTGTGCTGCCCGGGTTGCACGCCGCCGCAGGATGTAGGTTAGTCAAACATGTTGGACAGAGTACTCATTCAGGAACTCTACCGGGGAGAGGAAGCCAAGTGGTCTCATCGGTAGCCGGTTGCTCCGGGATTGCCAGGCAGCGAGCTGCCTGGCAAAATC
>JAAZBU010000131.1 GCA_012513645.1 Clostridiales bacterium | reverse complement strand
CCAGCGAGTAGGCGGGCTCGGCCACCAGCATCATGTCGCAGTTGAGGCGGCCGGTCTCCATCTCGCCGGTCAGCTTCTGCTGCAGGGCGCCGGTGCCGCCGTAGAAGAACTCCACCTCCAGGTTGGGGAACTCCTTCTTCACAGCTTCCTGCATCATGTCGATCACAAACTGATACATCGATGTGTAGATGACCACCTTGCCCGAAACCTCGGTATTGGCGGCCAGCGCGCCGGGAACGGTCAACAGCATCACCAGGCAAAGTACGGCAGCAATCCATTTCTTCATGTGGTTGTGTTCCTCCCTATTTCGATGTCGTTTCTGTCGTTTATTATACCACAGGCTTGCGCAGTGTCAACGCTGGGGTCATCCATCAGAGGTATGGAACCATATCACTTAGACGGTCAAACACCAGGTCCGGCCTGGTGTCGGAGGCAGCCAGCATGGCGCGGTCGGTCTCGCCCGACAGCACCAGAATGCCCGTCATGCCGCTGCGGGTGGCGGTCTCGATATCGGTGTACAGCCTGTCCCCCACCATGGCCAGGTGCTCGGCCGGCTGGCCCGCCAGGGCCAGCGCCTCGCGCACGATGCCCACATGGGGCTTGCCGATCACCTCGTCAGGCGTCCGCCCGGTGCTGGCCTCAATGAAGGCGATGATGGCGCCGATGTCGGGGGCATAGCCCGTCTCGGTGGGGCAGTTGAAGTCCGGGTGGGTGGCGATGTAGGGCAGCCCGGCGCGCACATGGTCGCACACGGCGTGCATCTTGGCGTAATCAAGCTCCGTATCGTAGGCGATGAGCACATAGTCCGGATCTTGCTCCGTCATGGGCAGGCCCATCTGACGGTACTCCTCCCTGAGGATGTGGTTGCCCAGCACATAGGCCCGCTGGCCGGGGTACTGCCTGAGGCAATGCCGCGCCGCCGCCTGGCCGCTGGTCAGCACGCGCAAAAAGGGCTCCCCTACGCCCATGCGCTTGAGCTTGTCCACATAGTAGGCGGCCGAGCGGGAGGAGTTGTTGGTCAAAAACACGGCCTCCCGTTCGCTGCGGCGCAGCGCCTCCAGAAAATCCAGCGAGCCCGGCAGCAGCCGGTCGCCCAGGTAAAAGGTGCCGTCCATATCCAGCAGAAAGCAGCGCACCTGATCCAGCCGCTCTCTGATTACCGCATCCTGCATGTCCTTGCCTCCGATATGATGATGATACCTATGATCACAGCCTAACATGGCCCCGGGGCAGCGTCAAGGGCGGCCTCGATTGCCGCCGGAATGACGAACATTGTACAACCCAAATACAAATCCGTTCCTATTTTTTCCAAAAAGGCATTGACAGCCGTTGGGGGCCATGCTATGATTCGCCAGGTTCCAGAACGGCGCGGCAAGGGCTGTCTGCGGACAACAACTGAACGCCACCCACGCTGCACCGTCCGCTTTCCAGGGCGGCTTTTTTTTAGGCCGGAAATCGAAAGGAGAACGCGCATGGCAGAACAGGAAAAGGTCTTAGGCTACTTACCCGACGAGAGGCCCTCCACAGGAAAACTCCTTCTTTACGCGCTCCAGCAGGTCATCGTCATGTTCCCGGCGACTGTCACCGTGGCGCTGATCACAGGGTTTCAGGTGTCCACCACGATCTTTGCCAGCGGCCTTGCGACCATCTTCTTCATCCTGATCACGGGGCGCAAAATCCCCATGTACTACGGCAGCTCCTTTGCCTACCTGACGGCCATTGCCAGCATGGTGGCGGCCGAGGGCACGGCCGAGCAAATTGCAGCCTGGCAGGCCACCGGCATTTTGCCCCCGCAGCTGATCAGCTACGCGCAGTTCGGCATCATCTTCTCGGGCCTGATCTCCATCGCGGCCGGCCTGCTGGTGCGCTGGGGCGGCATGGGCATGGTGGAGAAGATCCTGCCCCCCTCGGTCACCGGCCCGGTGGCCATGATCATCGGCCTGACGCT
>JAAZBU010000130.1 GCA_012513645.1 Clostridiales bacterium | reverse complement strand
GTGGCCGCCGAAATGCTGCTGGGCAGCGGCAAGCTGCTGGTGGAGTCGGGCGAACATCCCCGCCAGCTGATGGACCAGGTGTGCAGCCCCGGCGGCACCACCATCGAAGGCGTGCACGCGCTGAGCCGCTGGCAGTTTGACCACGCGCTGCATGAAGCCGTCAGCGCTGTGATTGAAAAGGACGCGAAGCTGGGCGGCGGCAAGTAGACCGAGGCATCGGCATCCCCGCCGCCTGTGACACAACCACGAAAGGAGCCCCCATGGACCTGTTTGACGCCTTTAAAACCCGCGAGAGCTGCCGCGCCTACGCCGATCGGCCGGTGGAGCGGGAGAAGCTGGATCAGATTTTATCCGCCGCCTGCCTGGCACCCTCGGCCGGCAACGGGCAGCCTTGGCGCTATGTCGCCGTCACCAACAAGGACACCCTGGCACAGCTGGCGCCCCTCACCCGCGTGCCCGGCATCAACCAGTGGGTCGGGCAAGAGTCCTGCATCATCGCGGTGTGGGAGCATATATCCGACTGCATGACAGCCCGCTACGGCGAGCGGTATGTGGCGCAGCAATGGCCGGCGATGGACATCGGCCTGAGCGTTGGCCAGCTGTGCCTGGCGGCCACAGGCTTAGGGCTGGGCACCTGCATCCTGGGCTGCTTTGACGAGGAACAGGTGAAGGCCTTGCTGGACATCCCGGCCGAAGGCCGCCTGCGCCTGCTGATTACGCTGGGCTATCCCAAGGAGCCCGCCCCGCCGCGCGATAAAAAGCGCCTGCCGCTGGACACGGTGGTGCGCGTTATGGACGGAGTGAGCAACACCTATCTGGCGGACGCGGCGCAGCTACAGCCCAACCAATTTTAATTGACCCCGACCGGCCGGAGACGCTATGTCGCCGCTGCGGGTATATAGGCGATGCCGTGTGGGTGGTAGCGCATAGGAAGTATTGAGCAACAACACATCCTATATGCGAAAAAGGACGAGCGTTCTGCCCGTCCTTTTCGTTTTCCCTCTTGTTACATTACTTAATCTTGCTCTTATCCAGCCCATCCAGATACTGTTCCAGCGCGGGGGTAATCTGGGCGATGGTGCCATCCTCAAAGGGGCTCTTCATGCCGCTCTGGGGCACCAGCTTCTTGAAGGGCACGCGGCCGGACAGTTTGCACAGCGTGAGGTAGCTCTGCCAGGCGGCGTCATGGTCCTTCATATCCCAGGTGAAGTACTGCAGGGCGCAAATCTGGCTCAGGGTGTAGTCCAGATAATAGAAGGGGTAGAGGTAGACGTGCAGCTGCTTTTGCCAGCGGCCGCCCTGCTCCAGGTAGGTCAGGCCATCGTAGTCCAGGTCGGGCAGGTACTTCTTCTCAATCTCGCGGTACTGCGCGCGCCGCTGGGCGGGGGTGGCCTCCGGGTGCTCGTACACCCACTCCTGCAGCTCGTCGATGCTGGCGCCGTAGGGCAGGAAGCTCAGCGCATCCACCACATGGGCATAGTAATACTTCTCGGTGTCTTCCTTAAAGAAACGCTCCATCCAGGGGTGGGTGAAGAACTCCATGGACATGGAGTGGATTTCGGCCACCTCGCTGGTGTAATCGGCGATGTCGCGCAGGGCTACTTCGCGCTGCAGCCAGCCCTGGAAGGCGTGGCCGGCCTCGTGGGTCAGCACGTCCACATCGCCCGAGGTGCCGTTGAAGTTGCTGAAGATGAAGGGCACCTTGTAGTCGTCAATGAAGGTCATGTACCCGCCGTTGGCCTTGCCGGGCTTGGTGGTCAGGTCCATCAGCTGCTGGCCGGTCATCACTTTGAAGAACTCGTCGGTCTCGGGCGACAGCTCCTTGTACATCACCTTGGCCTGCTCCACCATGTAGGCTTCGTCGCCCTTGGGCGTGGGGTTGCCGGAGAGGAACATCAGCGCCCCGTCGTAGAACTTCATGTCCGCGATGCCGATGCGCTGCGCTTGCTCCTTTTTGAACTTGCGCACCAGGGGCACAACGCTTTCCACAATCTGGGCGCGGTAGCGCTGGGCGTCCTGCTGGTTCCAGTCGGTGCGGCCCATGCGCGCGTAAGCCACGGGGATGAAGTTCTCATACCCCATCTTCTGCCCGATGCGGTGGCGCACCTTGACCAGCTTGTCGTAGATGTCGTCCAGCTTGTCCTGATGGCCGGCAATCCAATCCCAGCTGGCGCGGCTGGCGCGTTTGCGCATATCGCGGTCGGTGGACTCCATAAACGGAATCATGCCCGACAGGTTGCGCTTCTCGCCCTCAAAGTCGATCTCGGCGGAGGCCATCAGCTTTTGATATTCGCTGGACAGCTTGTTTTCCTCCACCAGGTCTTCCACAATCTCGGGCTTGAACACCTTCAGCTGCACCTCGTACTTCTCCAGCAGGTGCTCGCCATACTTGTCGGCCACATCCTGCTTGAAGGGGCTGCCCAGGATGATGCGCGCGCTTTCGGTGCTGATTTCCTGGAAGCGGGGCATCTCGGCGTCAAAGACATCCTTTTCCGCGTCGTAAAATGCATCCTTGGTGTTGATGGTATAGCGGATATGGCTCAGGGTGCGCATGGTGCCCAGGTGCCGGGCCTTGCTGTCCAGCTGCTCCATGGCAGCGAACAGGGCTTCCTTGTCCTTGGCCTCTTCCATCTGCTTGAGCAGGCCCTTCATCTCGTCAAACAGGGCTGAAAAATCCGGGCGCTCGTAGGTCATGTCTTGAAATTTGGTCATGGTACGCTCACTTTCTTTGTTGTTATGTCCTGCCTATCATACCCGGCAGGTAGGTATATGAACAGCCAAAGGTTCAGTTTGCCCTGCCCACAGCCTCGTCCAGCAGGCGGCGGATGAGGGGTTTATCCAGCTTGCCAATGGGCACCAGCGGCGCGGGGGTTGCCATGAATTCCGCAATCTGCCGCTCATACCATAGCACATCCAGCCACTGGCCGTTTTTGTAGCCGGTGTTGCAGAAGGTGGCGAACAGGCGGAAGCCCAGCTTCTCATGAAAGCGCACGCTGATTTCGTTGCCGCCGGTCACCGCGCCATAGACCACGCACACGTTTTGCGCTTTGAGCAGCGCCATCAGCCCCCGGTACAGCGCGCTGCCCGCCCCCCGGTCGGTGTCATCCGGGTGCAGGTAGACCGACAGCTCTGCCCCCCACTGATAGGCCTCGCGCTCGCGGTAGGGGTGGGCGTAGGCATAGCCCACCAGGCGGCTGTCCCACTCGGCCACCAGCACGGGGTATGTGGCGGAAATGGCCGCCATCCGCCGGGCGAATACCTCAAGAGTGGGCAGGCCATACTCAAAGGTGATGGTGGTATCGATGTAGCGCGCGTAGATGGCCAGTATGCCCGGCATATCCTCAGGCCGTGCCAGGCGCAGGGCGAGGGCGTCCGCAGGCTGGTTTGTCGTCATGCGTCCACCTCGGCCAACGTTGCCTCCATTTGCCGCTGCAAGCGGCGATAGAAGCCAATCATCATGTCCAGGCACTCGTCCCACAGCCGCCTGGCCGTGGGTGTGCCCAGCACCAACTGCTTGTAGCCCTCATAGCGCGCGACTCTCTGGGCGCACAACGCGATGGTCTGCTCGGGCGGCTGCGTGTCAAAGGCCTCGTTCTTCAGCGTCAAATAGAATCGGAAGGCGTCAAAGCGGTCTATGTTGTCCGCGTCGCCCACACTCAGCTCCATCGCTGTGGGCGGGCGGGGATAGTCCTCCTCCCGCTCGGTGTGGATGAGGATGCCGTAGCAGATGGCCTCTGTCCGGTCGGCGTCATAGCCGATGCCGGTGAGGAACTCCCGTGCCATGTCGGCGCAATGGACGCCGTGATGGTCGTAATCCTCCGCCGTGCGGCAGCGCACATAGCCCACATCGTGCAGCAGGCAGGCGATAACCAGCGCTTCCTCGTCCAGCCCCTCGGCCCGGGCGATCTGCCGGCCTACCTGTGCCACGC
>JAAZBU010000129.1 GCA_012513645.1 Clostridiales bacterium | reverse complement strand
TGCTGGGCACGTAGAAGGCACGCACGTCTTGGCGGTGCACCCGCTCGGGGGCCTGGGAGGAGTTGACCAAAATCAGCCCGCCCGCCTCCACATGGGGCTCAAACTTTTTGAGCGAGGGGCCGTTCATCGCGATCAGCTCATTGGGCTGCACCACCAGAGGGGAGCCCACCGGCTCATCCGAAATGACCACCGCGCAGTTGGCCGTGCCGCCGCGCATCTCCGGCCCGTAGCTGGGCACCCAGGATACGTTGTACCCCTCGGCCATGCCGGCCTCTACCAGCATCTTGCCCATGGACATGACACCCTGGCCGCCAAAGCCGGCGATGATGATCTCCCGCGTCATACTGTGCCCTCCACATCCTTGATGACGCCCAGCGGGTAGTACTTGGTCATGGTGTCCTTTACCCACTGGCCTGCGGCCACGGGCGTCATGCCCCAGTTGGTGGGGCAGGTGGACAGCACCTCCACAAAGGTGAAGCCGATGCCCTGCATCTGCAGGGTGAACGCCTTTTTGATGGCGCGCTTGGCCTTGTGCAGGCTGGGCATATCGGCTACGCACACGCGCTCGGCATAGGCCATGCCGTCCAGCGTGCTGAGCAGCTCGGCCATGCGCACGGGCAGGCCGTGGTGCTGGCGGTCACGGCCCAGCTGCGAGGTGGTGGACTTCTGCCCTTCGAGCGTGGTGGGGGCCATCTGGCCGCCCGTCATGCCGTAAATGGCGTTGTTGACGAAGATGGTGGTAAATCTCTCCCCCCGCATGGCGGCGTGCATGATCTCTGCCGCGCCGATGGCCGCCAGGTCACCGTCGCCCTGATAGGTGAACACGGGCAGGTAGGGGTGGGTACGCTTGACACCGGTTGCCACCGCAGGCGCGCGGCCGTGGGCTGCCTCGATAAAGTCGCAGTTGAGGTAGTTGCCGGCATACACGGCGCAGCCCACCGGGCAGACGCCCACGGCCGTGCCGCACAGGTCCAGCTCCACCAGGGTCTCGGCGATCAGCTTATGGATGATGCCGTGGTGGCAGCCCGGGCAGTAGTGGGTCTCCACATCCTGCAGGCCTGCGCTGCGCTGATAGACAATCTGGCTCATGCTTGTCCCTCCTTGAGGATGCGGCGAATTTCCTGCGCCACCTGCGCAGGCTCGGGGATCATGCCGCCCGTGCGGCCGAAGAAGTGCACGGGCTTAGCGCCGCACAGGGTCAGGCGCACGTCCTCCACCATCTGGCCGGCGGACATCTCCACCGCCAGCGCTGCGCGCACGCCGGGCTGCGTGGCTGCCTTCAGCAACGCCTCCGACGGGAAGGGCCACAGCGTGATGGGGCGGAACAGCCCGGCCTTGATGCCCTCCTGGCGCAGCTTGCGCGCGGCGGACAGCGCGATGCGCGCCGTGGTGCCAAAGGCCACCAGAATCAGCTCGGCCCCTTCGCAGTCTATTTCCTCCCAGCGTGTTTCCTGCTCGCGGATCTGGCTGTATTTTTCCTGCAATGCCTGGTTGAAGGCCTCGTTGTCCACCGAGTCCAGCCGCAGCGAGGTGACGAAGTTGGTGTGCCCGCGATCGGCCTGTCCGGTGGCGGCCCAGGGCTTGTCCACAGGCGGTTGAGCGGGGCGCTGCTTCCACTCGATGGGCTCCATCATCTGGCCGATCATGCCGTCGGCCAGCATCATCACCGGCGTGCGCCAGCGGTCGGCCAGGTCAAAGGCATCCTGCATCAGGTCCACCGCCTCCTGGATGCCGCTGGGGGCCAGCACGATCATGCGGCCATCGCCGTGGCCGGGGCTGCGCGTCGCCTGAAAGTAGTCCGACTGGCTGGGCTGTATGGTGCCCAGGCCGGGGCCGCCGCGCATCATGTTGACGATGACGGCGGGCAGCTCCGCGCCGATGAGGTAGCTGATGCCCTCCTGCTTGAGGCTGATGCCCGGCGAGGAGGAGGAGGTCATGGCCCGCATGCCGGCGGCGGCCGCGCCGTACACCATGTTGATGGCGGCGATCTCGCTCTCGGCCTGCACAAACACGCGGTGTTCCTCCTGCATGCGGCGGCTCATGTATTCGGGGATTTCATTCTGCGGGGTGATGGGGTAGCCAAAGTAGGCGTCACACCCGGCGCGCACCGCGGCCTCGCCGATGGCTTCGTTGCCCTTCCACAGTTCTTTTGACATGCTATTTGTCCTCCGGGAATTTTTCCACCGTGATCACCGAATCCGGGCAGATGCGCGCGCAGTTGCCGCAGGCGATGCACTGGCTCTGGTCGATGATGCCCGAGGGGTGATATCCCTTGACGTTGGTGACCGTCTCGTCCAGGCTGAGAATATGCTTGGGGCACACGCTGACGCACAGCCCGCAGCCCTTGCAGCGATCGAGGTTGAAGGTGACCTTTGCTTTCATATCATTTCTCCCATGTTCATTTCCCAGGGGCGGTTCATGTACAGGGTAAGGGGCAGCTGCGGGTGCAGGCCGTGCATGCCATCCGTCAGTGCCCGGGGGAAGGCGTAGCCCGCCACGGGGACCTTGGCCAATGCGGCCACCTCCCGGGCGAAGGCTGCGCCGTCCAGCACCAGCTCGGCGGTGGTTTCGTGCAGCAGGTGGGTGTTGCTGATGATGCCGGTGACCCGCAGGCTGGCATAGGCCTCAATCTCCCGCAGGCTGTGCAGCGCCTGCTGAACTGTTTGATTGCCCGGGCGGGTGCGGTTGAGCACATACCACACAGCGGGCGTCTGCTCGTCAATTTTGCCGGCAAAGCCGGCCAGCACGCGGGCGCCGTTGCGGTCGCCGCCCACATCCAGCACGCCGGTCAGGTCCTGTGCCAGGATAGCCTGCCATACCGCCGCAGGCAGGGCCGGCAGATCGGCCGCTGCCGTGGCGGGGTCGGGGGCAATCACCCGCACGCCGGCACCCTCCAGCATCGCGGTTTTTTCGCGGGAGCGGAAGTAGGGGTTCACGATGTCCAGGTCGGCCAGCGCCGGATGCCGCCCCTGAGCGGCCAGGCGCAGGGCCAGGTTGATGGATACCTCGGTCTTGCCCGAGCCATAGGGCCCTACGATGACATACAGCCGGTGACCGGCTTGGGGAAAAGCACTTGCATTCATGCCAGCACCTGCGCTTCCTCCTGCCCGGACAGGCAGCGCCAGGCGCCCTCGGCCAGGGCGGCCAGCTCATCCTCGCCGGGGAAAATGCTGCACGGCGCGATCCAGTCCACACGCTCTGTGATGCTTCGGGTGACATCCTCGCTGTAACACAGGCCGCCGGTCAGCAAGATGCCGTCCACCCGGCCGCCCAGCGCCGCCGCCATGGCGCCGATGTATTTGGCCACGCCGTAGTACATGGCGTCAAGGGTCAGGCGCACATCGGGCTCGTCTGCCGCGCGTGCCGCCAGCGCGCGCACATCGTTGCTGCCCAGGTAGCTTTGCAGGCCGCCCTGGCGGTACAGGTCGTGTTTGAGGCGGGCGGCATCGCCCAAGTACTTCTGCGCCAACAGGTTGAGCACGCTGACACAGGCCAGCGAGCCTGCCCGCTCGGGGGAGAAGGGGCCGTCGCCGTCCACGGCGTTGTTCACATCCACAGCGCGCAGGCAATCCCACGCGCTCACGCTGATGCCGCCGCCCAGATGCGCCACGATGTAGCGCCCCCGGCGTGGGTCTTGCCCCTGTGCTTCACAGTGCAGGTGGATGACGCGCTTGGCGTTGAGGGCGTGGAACACGCTGCGCCGCTCAATGCCGTTAAAGCCGGAGACGCGCGCCAGGTCGCTCAGCTCATCGGTAGTGGGCGCATCCACAAACAGCGCGGGGATGCCGAGATGACGGCTCCACTCGTGGGCGATGACCAGGCCGATGTTGGCCGCGTGCTCGCCCCAGCGGCCGCTGAGCGCGTCCGACACCGCCGCCTTGTTGATGGCAAACACGCCGCCGGGCACCGGGCGGATCAGCCCGCTGCGCGCGGCAATGGCATCCATCTGCTCCAGCGGCATGCCCTGCTCAGCCAGCCAGCTGCGCACTAACTGCTGGCGGTAGCTTTTCTGCGCCATGATGCCGCCCAGGGGAGCCAGCTCCTCCTTGCTGTGGCGGATGGTATGGGCGATCAGCTGCCGCGTGTTCTCAAACACACCTAACTTGGTAGAGGTAGAGCCTAAATTCAAGGCCAATATCTTCATGCGGCCTCCGTTACATCAGTTTTTCGCATTCATGTTGCCCGTCATTTTTATGCACACAGAATATCCGATTCTGGTCCAAAATGCAAGAAAAAAACATTTTTTCCTGCAGCGTCTTGCGTTTTGTTTAAACAGGCCCTATAATGTGACCGAATCAGACATATATGGAGGTATCTATGGGCGGCTTTTCGGTTTTCGATTCCATGCAGCGGTATCAATATGAGCAAATTATTCACTTGTACGATCATGCCACCGGCCTGAAGGGCATCACGGTGATTCACAACACCACGCTGGGGCCGGCGCTTGGCGGCACCCGCATCTGGAACTATGCCAGCGAGGAGGAAGCCCTCACCGACTGCCTGCGCCTGGCGCGGGGCATGACATTCAAATCGGCCGCCGCAGGGCTTAACCTGGGCGGCGGCAAGACGGTGCTGATCGGCGATGCCAGCAAGCTGAAGAGCGAGGCCTATTTCCGCGCCCTGGGCCGCTATGTGCAGAGCCTCAATGGCCGCTATATCACGGCGGAGGATGTCAACACCTCCACCAAGGACATGGGCTATGTGGCCATGGAGACCGACCATGTGGTGGGCCTGGAGGGTAAGAGCGGCAACCCCTCGCCGGTGACCGCACTGGGCGTGTTCAACGGCGTCAAGGCCGGCCTGTTCAAGAAGTTTGGCGACGCGGATATCGAGAAATACAGCTTCGCCGTGCAGGGGGCGGGGCAGACCGGCTACTACCTCATCGGCTATCTGCTGGAGGCGGGGGCCAAGAAAATCTACTTCACCGAGCTCAACCCCGCGCACATCGAGCGCATGAAGCGGGAGCACCCCGAGGTGGTCTTTGTGCAGCCCGATGAAATCTACGGGCAGGAGGTGGATGTGTTCTCCCCCTGCGCGCTGGGCGGCAGCCTCAACGGCGATACCATCCCGCGCATCAAGGCGCCGGTCATCGCCGGCTCTGCCAACAACGCGCTGCTGGATGAGGAAGTACATGGCAAGATGATCATGGACCGGGGCATCATCTATTGCCCGGATTTTGTGATCAACGCGGGCGGCATCATCAACGTGTATCACGAAATCAAGGGGTACAACCGCGAGCGGGCCCTTGCCGACGCCGCCCGCATCTACGACCGGCTGCTGGATATCTTTGACATCGCCGAGCGGGAGCACGTGCCCACCCAGCAGGCCGCCAAGATGTTTGCCGAGCAGCGCATCGAGGCCGTTCACCAGCTGCAGCGTACGTTTATCCCCCGGTAGTTCATCTCCTCAGCAAAGCAATCGCCCGCCGGAATACGGCGGGCGATTGTTGTGCAGAGGGTGGAAGAACTACAGTTGATCCCTATAGGCTCGCTCGTACTGCGGGGGCACCAGGTCGGGCCTGCCGTAGCGCAGGGCCAGGTCGATGAACTTGTTGGGGTTGCGCAGCAGCTCGCGCCCCAGGGCGACCAGTTCGCAGCTGCCGCTCTCCAGCGCGTGCATGATCAGCTGGGCATCATCCAGATACCCCACGCCGATGGTGGGCAGCCCGGCCCCCTGGCCGATCTGGTGGGCCAGGGGCAGCATATAGCCCGGGTACACATGCACCGGGGCCTTTTGCAGCCCGCCGCTGGATACATGCACCATGTCCAACTCGCCGCGCAGGCGGTCCAGCCAGCCGATCCAATCCTCCACGCCGATGCCGTCTTCCAGCCAGTCGGTGGCCGATATGCGGATCCACAGGGGCTTTTCCTCGGGCCACACGGTGCGCACCGCCTGCACCACCTCGCGCAGGAAGGACAGCCGATCCTGCCCGTACAGGTCTGCCCGCTGGTTGGAAAGCGGGCTCAAAAACTGATGGATCAGGTAGCCGTGAGCGCCATGCAGCTCCAGGCTGTCAAAGCCGGCCTCATGCGCCCGCCGGGCCGCCTGGCGGAATGCCTCGACCACGTGGGCGATGTCTTCCGCCGTCATCTGGGCGTAGTTGATCTCGTGGTTGTTGTAGGGCAGGGCAGAGGGGGCCAGATGCCCCGGGGCCGCGGTGGTGGACTTGCGCCCCGCGTGGTTGAGTTGCAGGGCAATTTTGCTGCCCTGGGCATGCACGCTGTCCACCAGCTGCCGCATGCCCTCGGTCTGTTCATCCTCCCACAGGCCCAGGCACTGATCGCTGATGCGCCCCTCCGGGGTGACCCCGGTTGCCTCCACGATGATCAGGCCCGCCTGGCCGATGGCGTGGGCGGCATAGTGCGCCAGGTGAAAATCTGTGACCCGCCCGTCGCCCGCATGGCAGGAATACATGCACATGGGCGGCATCACCAGGCGGTTTTTGAGCGTCATATTCTTGATGGCAAAGGGTTCAAACAGTTTCATGCGTTCTCCTTCACATAGGGGGCGCTGTACAGCAGCTGCTCGCCGGTGACGCGCAGGTCCTCCCCATTGGCGGGCAGCAGGGCGGTCTGGCCGGCGGCCAGCTCCAGGCTGCGGTCGAGGTAGTGCAGCGTGGCCGGCTGCACGGCCGTCAGCATGGCGAAGCGGCGGCGGTCGGCCGGGATGAGGACGTCCCGGCAATTGAGGTAGCGGGAGATGATGAAGAAGGGCGTCTCCAGCAGCATCTCCAGCCGGCCCTCGCCCTGCAAGGGGCAGGCGCGCACAGGCTGGGGCACAGGCGGCTCGCCCAGGGACACCACATCCAGCGCCTGGCGCGTGTGCAGCGCGCGCTTGTTTCCGTGCTCGTCCCTGCGCTCCCAGTCGTAAAAGCGGTAGGTCACATCGCTGGACTGCTGAATTTCATACAGCAAAATGCCCTCGCCGATGGCGTGCACGGTGCCCGCGGGGATGAAGAATACATCGCCCGGCTTGACCTCCACATGGCGCAGCAGGTCTTCCAGCTGGCGGCCCTGCTCGGCCGCGTTGCCCAACTGCTCGCGGCTTACGCCCTGGCGGATGCCGTAGACTAACTTGGCGCCCGGCTGGGCCTCCAGGATGACCCAGGCCTCGGTCTTGCCTAACTTGTTCTCATGCTTCTGGGCGTAGGCATCATCCGGGTGCACCTGCACGCTGAGGGGCTGCTTGGCGTCAATCAGCTTGAGCAGCAGCGGAAAGTCGCCCTTTACCTCGGTGCCCAGCAGGGCCTTGCCATAGCGCTCCACCAGCCGGCCGAGGGGCGTGCCCTCCGCGTCTGTGCTGTTGAGGCCGGGGATGGCGCTGACCTCCAGGCTTTCACCGGTACGCGCGTCGGGCGTGTCCTTGTGGTACACGTCGCGCAGCAGCGAGCCGCCCCAGGGGGTGGCCGCGCCGTAGCGGAAGGCGGGGTGCATCAGTATGGGGGCAAGGGGCATGGCGTCCTCTCTTTCTTATACTGAAATCAATCAAAAATGCTGCGTTTATCCGTGCGTTTCCTCTTTCGTTCAGTATCCAACTTGGGGAAGGCTCAGGGCAGCGACCGGGTGGCAATCAGGTCCACACCGGTATCGGCTGCGTTGTGCAGCAGCACCTGGCCCATCCGGATGGGGAGTTCCAGGCGCATGGCGCGCACCTGGGCCATCACCTGGTCAATCTTGTCCTTGGGGACGGGGGCGGCGGTCTTCAGGCTGACGGGCACCGCGCTGCCGGCCACCGTGGCCACCGCGGTCAGCATGCGCTGGGGCTGCACGCTCTCCTGCCGGGCGTATACATCGCCGCGCTTGCACTGGTTGCCCTCCACCGACAGCACCTCGCCGTCCTTCAGGCGCACCGTCATGCGGCAGCCCACCGGGCACACGATGCAGGTGAGCGTCATTTCCTGTTCATTGGGCATTGCTTCTCACGCTCCCGCCAGCTTGACGATGGCATGGGCGATGATGCGCATGCTCTTGTACAGGTTGCCGATGTCGATGGACTCATCGGCCTTGTGCGCCACATCCGGCTCATCCGGGAACAGCGCGCCAAAGGCCACGCCCTCCTTGAGGGAGCGCGCGTAGGTGCCGCCGCCGATGGCGATGGTGTGCTTGGGCAGGCCGCTCACCTCGTGGTAGGCGCTGAGCAGCGCCTGCACCAGCTCGCTGTTCTCGGGCACATAGTGGGGCGTCTTGGCGCGGGCGCCGGACACGGTAAAGCCGGGCACATGCTGGCGGATGACATGCTCCAGCATGTCGGGGTTGACCAGCAGCGGGAAGCGGATATCCAGCCGCGCCTTGATCTGCTGTTCGTCCGCGCGGATGATGCCCAGGTTGCACGTCAGGGGGCCCGAGATGCGGTCGCTCACCTGGATGCCCAGGCCCTCGCCGTCATACTGGGTGCCGATGGCATCGGCCAGCACCTGAATGGGGCCCACGGCGCCCAGGTCGCGCAGCGTAAGCAGCACCTGGCCGATGGCGTTGCGGCTGCCTTCCGGGTGCGCCGCATGGCCGGTAATGCCCTGGGCCGAGATGGTGACCAGGCCGTTCTCCTCCTTGGCTTCCACCGGCCAGCCGTAGCGCTCGGCGATGCGGGCAGTCTTGCCCACCAGGTCGTGCCCGCCGCGCACGGTGGCCACGGCGGTGCCCGGGATGACGTTGGGGCGCTCGCCCACATTGAAGGCGACCACCTGCAGGCCCTCCTTGGCGGGGGTGGCCGTCAGCTCCAGGCCGCACATGCCCTTTTCGATGTTGATGACGGGGTAGCTGGCATCCGGGCTGAAGCCCATGCGCGGCATGTGCGCCACCTTGTTGTAGTGCTCGATGTCCAGCCAGCTGCTCTCCTCATCGCAGCCCAGGATCAGGCGCACCTTGCGCTTGAGGGGAATGCCGGCCAGCTGCACCGCGCGCATGGCGTACAGCGCCGCCACCGCCGGGCCCTTGTCGTCGCTGGTGCCGCGGCCATACAGCTTGCCGTCATGCACCTCGGCGCCAAAGGGCTGCTTGGTCCAGCCGTCGCCCTGGGGCACCACGTCCAGGTGGGCCAAAATGGCCAAAGCGTCCTCATCATCGCCCGTGCCCATATCGGCGTGGCCGATGAAGCCGTCAAAGTTTTCGGTCTGAAAGCCCAGTTTTTCACAGTCGGCCAGCGCCTTGTCCAGCATCTCGCGCACCACCGGGCCAAAGGGGGCGCCGGGGGCGGCCTCGGTGGCCACGCTGGGGATGCGCACCCACTCGCGCAGGGTGTCGAGCATTTCGTCCTTGAGGGTATCGAGAATCTTGTCCAGTTCTTTCATGATCTTATCCTTTCACGGCCTTCGCCAGGCGTTCCAATCCCGCAAGCAGCTGGCTGCGCGGGCAGCCGAAGTTGATCCGCAGGAAGCCCTCACCGGACTCCTGCCCAAAGAATGTGCCGTTGGTGGGCACCACGCCCGCTTCCATGCAGCGCTGGTACAGAGCTTCGTTGGTCAGGCCGTAGGCGCGCATATCCACCCAGGCCAGGTAGGTGGCCTCGATGGGCGTGAGCTTTGCCTCGGGCAGCAGGCGGGCAAGCGCCTCGCGCAATACCTCGCGGCTGCCGTCCAGGTAGGCAATCAGGCCGTCCAGCCAGTCGTCACAGGCGGTGTAGGCGGCCCGGGTGGCAGCCAGGGCAAAGATATTGCCCGCCATCACGCCGTGGCGGTTGAGCGCGGCGCTCATGCTGTCCATCAGGGCGCGGTCGCGGCACAGCAGGCTCGACTGCTGCAGCCCGGCCACGTTGAAGGTCTTGGAGGCGGCGGCCAGCACCACTAACTGCTGGGGCGGGCTATCCAGCGTGAGCAGCGATACAAACCGATGGGGCTTGTACACAAAGTCGGCGTGGATTTCGTCCGATACTAGCGCGCAGCCATAGCGGTTGAGCAGGGCGCTCAGGGCCTCTAACTCCTCCCGCTGCCAGCAGCGGCCCACCGGGTTCTGCGGGTTGCACAGGATCATCAGCCGGGCGCCGGCCTTGAGGTGCTGCTCCACCCGGTCCAGGTCCATGGTATAGCGGCCATCGGTACCGCGCAGCAGCGGGGCGTCCAGCACCTGCCGGTCCTGATCACGCACCGAGGCGAAGAAGGGGCCGTATACCGGCGATTGGATGATGACCCCCTCGCCGGGCTTGGACAGCACATCCACGCACACACGCAGGCCGCTGACCACGCTGGGCAGCAGGCCCACCTCCTCGTCCGCCAGCTGCACGCCGTGGCGGCGCTGCCAGAAGGCGCGTACCGCCCCGGTGTCCTCCGGCCCTGCGAAGGTGTAGCCGTAGCTGGCGTGCTGCGCCCGCTCGGCCAGCGCCTGGGTGATGGCCGGCGCGCAGGCAAAGTCCATGTCGGCCACCCACAGGGGGACATGGCCCTTGGGACAGATGGCTTCATCGTCCCACTTTTCGGAGTTGGTGCCGATCCGGTCGATGCCGGCGTCGAAGTATGAGGTGTCAAACTGCATCCGTTTTTCCTCCACTGCATTGAAATACATGATAGCCGCCCTTGCGGGCGATGGTACGCACATCGTGAAACAGGGTGTTGATGTATGCCTTGGCGCTGGGAGCGCCCTGCTGCTTGCGGATCACCACATACAGCGCGCCATCCGGCGTGAGTGCCTTGGCCGCCTGGGCAAACAGGCTGTATACAACCTCCTTGCCGGCCCGGATGGGCGGATTGAGGGCAATCAGGTCAAACTGGCCGGTCAGCTGCGCCAGGCCGTCGCTCACAACAGCCCGGGCGGAAACGCCATTCTCCCGCGCGTTGCGGTTGGCCAGGGCCACCGCCCGCTCGTTGACATCGGCCAGGACAACCTCGGCCTGCGGGTGTTGCGCCGACAGCAGCACGCCCACCGGGCCCCAGCCGCAGCCCAGGTCGAGCACACGGCCTGTTATCTGCCCCGGCAGCGCACCCAGCAGCACGCGGGTGCCCATGTCCAGTTCACCCCGGGAGAATACACCGCTGTCCGTCCAGAACCGGTAAGTACGCCCCTGCCAGGGCAGCTCAAAGGCCCGGGCCTGGCTGGCGCTCTCGGGCTGGCTGGCGAAGTACTGCTGTTGATCAGGCATGGCCGTCCGCCTCCTCAAGCAAGGATTGCCACTCGGCATCGCTCAACTCCCGGCACTGGCCGGGGGCCAGGGCCTCGTCCAGCGCAAGCGCGCCGAAGCGCAGCCGCCTGAGCGCCTGCACCTCATGCCCACAGGCGCCAAACATGCGCTTGACCTGATGGTACTTGCCCTCATAGACCACGGCCTCGGCCAGGCTTTCATCCTCAGATGCCGACAGGATGGTGAGCTGGGCGGGCAGGGCGGTAAAGTCGCTCAGCTGGATGCCCTGGGCGAAGCGCTGCACGGCCTGCTCGGTCAGCCGGCCGCTGACGCGCGCCCAATACGCCTTGGGCACCTTGTTTTGCGGGGCCAGCAGGCGGTGGGCGGCCTGGCCGTCCGTGGTGAACAGCAGCAGGCCCTCGGTATCCTTATCCAGCCGGCCGATGGGCATGCACCCGCAGCTGATGTACATTGGCGGCAGCAGGTCCATCACGGTGGGCTGGCGGCGGTCGCGGGCGGCGGTGAGTACGCCGGCGGGCTTGTTCATCATCAGGTGGCGCCGGGTGCGCGTGTCCAGCACCTGACCATCCACCCGCACCTCATCCTGGGGAGCTATGCGCTGGCCGGGATCGCCGGCCAGCGCACCGTTCACCTGCACCCGGCCCTGGCGGATCAGCTCCTTCACCTGGGCACGGCTGCCCAGGGCCAGCGTGGCCAGCAGGCGGTCCAGGCGCATCAGGCCTTGTCCGCGGCGCGGTGGATGGCTGCCGCCAAAGCGGCCTTGCGGTACAGCACGAAGGGCAGGTAGAGCAGCGCCAGCGCGATGCCCATCACCAGCAGGTCGTTCTTGGGAAAGTCAAAGGAGGTAACGGCCGGCAGCACGATCATCAGGTCCATCTGAATGTCGCCCGTCATGCGGGTGACCAGCGAGGATACCAGAATATAGCCCACGGCAGCCAGCGCCGGCAGCACCAGCAGCAGGTTGACCGGCACGGTGCGGCGCAGGGCCTGGGGCCGCGCGCTGTGCAGGGCATGCAGGCGGGCGTCATTTTCCGCCGCGGGGCGCCACGGCAGGTAAAACAGCGGCATCCGCCGGTACCAGCCCCAGATCGCCAGCACCAGGCAGAGCAGCCCCAGCAGCGCCAGCAGGGCAACGCCGTGCACATAGTCGCCGCCCAGGATGCTGCCCATGCCGCGGATCATGGACATGAAGGAGGTAAAATCGCTGATGTTCATATAGTAGTAGTACGCGCCCATGTAGGCCAGCAGCGGCAGCAGCCAGGGCAGCACCTGCGCCAGGTGGTGCAGCCCGCGGGCCAGCCATTGGGGATAGGCCGAGAGCGCCGTGGGTGGCCCTTCCCTGTGCAGCCAGCCGCTCAGCTGCCCGCCCGCGCGGTAGCGAAACGGCAGCACCAGCAACACCCACAGGGGGATGCAGCACAGCAGCGCGATGGCGGCATAGTGCGCCCGCGGCGCGCCAAAAAAGCGCCGGGCGGCAGTGGCGTAGATCAGCGGGCTGAGGGCAAGCGCCCTGAGCACCAGCTGCTCCAGCGTGATGGCGATGTATTGGCCGATATGCGCGGCGCTGGCGCGCCTGGCCGCAGCATGGGCGCTTCCCTGATCCGGTCTGCTCATCCGGGCCCTCCCAAACGTAGAAATATCCTACACAGTATACCGCAGCGGGGGCGGATTATCAACCGAGCAGGGCAGGCGGCCGCGGCCGGATTGGGCCCGTGCGGGCACCCGCAGGCAGGATCTGCAAAGTGTTGACACAGCCGCCTTGCGCAGGGCGAACAAACGTGCTACTATCTTCGGGGTTTGACCCCGGAGGAAAGCATGCAGGATCAATTGATTATCAAGGGCGCGCGGGAGCACAACCTCAAGAATGTGTCCCTCACGCTGCCCAGACAAAAGCTCATTGTGTTTACGGGCTTGTCGGGTTCCGGCAAGTCTTCTTTGGCGTTTGACACCATCTACGCCGAGGGCCAGCGCCGCTATGTGGAGAGCATGTCGGCCTATGCCCGCCAGTTTTTAGGGCAGATGGAGAAGCCCGATGTGGATTCCATCGAGGGCCTGTCGCCCGCTATCTCCATCGACCAGAAATCCACCGGCCACAACCCGCGCTCCACCGTGGGCACGGTGACCGAGATATTTGACTACCTGCGCCTGCTGTACGCGCGCATCGGCATCCCCCACTGCCCGCACTGCGGCAAGGAGATCCGCCAGCAGACGGTGGACCAGATGGTGGACGCCATTCTTGCGCTGCCCGAGGGCACCAGGCTGCAAATCCTGGCGCCCATCGTGCGCGGCCGCAAGGGCGAGCACCTCAAACTGCTGGAGGATGCCCGCAAGGCGGGCTTTGTGCGCGTGCGCATCGATGGCCAGCAGTATGAGCTGGACGATGTACCGGTGCTGGACAAGAAGAAAAAGCACGAGATCGACATCGTGGTGGACCGCATCGTCATCCGCGAGGGCATCAACCAGCGGCTCAACGATTCCATCGAGACGGCGCTCAAACAGTCCGGCGGCCTGATGGCCAGCCAGGTGATGCCCGATGGGGCCGTCACGCTGTTTTCGCAAAACTATGCCTGCCCGGACTGCGGCGTGAGCATTGCAGAGCTCACGCCCCGCATGTTCTCGTTTAACAACCCGTACGGCGCGTGCAGCGAGTGCTCGGGCCTGGGCACGCTGATCAAGATCAGCGAAGACCTGATGATCGCCGAGCCGCATAAATCCCTCAACCAGGGCGCCGTGCAGATCATGGGCTTTAACAGCGCGGGGGACGAGAGCAATGTGGCGCACATGATGTTTGTGGCGCTCAGCGAGCACTACGGCTTCAGCATGGATACGCCGGTGAAGGACTTGCCGGCGGATATCATCAAGATCATCTTATATGGCACCGGGGGCAAGAAGATTCCGGTGCGCTTTGCCTCGGCCGGCGGCGGCACGTGGAACGTGGCCTACGAGGGGCTGATCCCCACGGTGGAGCGCCGCTACCGCGAGAGCACCAGCGACGCGGTCAAGGCCAGCTATGAAGAGCTGATGCGCGAGGACCCCTGCCCGGCCTGCAAGGGCAACCGGCTGAAGCCGGAATCTCTGGCGGTGACGGTGGGCGGCAAAAACATCATGGACCTGACCCGCCTCAACCTCACCGCGGCGGGCGACTTCCTGGCCTCGCTTGAATTGAGCGAGACCCACCGCATGATTGCCGAGCAGATATTAAAGGAGGCCAAGGACCGCCTGCACTTCCTGTGCAACGTGGGGCTGAGCTACCTTACGCTGTCGCGTGCGGCGGCCACGCTGTCGGGCGGCGAGGCCCAGCGCATCCGCCTGGCCAGCCAGATCGGTTCGCGGCTGGTGGGCGTGCTGTACATCCTGGATGAACCCTCCATCGGCCTGCATCAGCGGGACAATGCCAAGCTGCTGGGCACCCTGCAGGAACTGCGCGACCTGGGCAACACGCTGATTGTGGTGGAGCATGACGAGGATACCCTGCGCGCCGCCGACCACCTGGTGGATATCGGCCCGGGGGCGGGCGAGCATGGCGGCCATATCGTGGCCCAGGGCACGGTGGAGCAGGTGATGAACACGGCCGGCTCCATCACCGGCGCCTACCTCAGCGGCGTGACCCGCATCGGCCTGCCGGACAAGCGGCGCAAGCCCCAGGGCTGGCTGACGGTGCGCGGCGCGCGCGAGCACAACCTGAAAAACTTGATGGTCAAGTTTCCCCTGGGGGTGTTCTGCTGCGTGTCGGGGGTGTCGGGCTCGGGCAAGTCCAGCCTGGTCAACGAGATTGTATACAAGTCCCTGGCCCGCGACCTCAACCGCGCCAAGACCCGGCCGGGCGACCACGATGGCATCGACGGCCTAAATCAGCTGGACAAGATCATCAACATCGATCAGAGCCCCATCGGCCGCACGCCGCGCAGCAACCCGGCCACCTACACCGGCCTGTTTGACCTGATCCGCCAGGTGTACACCCAGACCAACGAGGCCAAGGCCCGCGGCTACAAGGAGGGGCGCTTCTCCTTCAACATCCGGGGCGGGCGCTGCGAAAACTGCGCCGGCGACGGGCTGATCAAGATAGAGATGCACTTCATGGCCGATATCTACGTGCCCTGCGAGGTGTGCCACGGCAGGCGCTACAACCGGGAGACCCTGGAGGTGCGCTACCGCGGAAAGAACATCGCCGATGTATTGGAGATGACGGTGGAGGAGGCGCTGCGCTTCTTTGAAAACCACCCGCGCATCAAGCCCAAGCTGCAGACGCTGTTTGACGTGGGCCTGGGCTATATGCGCCTGGGGCAGAGCAGCACCACGCTGTCGGGCGGCGAGGCCCAGCGGGTCAAGCTGGCCACCGAGCTCAGCCGCCGGGCCACCGGCCGCACCATCATACTGCTGGATGAGCCCACCACCGGCCTGCACATGGACGACGTGGGGCGCTTGATCCGCGTGCTGCAGCAGCTGACCGAGGCCGGCAACAGCGTGCTGGTGATCGAGCACAACCTGGATGTGTTGAAAACCGCCGATTACATCATCGACCTGGGGCCTGAGGGCGGGGAGGGCGGCGGAAAGATCGTGGCCAAGGGCACGCCCGAGCAGATCGCCAAGGCCAAGGACAGCTACACCGGGCAATACCTCAAAAAGATGCTCTGAGGGCAGTTTCCTGCCCTTGGATGAACGGAGCGACCATGACCGACCGGCGCCGCGCAACCCCTGTAACCGTATTGACACTGTTCCTGATTTTGATGACTTTGCTGCCCCTGCCCGCATTGGCCAAGGAAGGGCGGGACATCACAGGCAAATGCCACTTCACCATGCCCGGCAACCGGGCGGAGCGGGCCAAGGCCTTTGACCGCAAGTACAAGTCCGCTTGGACGCGCATGGGCGCGCGCACCACGGTGATTGAGATAGACCTGCCCAGGTCCGCCAAACAGGGCGGGGTATATGTATGCTTTGCCCGGGAGCCCGACCACATGCGGCTGACGCAGGGCAATCAGGCCGTTCCCCTGTATGAAAGCACGGGGCCCGGCTTTGCCCACCGCTACATCCCCTTTGAGGGCAATGGGCCCCTGCGGCTGGAGCTGAGCACCGACAAAGAGGGCGTGGCCATCAGCGAGCTGTATGTGTTTTCCGGCGAGCAGCCGCCCCACTGGGTGCAGCGCTGGCAGCCGCCCCTTGAGCAGGCCGACCTGCTGGTGCTGGTGGCCCACCCCGACGATGAGCTGCTGTGGATGGGCGGGGCCATTCCCTACTACGCGCAGGAGCGGGGCAAGGATGTGGCCGTGGCCTATATGACCTGCGCCAACCCCATGCGCCGCAGCGAGATGCTCAACGGCCTGTGGACGGCGGGCATCCGCAACTACCCCTATATCGGCACCTTCCGCGACAAGCGCATGCCCACCATGCGCGACAGCTGGCGCATCTGGGGCGGCGAGGAAGCGGTTACCGGCCATGTGGTGGATTTGTACCGCCGGCTCAAGCCCCAGGTGGTGCTCAGCCATGACCTCAAGGGCGAGTACGGCCACCCGGCCCATATCCTCACTGCGCGGGCGGCAGCCGCGGCGCTGGAGGCGGCGGCGGATTTGGCCCGGTACCCCCAAAGTGCTGCCGAGCATGGGGTGTGGGATGTGCCCAAGCTGTATCTGCACCTGTATGAGGACAACGCCATGGAAATGGACTGGCGCATGCCCGTTGCCGCCCTGGGCGGCCGGACGGCGCTGGCCATCAGCGAGGAAGCCTTTGAGATGCACCGCTCCCAGCAGGCCAAGTTCGCCGTGGCGGTGGATGGCAAACACAGCGCTTCGCGCTTCGGGCTGTACCGCACGCTGGTGGGGTCGGATATGGAAAAGAATGACTTTTTTGAGCACATCAGGCCCATGGAGCAGACGGGCGACATGCCGTCGCCCATCAGATAATTGATCTTTACTCTGCTTCGTTTTCCTGGGCGGCCTGCTCCCGGATAGCCGCCATGGTGTCCAGCAGCTTGCCCAATACCCTGACGCCCTCTTTGAGGGCTTTTTTATCGTCCGCGCCGGGCAGCAGCAGCAAAATGGCCGGGCGCTTGCCGCTTTGCATGGTGAAGCGGCGGTCGGTGGTGACCATGCCCTGATACAGCAGCGCCGGGTCCTCAACAAAGCGGGTGTCCAGCCGCAGCTTGAGCGCCTCGTTGGAAAAGCTGACGAACGCCGCGCCCAGCCGGTTGGCCATGGCCCGCAACAGGGAGACGGACATGAGGTTGAGCACGGGCTCCTCCGGCTCGCCAAAGCGGTCGATCAATTCATCCAGCAGCTCGCTGCGGTCCTGCTCGGACTCGATCTGGGAGATGCGCTTGTATACCTCCATGCGCTGCGCCTCGCCGGACACATAGGTTTCGGGCAGGAAGGCGTTGACATACAGCTCCACCCGGGTCTCCAGCTCGCTCTCGCGCAGGTGGCTCAAGTCGCCCTTGGCCTCGCGCACGGCCTCCTCAATCAGCTTGCAGTACAGGTCGTACCCGACGGCGCTTACCTGGCCGGATTGCTCCGGCCCCAGCATGTTGCCGGCGCCCCGGATGGACAAGTCGCGCAGCGCGATGCGAAAGCCCGAGCCAAACTCGGTAAACTCCTTGATGGCGGCCAGGCGCTTTTCGGCGGTCTCGCTCAGCGCCCGGTCGGGCCGCACGGTGAAGTAGGCGTAGGCTGCACGGTTGCTGCGGCCCACGCGCCCGCGCAGCTGGTACAGCTGGGACAGGCCGAAGCGGTCCGCATCGTACACGATCAGCGTGTTGGCGCGGGGGATGTCGATGCCGTTTTCGATGATGGTAGTGCACAGCAGCACATCGGCCTGCCCGGCCACAAAGTCCATCATCACGTCCTCCAGGGCGTTTTCCCGCATCTGCCCGTGGGCCACGGCGATGCGCGCCTCGGGCACCAGCTGGCGCAGGCGGGAGGCAAAGCGCTCGATATCGGCCACCCGGTTGTACAGGAAGAACACCTGCCCCTCGCGCCCCAACTCGCGCAGGATGGCATCGCGGATGAGGGCCTCGGAATAGTCCACCACATAGGTCTGCACGGGGTAGCGCTCCTCGGGCGGTGTTTCCAGCAGGCTCAGGTCGCGCACGCCCACCATGCTCATGTGCAGGGTGCGGGGGATGGGCGTGGCCGACAGCGTCAGCACATCCACCGTGCGCTTCATGTTTTTGATGCTCTCCTTGTGGGATACGCCGAAGCGCTGCTCCTCGTCCACAATCAACAGCCCCAGGTTTTTAAACTGCACATCCTTGCTCAGCAGACGGTGGGTGCCGATTAATATATCCAGCTCGCCCCGGGCGGCTTTTTGAATGGTCTCCTTGTTGGCCTTGGGGCTGCGGAAGCGGCTGACAAAGCCGATGCTGATGGGGAAGCCCTCGAACCGACGCGCCAGCGTTTGGTAGTGCTGCTGCACCAGAATGGTGGTGGGCGCAAGCAGCGCCACCTGTTTGGAGTTGACCACTGCGCGAAACGCGGCGCGCACGGCCACCTCGGTCTTGCCGTAGCCCACATCGCCGCACAGCAGCCGGTCCATGTTGACGGGCTTGCCCATGTCCTCCAATACGTCGCTGACGGCCTTTTCCTGGTCGGGCGTCAGCTCGTACTCAAAGCGGTCGCCAAACTGCCCCTCAAAGGCTGCCTGCGGCGCGAAGGCAAAGCCGTGCTCCGCCTGGCGGGCGGCGTACAGCTTGACCAGGTCGAAGGCCAACTTGCGCAACCCGGCCTTGACGCGGCTGCGCTGCTTCTCCCAGTCGCCGCTGCCCAGGTCGTTGAGGGCGGGGGCGGCATCACCCGCGCCGATATACTTCTGCACGCGCTCAAACTGATCCAGCGGCACGTACAGCTTGTCGTTGCCGCGATATTGGATGAACAGGTAATCCCGCCATGCGCCCTCCGACTGCAGGCGCACCGTGCCCTGATAGACGCCGATGCCGTGATGCTCGTGCACCACATAATCGCCCGCGCTCAGGTCGGTAAAGGCCTCAATCTTCTGCCCGGCGGTCTGGCGCGCCTTGGTTTTGCGCTGACCGCTGCCCAATACGTCGGTATCGGTCAGCAGCACCAGCCCGGCATCCGCCATCAGAAAGCCGCGGGAGAAGGGCAGGGGGATCAGCGCAGGCCGGCTGGGGGAGAGGGACAGATCGCCCTCCGCCCGGATGGGCACCTCGCAGCCGAACTCGCTCAAAGCGCGCTGCATGCGCTCGGCCCGCGACAGCCCGCTGCACAGGATGGCCACCGTCATGCCGCCAGCCACCCAGCCCTGTAGGTCGGCCGCCAGCTCGGCGTACCGGCCCTGATAGCGGCTCAGGCCCTGGCCCTGCATCTGCAATACCAAGGAGGGGCTAAGCCCGGCCAGGCCGCGCAGCAGCTCCTGCATCAGCACGACGGGCTGCGCCTTCAGGTGGCTGAGCACCTCATCGGGCGTGTACAGCAGATGCTGCTGGGCGGGTACGGCTTCGCCGCGCTCCAGCGCCAGGGCCAGATCCTCGGCAAAGCCCAGCGTGCGCTCCTCCAGGCGGGCGACAGCGCGGTCCGGTGTGTCGATCACCACGATGGGGTCGGGCAGCAGGGCGCTCAGGGGGCAGGAATGCTCGTACAGCAGGTTTGCCCACAGCTGCATGTTGGGAAAGGCGCCCGTATCGCGCAGCTGCTCGGCATCGCGGGCAAAGCCGGCCAGCCCCGGGCGCAGATCGCCCGGCGCCGCGTCCTGATGGGATAAGGCTGCCTCCATGCGCCCGGCCGCTTGCTCGCGCGCATCCGGCGGCACAAAATACTCCAGCGCCGGGCCAATGTGCACGCTGTCCACGCGGCCTGCGCTGCGCTGGGTCACGATATCAAAGGGGCGGATGGAGTCGACCTGCACATCAAAAAACTCGATGCGCACGGCCTGATCCAGCTCCGGCGGGAACACGTTGAGGATGTCGCCCAGCAGGGCGCACTGGCCCTTGCCCTCCACCATGGGCACGCGCTCGTAGCCCAGGGCGGTCAGGCGGGCCATCACCTGCTGGGGGTCGGCCTGCTTCCCCTCGCGCAGGGTGAAGGCGGCCTGCTGAAAGCTGTCTGCCGGCATGAAGCGGGTGAGCAGCGTCTCGGCGGATACGCACACCACCATCAGCTCGCCCGACATGGCCTGGCCTAACACCTTGAGCCGCTGCCAGCTGCCCTCGCGCCCCTGCACGGCGCGCAAAAACTGCAGCTCGGGCGCTGTCAACTGCGCTGCCCGCCCACCTAACAGCTGGGCGCAGTCCTCCGCAGCGCGGCGGGCTGCCTGCTCGGTGGGCGCAACATACAGCACCGGCCGCCCGGTATGGCTGGCCAGCGCGGCGGACAGGTAGGCTCGTTGCGACTCGGTCACGTCGTACAGCGCGGTGGCTTGCCCATCCGCGCAGTGCCGCAGAGCCTGCTGCCAGGGGGCCCACGCCCTTAAGGCGTCAAACAGCTGGTTTTGCATGATCCCGCTTGTTAAACCGGTTCATCGCCAGGTCAATCCCGCCGGTGATGAAGCAATCGGCGGCATCCGCCGCCGTGCGCAGGGCCTGGTCGATCAGCGGCTGATCCTCGCCAAAGCCGGAGAGCACCCAGTCCTTCAGATCCCACTGCGGCGGGGGCGCGCCCACGCCGATGCGGATGCGGGGAAACCGATCGCTGCCCGTCATCTGGATGATGTTGCGCAGGCCGTTGTGGGTGCCGGCACCGCCATGGGGGCGGATGCGCACGGCGCCCGCCGGCAGGTCGATATCGTCGGAGAGGATGAGCATCTGCTGGGGCGTCAGCTTGTACCAGCGCAGCAGGTCCTGCACGCTTTCGCCGCTGAGGTTCATATAGGTCTGCGGCTTGACCAGCGCAATGCGCTGCCCGCCCGCCAGCCCCTCACCCACCAGGGCGCGGCTGCGGTTTTTGCTGACGGCGATGCCATATCGGCGGCTCATCAGGTCGATCACGCGGAAGCCCACGTTGTGCCTTGTCTTGTCATAGTTCGCGCCCGGGTTGCCCAGGCCGATGATTGCCAGCATTGTAACTCCTGTTTCTGTGTTTATCTGTTGATCCAGTCCGCCGGGCGCACGCTGAGCGCCTCGGCCTCGCCATCGCCGGTAAAGGTCATGAGGGATTTTTCATTGTCGATGGATTTGCGCGGCGGGCACTCCTGCGCCAGCACGAAGCTCAGGCCCACCACCTCCACCGAAAATTCGGCCATCAGCGCCACCAGACCGCGGGCCGTACCGCCGCCGCGGATGAAATCATCCACCACCAGCGCGCGCTGGCCGGCCTTCACCGCCCGGCGGGAGAGGGACATGGTTTCGATGCTTCCCTTGCCGCCCACGTAGTTGATGTTGACGGCGCTGCCCTCATACACCTTGCTCTGCCGGCGGGCGATCACCAAGGGGATGCCCAGGTAGTTGGCCGTCATCATGGCCACGGGGATGCCCTTTGTTTCCATCGTCAGCACGAAGTCCGGCTTCTCCTCATACCAGGCACAGGCGATGATCTCGCCCATGCGGCGCATGAGCACCGGGTCGGACAGGATGTCCGACAGGTAGAGGTAGCCGCCGGGCAGCACGCGATCCGGCTCGCACAGCGATTGGGCTACCCCCTGCAAAAAGGCGTAGTCATGCGCCGATGCCCCGCAGGGGCGAAAGCGCACGCCGCCTGCCGCGCCCGCGATGGTCTGCAGGGTACCCAGGCCATTGTGCCGCAGGGTGTCGTCGATTATGGTGACATCCTCGCTGATGGAGGATTTAGCCGCGCCAAACCGCTCGCAAAAGGCGGAGAAGCTGATGATTTGATTGGGGGCGTCCACTAAAATCCTGGTCATCACGGCAATGCGTTCGTTGCGCTTCACTTTGTCCATCGTACATGCTCCTCCCGGAATCATACCAAACTCAGTCGTAAATGCTTTGCAGAACTTTTTTCGCTCCCGCCTTGCCTCTACTCGTCGTTCGGTATTAGCACCTCATCATATCATGTTATGCGAATATTGTCATCAATTTTTACATCGAACGTTCGTCTTGTGTATCATGAGGCGCTTGACAAGGGGGCGCGCCCTCCCTTACCCTTGGGGCATCAGGGGCGCCGGCCAAGGCATAGGCCCCCTATCGGATGAAGGAGAGGGCCATGTTTCGCAAAATGCAGCAGGGGGACCGGGCGCTGTACCATGCCCTTGCGACCGAGTTTTACAACACCGACGCCATTTTGACCGAGCCGGATGAGGCGCTGTTTGAAGCCAGCTTTCAGGAGATGATGCGCCGGGATACCTATCTGGAGGGCTTCGTGCTGGAGCATGAGGGGGAGAGCGCGGGCTATGCCATTTTGGCCAAGTATTTTTCGCCCGAGCTGGGCGGCCTGCTGCTGTGGGTGGATGAGCTGTATATCCGCCCCGGCTTCCGCTCCCACGGGCTGGGCAGCGCTTTTCTAAGCTATGTGCAGGAGCAGTACGGCGACAAGGCCAAGCGCATCCGCCTGGAGGTGGACGTGGACAACGAGCGCGCCATCTCACTGTACCACAGCATGGGGTTTGAGGTGCTGCCCTACCAGCAGATGACGCTCGATCCATCCATATAAGCAATCGGTGGCGGCAAAGGAGAGGGGTATGGTAGAAGTGGTGGCGGCGCTAATCCGCGACGGGGCCCGGTTTCTGATCTGTCAGCGGCCGGCTGACAAGAAGCGGGCGCTGCTGTGGGAGTTCCCGGGCGGCAAGGTGGAGGCAGGGGAAAGCCCCGAGCAGGCACTGATCCGAGAGTGCGGGGAGGAGTTGGGCGTCACGCTGTCCGTTGGCGGCCTTTATGCCCAGGCGGTGCATCGCTACCCGGATATCCACATCCGGCTGTCCCTGTACGAGGCGGTGATTGCCGCAGGCACCCTCGAGCGCCGGGAGCACAATGCCCTCAAGTGGATTGCTGCCGGGGAGATTCCTCAGTACGATTTTTGTCCGGCGGACGTGGATATATTGGACCGGCTGATGCAGGAAGCATGACCGGTGTGTATACAATGGGGGCCGCCATGTTGGCGGCCCCCACGCCATCAAAACACTGCGGTGTTTTGATGGTCAAGCCTTTGGCCCTCCGCCTCTCACTTCGTTCCCGGGCGGCGGAAAGCAAGGAAACCCTTGCTTACGCAAGGCCTGCCGCGCCACCGCGCATGTCGCTGGCGCGGATTGCAGTCAGAGGGTTTCACCCTCCGACACCTCCCTTAGGTTTGTTGATACGCTAAGGGGCCGCCAACATGGCGGCCCCCATCACTTTGAAGAAAACAGTTACAGGTTCTCGTTAAGGTTTTTCAGCTCCACCGTGGTGGTGTGGTAATCGCCGTTGACTTCCTCGGGGCTTTTGCTGCCGGATACGATATCTGCCAGGCCCTCGGCGCGGAAGTACTTCACCTCGGCCTTGTCGCCCGCCTTGTACTCGGACAGCTTGTTGACCAGCTCATAGTGGTCGGCGATGATGGTCTCATCCACCTCCACAATGATGTCACCGGCCTTCAGCCCGGCTGCTTCGGCGGGGGAGTTGGCATCCACCTTGTCCACATAGGCGCCGTTTGGCAGGCCGACGGCCTGGGCAAAGCCGGCATTAAGGGTGGTGATGGTCACGCCCATGCGCGGGCGGTTGGGGTCGGCGTTGTCGGCGCCCTGGGCGTGGTCCACGATGTTGCCCTTGTCTACTGTCTCGCCGTCATACTTTTCCAGCGCTTCCTTGATCAGCGGCTTGGCCGCGTTGACGGGCACGCACATGCCGATGTTGTCGATGCTGGCGGTGCCAAACATGCGGGAGGAGTCCAGCTTCAGGGTGGGGATGCCCTGCAGTTGTCCCAGGATGTTGAACATGCCGCCGCCGGAGTTGCCGCTGGAGATGGCGGCGTCCACCTGAATCATCTGGTTGGTGACCACGCTGCGGCGGCCGTAGCGGTCGCGGGAGTTGCCCTCAAAGGCACGGTTGAAGGCGGATACAACGCCCACCGTGACCGAGCGGTCATACTCCTGCCCCAGGGGGTTGCCCACAACGATGGCCCACTCGCCCACCTGGATTTCATCGCTGTTGCCCAGCTTGACGGCCGGCAGATCCAGCCCGGGCACCAGCAGCACGGCGATGTCCAGCCCCTCATCGGCGGCGACCACCGTGGCCTCGGCCTCCTTGGTGCCGTAGGTCACGCTCAGGCGCGTGGCATCCTTGACTACATGGTGGTTGGTGAGCACATGGCCGTACTGGCTGATCACAACGCCCGAGCCTGTGCCGTAGATCCGCTCGCCGCCCGGCTGCTGATTGCCATAAAAGGGAATGCCATAGCCGCGCATGTTGCCGGTCTGGTAGTTGTTGACGCCCACCACGCTCTCGCGCACCTCGTTGGCCACGGTCAGGAAGGGGCTGGTAACCTCCGCCTTGTTGGTGGCGGTGTTGATCAGCGCGTCAATCTCCTGCTGGTTGATGGTGCCGGCGACTGCCGTGAGGGCCAGCGCCGCCACGGCCACAAGGGCCAATATGGCTGTCAGCAGGCCTTTTCTCTTTGTGTTGTTCATCTTTTATCTCCTTGGTGTACATTTTGTCGGGCACTTTTCTGTGCAGTTTCATTGTAAATCCGGTTTTTGACACCGGCATGAACAATATGTGAATTTGAAATCAGGATTGATACAGAATGTAGTTACCGGATGCCTGATACAGGGTGGACTTTTGGTTATCGGGGGCGTATACTAAGTTACAGAATGGACATAGCCGATGGGAAGTCCTGGGCTTGCCCATCTCGGCCATTTTTATGCGTGGCTGAACGTTCTTATTGCGACGCGGCATATATACCGCAGAAAGGCAGGAGAGACATCATGGACAAACGGATCACCCTCAAGGAAGCGGTTGACATGATCAAGGATGGAAGCGTGATCATGGTAGGCGGCTTCCTGGCCTGTGGCACACCCGATAAGTTGATCGATGCGCTGGTCAGCAAGGGCGTCAAGGATCTGACGCTCATCTGCAACGACACCGGCACGCCGGAGCGCGGCGTGGGCAAGCTGGTTGCGACCAAGCAGTTCAAAACCATCTATGCCACCCACATCGGCACCAACAAGGAGACGGGCCGCCAGATGATGGCGGGGGAGACCGAGGTGCATCTGATCCCCCAGGGCACCATGGCTGAGCAGATTCGCGCAGCGGGCTACGGCCTGGGCGGGTTCCTTACGGCGACCGGCGTGGGCACTGAGGTGGAGAAGGGCAAGCAGGTGCTGGAAGTGGATGGCAAGACCTATCTGCTTGAAAAGCCCCTGAAGGCCGATTTTGCGTTGATCTACGCCGATGTGGCCGACACCAAGGGCAACCTGAAGTACCGCGGCTCTACCCGCAACTTTAACCCCGTCATGGCCGCGGCCGCCGATGTGACCATCGTTGAGGCGCGCAAGGTCGTCCCGGTGGGCGAGATTGATGCCAACGACGTCGTTGTCCCCGGCGCGTTTGTGAACTACATTGTGGAGGAGAAATAATCATGATGGACAAACAGCAAACGCAGGAATTCATCGCCAAGCGGGTCGCGCAGGAGTTGCAGGACGGCAACGTCGTCAACCTGGGCATTGGTCTGCCTACCTTGGTGGCAAACTTTGTCCCTGCGGACAAATCCGTTGATTTTCAATCAGAGAATGGCTTCATTGGCCTGGGCCCCGTGCCTGCTGACGGCAATGAAGACTGGAACATCGTCAACGCCGGCGGCTCCTGCGTGACGATTCTGCCCGGCGGCGTGTTCTTTGACAGCGCCACCTCCTTTGGCATCATCCGCGGCGGCCATGTGGATATCACCGTGCTGGGCGCCCTGCAGGTGGCCGAGAACGGCGACATCGCCAACTACATGATCCCCGGCAAGATGGTGCCCGGCATGGGCGGCGCCATGGACCTGCTCAGCGGCGCCAAGAAGGTGATCGTGGCCATGGAGCACACCGCTAAGGGCAACCCCAAGCTGCTCAAAAAGTGCAACCTGCCGCTGACCGCCGTCAAGGCCGTTGACCTCATCATCACCGAGATGGGTGTCATCGAGGTAACGCCCGAAGGCTTTGTGCTGGTGGAGCGCAACCCGGAGTATACCGTGGAGCAGATTCAGGAGGCCACCGAGGCCACGCTGCACGTATCGCCCAAGCTGAAGGAAATGGCTGTATAACTGATTCTTCATCAAAGCAAAACGCCGCTCCGATCGTGAACTGCACCCCAGAAGTTGGACAGAGAAATCAAGCGGCGGTCAAGGAATGAGTTCGGTATTCAACCGGGCTCATTCCTTTTAGTTTTAGTTTCATCCGGTCGTGGTTGTAGTAGTGAATATAACG
>JAAZBU010000128.1 GCA_012513645.1 Clostridiales bacterium | reverse complement strand
GGCGCCTTTGTGGGCACGCTGCGCGCCTTTCAACAGACCGGCCTGAATTGGCTGTGCCGGGTGCGCCGCGGCCTGCTGGCCGATGAGATGGGCCTGGGCAAGACCGTGCAGGCGTTGGCCGCGCTGGTCACCACCGGCTCCTTCCCCTGCTTGATTGTGGTGCCCCCGCACCTGCAGCTCAACTGGCAGGCCGAAATCGCCCGCTTTACCCGCGTAAACGGGCGGCCGCCCACCGTGCATGTATTGCAAGGGCTCAAGCCCTATCCCCTGCCCGAGGCGGACATCTACCTGGTGCACTACCTGCTGCTGCGCGGCTGGAAGGAATCGCTGCCCCATCTGCCGGTCAAGGCGGTGGTGTTTGACGAAATACAGGAATTGCGCCGCGCGGGGACGGAGAAATATTCGGCCGCCTCGCTGCTGTCCTCCGCCTGCGAGCGGGTGTGGGGGCTGTCCGGCACACCCATCTATAACCAGGGCGGCGAAATCTGGAACGTGGTCAACATTCTGGATTTCAACTTCCTGGGCAACTGGGAGAGCTTCTCGCGCGAGTGGTGCTACGGCTACGGCAGCGCCGTGGTCATCAAGCCCGACATGCTGGGCGAGCACCTGCGCCGCGAGGGGCTGATGCTGCGACGCACAAAGCGCGAAGTGCTGCCCGAGCTGCCCGACAAGCGCCGCCTGGTGCAGGAGATAGACGCCGACAGCGCCGCCTACAAACACCTGATGCAGCCGGTGCTGGACAAGCTGCGCCGATGGGCCGGGGATGAACAATTGACCGCATCCCAGCGCGCGCTGCTGGAGGGGCAGATTTCCCAGGAGGAGCGGCAGGCCACCGGCATCGCCAAGGCCCCCTATGTCAGCCAGTTCGTGCGCGCGCTGATTGAATCCGGCGAAAAGGTGCTGCTGTTTGCCCATCACCACGCGGTGATGGATACCTACCGCAGGGAGCTCAAAACCCTGTCCCCCGCCTTCATCACCGGGCGGGAGACGGCAGCGCAGAAGGAAAAGAGCGTGGAGCGCTTCATGGCCGGGCGCACCGACCTGTGCTGCGTGTCGCTGCGGGCGGCCTCGGGCCTCAACCTGCAGCGTGCCAGCATCGTGGTGTTTGGCGAGCTGGACTGGTCGCCCGCCGTCCACAGCCAGGCGGAGGACCGCGCCCACCGCATCGGGCAGAAGGACTCGCTGCTGTGCTACTACCTGGTCAGCCCCAAGGGCAGCGACGCCGATATTCAGGAGCGCCTGGGGCTGAAGGTGAGCCAGTTCCTGGGTCTGATGGGCGAGGCGCCCCAGAACGCCGCCGACGAAGCCGAAAGCGCCAGCATCGCCCGCCGCCATGTGGAGCGGTTGATGGCGCGCTGGCAGCCCGAACTGTAAGGGATTGGTTTGACAAACAAGAACCTTTGTTCTATCATCGGTAGCAAATCAAAGGGGGCTGAGCATGCGCGTTTTGGGCATCGATCCGGGGCTGGCCACAATGGGCTGGGGCGTGGTGGAATCCGGGTTGCACAGCCCTGTATTTATTGGCTGCGGCGTCATTACCACGCCGCCCGATATGCGCCTGCAGGACAGGCTGATTCACATCAGAAACAGCGTTCAAGAGCTGCTCACCACCCACCGGCCGGATGAAATCGTGTTCGAGGAGCTGTTCTTCGCCCGAAACGTCACCACGGCGCTTACCGTGGGCGCCGCCCGCGGCGTGGCCATCAGCGCCTGCGCCGAATACAGCCCCCTGCTGTACGAATATACGCCCATGCAAATCAAACAGGGCATCACCGGCTACGGCCGGGCGGACAAACACCAGGTGCAGCAGATGGTGATGCTGATATTGAAGTTGAGCGCCGCGCCCAAGCCCGATGACGCGGCGGACGCCGTGGCGGCGGCCATCACGCACCTCAACGCGGGGCCTGCCAAAATACAGTTCAGGATGAAGTAGGAACAACATGTACGCATTTATTGAAGGAACCGTTGAATACAAGGCGCCGGGTGAGCTGGTCATCCTGGCGGGCGGCGTGGGCTACCAGCTGCTGTGCACGGCGGCAGCCCTGTCCGCGGCACCGCCAAAGGGCGAATTTGTGCGCGTATACACCTGGCTGAGCGTGCGCGATGACGCCATGGAGCTGTTTGGCTTTGTCTCCCGGGAGGAGCGGGGCATGTTCCTCAAGCTGACGGGCATCTCGGGCATCGGGCCGCGCACGGCGTTGGGCATTTTGGCCTCCATGCCGCTGAGCGATTTGACGCTGGCCATCATGACCGGCGATGTGGTGATGCTGTCGCGCGCCCCCGGCATCGGCAAAAAGACTGCCCAGCGCATCGCGCTGGAGCTGAAGGACAAGCTGTCGGCGGAGGACTTTGGCGTGGAAACGGGCCTGACCGGTACCGCGCCCGCCCAGCCCGATGGCGCTGTTGCCGAAGCCATATTGGCCCTGCAATCGCTGGGCTACACCCAGGCGGAGGCCGCGCGGGCGGTGTCCATCGCGCACCAGCAGGCATCGCCCGATGACCGGGCGGACGACCTAGTACGCCTGGCGCTGCGCGGCATGGCGAAAGGATGAGCATGGAAAACGACCGCATTTTAACCTCCGGCCCCCGCCAGGAGGACGGCGAAATCGAAGCCTCGCTGCGCCCGCGCGCCCTGCGCGACTATGTGGGCCAGGCGCCGGTGAAGGACAGCCTGAATATCTACATCAAGGCAGCGCTCAAACGCCGCGACGCGCTGGACCACATTTTGCTCTACGGCCCGCCGGGCCTTGGCAAGACCACGCTGGCCTGCATTGTGGCGGCCGAGATGGGGCAGAATGTGCGCATCACCTCCGGCCCCGCCATCGAGCGGCCGGGCGACCTGGCCAGCATCCTCACCAACCTCAACGCCGGCGATGTGTTGTTTATCGACGAAATCCACCGCCTGTCCCGCGCGGTGGAGGAGGTGCTGTACCCCGCCATGGAGGACGGTGCGCTGGATATCATGATTGGCAAGGGCCCCACCGCGCGCTCGATGCGGCTGGATTTGCCGCGCTTCACGCTGATAGGCGCCACCACCCGCGCGGGCCAATTGTCGGCGCCGCTGCGCGACCGCTTTGGCATCATGTACAGGCTGGAGATGTATACCGCGGACGAGCTGGCGCAGATTTTGCGCCGCTCGGCCAGCATATTGCGTATGCCCTTTGACGACGAGGGCCTGCAGGAGATTGCCTGCCGCAGCCGTGGCACGCCGCGCATTGCCAACCGCATGCTCAAGCGCGTACGCGATTATGCCCAGGTGCGGGCCGATGGCCACATTACCCGCGAGGTGGCGCACGAAGGGCTGGACATGCTGGATGTGGACGGCCTGGGCTTGGACCGGGTGGACCGCAATGTGCTGCTCACCATGATGGACAAGTTTGGCGGCGGGCCCGTGGGGCTGGATACATTGGCCGCCTCCACGGGCGAGGACGCCATCACCATCGAGGATGTGTACGAGCCGTATTTGCTGCAGCTGGGCTTCATCCAGCGCACGCCCCGCGGCCGTGTGGTGACGGAGCTGGCCTACCGCCACCTGCAGCGCACGCCGCCCCAAAGCATGGCCAACACTGCGCGCGATACACAGGTAAATCTGTTTGATGAAAACGAGTGACTTTGACTACGCCCTGCCGCAGGAGCTGATTGCCCAAACGCCGATTTTTCCCCGTGACGCCAGCCGCATGCTGGTGTGCAACCGGGAAAACGCGCAGCGGCGGGATTGCTCGTTCCACGATTTCCCGGACTATCTGCGCAAGGGGGACGCGCTGGTCATCAACCATACACGCGTCATCCCCGCCCGCCTGCTGGGTATCAAGGTAGAGACCGGCGTGCCGGTGGAATTCTTGCTGTTGCGCCGCCTCTCACAGAACACCTGGGAGGCGCTGGTCAAGCCAGGCCGCCGCCTGCCCGAGGGGACGCAGGTCAGCTTTGGCGATGGCCGCCTGATGGCGCGTGTGGGCCAGCCCATGGCCGATGGCACCCGGCAGGTGGATTTCAGCTATGAAGGCCTTTTTGAAAATGTACTGGATGCCCTTGGGGAGACGCCGCTGCCCCCCTATATCCATGAGAAGTTGAGCGACCCCGAGCGCTACCAGACTGTCTATGCCAAGCTGGACGGCAGCGCCGCCGCCCCCACCGCCGGGCTGCACTTCACGCCCGAGGTGCTGGCGCGCGTACAGGAAAAGGGCATCGACATCGTCCCCATTTTGCTGCATGTGGGGCTGGGCACCTTCCGCCCGGTCAAGGCGGAGGACGCGGAGAGCCACCAGATGCACAGCGAGTATTATGAGGTAAGCGAGGATGCCGCCCGGCGCATCAACCGGGCCAGGCAGCAGGGCGGTCGCGTGGTCTGTGTGGGCACCACCAGCGTACGCACGCTGGAGACCGTGGCTGACCCGCAGGGCAGCATACAGCCGGGCGGCGGGATGACCAGCATCTTCATCCGGCCGGGCACCTCCTTACGCGCCACCGACATGCTGCTGACCAACTTTCATCTGCCCCAGAGCACGCTGCTGATGCTGGTCAGCGCCTTCATGGGCCGCGAGAACGCGCTGGATGCCTACCGCCACGCGGTGGAGGCGCGCTACCGCTTTTTCAGCTTTGGCGACTGCATGCTGATCGGGCCCGGGTTGGTGCGCTGATGTTCGCGGCCGCGGTGCGCTACATCGTGGGCACGCTGGCCTTCCCGCTGGCGGATTATCTGCTGTGGGGGCTGTGGTGCAACAGTTTGCAGACCGCGCTGCTGGCAGGCGCCAGCCTGATGCTGCTGTACCTGATTATACGGCCTTTGGCAAAGCTGGTGCTGTTCGCGTTCAATGTGCTGACACTGGGGCTGATAGGCATTGTGATAGACACCTTGCTCATCATGCTGACGGTGCGCCTGTTCCCGGGCTCGGTGCAGGTATACTCGCTGCAATGGGCGGTGATGGCGGCCGCCATCATCAATGTGGTGCGCGGTATCATGGGAGGGCTGGTGAGACGCAGATGAAAGCGCCTGTTCTGGTCATTGGCGGGGCCAACATGGATATCCTGGGCATGCCCGGGGAGCATTTCGCCTGGCGGGATTCCAACATCGGCCGGGTGACCCTGTCGCCCGGCGGCGTGGGCCGCAATATCGCCCAGCATATCGCCCAGGCCGGCATCCCGGTGGAACTGGCCTGTGTGCTGGGCAGCGATGCCTTCGGCCAGGCATTGGTGGCCAGCTGCGACGGGCTGGGCATTGGCCTGCGCTACGCGCTGCGGGCGGACGCCGCCAGCTGCGTCTATATGGCCATCCATGATGACGGGGGCGACATGGCCGCCGCCATCAACGACATGCGCGCCATGGATTTGCTGGACGAGCAGGCCATCCGCGCGCTGCCCGCCAACGGTTTCAGCCTGTGCCTGCTGGACGCCAACCTCAGCCGGGAGGCGCTGCAAGCCGCGGCGAATCACATGCAAGTGCCTCTGATGGCAGACCCGGTGAGCTGTGAAAAGGCTGCCCGGCTAACACCCATTTTGAACCGGCTGCGCGCCTTCAAGCCCAACCTGATGGAGGCCCAGTGCCTGACGGGCCGCCAAACGCCGCAGGACGCCGCCGCAGCCCTGCTTCAGATGGGCGTGCAGCAGGTGTTTATCTCGCTGGGCAAGGAGGGGCTGTACTGCGCCGCTGGCGACGAGCATTTCCATCTGCCGGCGCTACCAGTACCGCCTGGACCGGCCACTGGCGCCGGCGATGCCATGACGGCGGGCCTTTGCTGCGCCATCGCCCAGGGTTTTTCCCTGCGGGATATCGCGCAGCAGGGCCTGCGATTCGCGCATCATCACCTCGTACAAAGGGCGGCTGAAGCCGCAAAATAAAGGAGGCTGACCACCATGAACAAACACCTCGTGCTGTCGGAGAAAGTCAAAGCTGCCCTTGCGGAGGGCCGCCCGGTCGTCGCCCTGGAGAGCACCATCATCAGCCATGGCATGCCCTACCCCGAGAATGTGAAGACCGCCCTGGCGTGCGAGCGCATCGTGCGCGAGCATGGCGCGGAACCGGCCACCATCGCCGTCATCGGCGGCAAGCTGTGCGCGGGCCTCACGCAGGAGCAGATTGAGTACCTGGGCAGCCAGGGGCAGAAGGTGTCCAAGGCCAGCCGCCGCGACCTGCCGGTGCTGGTCGCCCGCAAGCAGGACGGCGCCACCACCGTGGCCGCCACCATGATTATCGCAGCCCTTGCCGGCATCCGCGTCTTCGCCACCGGCGGGGTGGGCGGCGTGCACCGCGGCGCCACCACCAGCATGGACATCTCCGCCGACCTGGAGGAGCTGGCCCACACGCCCGTCGCCGTGGTATGCGCCGGCGCCAAGGGCATCCTGGACCTGGGGCTGACGCTGGAATACCTGGAGACGCGCGGCGTGCCCGTCATCGGCT
>JAAZBU010000127.1 GCA_012513645.1 Clostridiales bacterium | reverse complement strand
TTCCGCAAGCTGCGGATTCTTTTGTGGCAATTTTTGGCGCGGGTCCAGGGGTTGGTGTGGGGTGAGGAAAACTGCTTTGGGCTGCTAAAATTGAGTTGAAAGTGTGGAAATTCTGTTATTCAGAGGACACTATTGTAGGCCAGATAGATCAGCCGGTTGTCGGCAAATGCCGCATCCAGTGCCAGCCCGGTCAGTCCGCCCTCGCCGCGGGCCGCAACATGGGCATATCGGCGATGGGGCGCACCTGGCCGTCGGCCAGCAGGCTCAGCGAGCCGCCGCGCTGGGTAAACAGCAGCGAGCCATCGGGTAGCTGGGCCAAATCCCAGGGGCGCTCCAGCCCGCCGGCCAGCACCTCGGCCGTGAATCCGGGGGCTTGGGCAGCTTCGGCCTGCAAGGGCAAGGCAGCAATGCAATGGATACGATCAACAGCCACACGGCAGCCCGGGCAATCATGTGGTTGATTCTTTTCATGTTTTCCTCCGTTCATCAAAAAAGCAAAGTTCAAGCAGGTTTTGCACATGGGTCTGATAGGAATATACACGGGTCAGCACCGTTGTACACGGGCTGCGGCACGGCTTGACAGCATCACCGCCCTACCATTACCATGGTTGGATGAAGCGTCAGGCGCAGATGAAGGAGACAGAAGATGGATGAGGCATTGCTGGCCGAACAGCGCAGGGATTGCTTTATCCTGCGGGATGGATACTGGTTTCGCATGCGCGCGGCGGCAGTCATATTGCACGATGGCTGCGTGTTGATGGCAAAAAACGAGCGGGACCCATATTACTATTCCGTAGGCGGCGCGGTGCTGCTGGGGGAGAGCCTGGAGGATGCGGTGCGCCGCGAGGTGCTGGAGGAGACGGGCGTGATGATGGAGATTGACCGCCTGTTGTTTATCCACGAGAATTTCTTTGCCGGCGAGCAGAGCCTGCAATGCCATGAGGTGGCCTTTTACTACCTGATGAAGACCCCCTCGGGCATGACGCTGCATGCCGACAGCCACAGCATGCACGGCTTTCGGGAGCATGTGCTTTGGCTGCCTCTTGCGGCATACGGCCAGTACAATGCCTATCCCCGATTTTTCAAAGACAGGCTGGACCCGCTGCCCGTCATGCCGCAGCATATCTGCACGCGGGAGGGCGCTGACGGCAGGCTGATGGAGGTGTGCTCATGACGGCCGCCATCCGGCTGAGCCGGGAGCAGGCCCGGCGCTTCCTACTCACCCGCCACGGCCTGATGGGCGAGCACAGGTTCATCGGGCCGGAGGGGGCCTTTGCCTTCATCCGCCAGGCCGGCAGCATACAGTTTGACCCCATTGATGTGTGTGGGCGCAACCCCGACCTGGTGCTCCAGTCGCGCATCCAGGGCTATAGCAAGGCGATGCTGGCCGATCTGCTCTACCGGCAGCGGCGCCTGGTGGATTACTTCGACAAGGAGCTATGCATCTTTCCCACGAAGGATTGGCCACACTTTGCCCGCATGCGGGAGCGGCGCGGCCTTTGGATGCGCAGCCACGAGCAGATTAGCGGCGCCAGGGAGCACGTGCTGGCGGAAATCCGCGACCGCGGGCCGCTGTGCTCCAAGGACATCGGCATCGACGACAAGGTGCACTGGTTCTGGGGCTCAACCCGCCTTGCCCGCGCCACGCTGGAGCACCTGTACTACGGCGGCGAGCTGGGCATCCATCACAAGCAGGGCACGGTGAAATACTACGACCTGATTGAGCGCTGCATCCCGCCGGCACTGGCGGCTGCGCCCGACCCGCATCCGGACCAGGCATCGCTGCATCGCTTCCTTGTGCTGCGGCGCATCGGTGCGGTGGGCATGCTGTGGAACAGGGCATCCGCCGCGTGGCTGGGGCTGGAGGATTTCAATACGCCGCAGCGGCAGCAGATCTTTGCCGCGTTGGAAGCGCAGGGTGCCATCCTGCCTGTGATGGTGGAGGGCATCCGGGATCGATTCTACTGCTTGCGGGAGGATGAGCCGCGATTGGCTGATGCCGTGCAGGAGGGGGCGATGCCGCCACGCTGCGAGCTGATCGCGCCGCTTGATAACCTGATATGGGACCGCAAAATGCTGCAAGCCCTGTTTGATTTTGACTACACCTGGGAAATCTATACGCCTGCCGACAAGCGCAGGTATAGCTACTATGTGCTGCCGCTGCTGTTAGGCGACCGCTTCATCGGGCGCGCGGAGCCGGTGTTTGACAAAAAGGCGGGCAAGTTGACCGTGAAGAGTATCTGGTATGAGGAAGGGGTCAAGCCCAACCGGGCCGTCAAAAGGGCCGTTGACGGCTGTCTGGCAAGGTTTGAGGCCTTTCACCGCGCGAGCGAATCTTGACAGCAGGGCCCCCCTTCGCTATAATGCACCCGTTACCCCGTAGGGGCATGGTGTAATGGTAACACGTGGGTCTCCAAAACCTTTGTTGAGGGTTCGAGTCCTTCTGCCCCTGCCAGATCCCGTCCGCGCAAGCGGGCGGGATTTTTGCGTATGGGGGGAGAAGGACTCGAACCCGAAGGGGGCGCAGGCGAGTGCCCGCAGTGCGGGGCGAAGCGAGCCGAAAGCCCAGTGAACAAGGAAGCCCGCAAACGGTAGTGCGGCGG
>JAAZBU010000014.1 GCA_012513645.1 Clostridiales bacterium | reverse complement strand
CTTTTGATTCGTAGTCAAACACTCTATCCAGCTGAGCTAAGAGCGCAAACGCCGCCTTTCAGACAGCTAAAGCAGTATACCACCGCAAGGCGAACAATGCAAGCAAAAACCCGAAATTTTTGTCGGTTCACGGCAAACAGCAGGTGAAACTCGAGTCCGGCACGGATGCAAGCCAGCGGCAAAACCAATGCATGCTGTTGCTGCCTTGGCGTCCGCGCGGTGTTTCAGGCCGCAAAGCACTCACTGAGAGGCAGACGGCTGCCTCGATCCTTGTCGCCGCAAGGCCCCCCTGCCCTGCCCATTGCCGCCACAGGGCCACGCCCTGCCTACTGCCCGTACTGCTGCCAGAAATAGCCGAACAGGTTGCGCGCCAGCTTGCCGATGCGGTTGGTGCGCTGCATGCTGCCGCCGTTGGAAAACAGCACGAACACAAACTGGCTGTCCGGCTCGAAATACACGTTAAGGATGGCCCCTTGGGACATGCCCTGGTGCCCGTAGACCATGCGGTCGGGCAGCAGGGTGTCGTTGTGCTCGACAAACAGGCCGTAGGGGCTGGGGCCGGTGACGCTCTTGCCCAAAGTCATCTGCTCCTGACGCATGGCCAACACGCTCTGCCGGCTGAGGATGCGCACATCGCCCTCGCTGCCATCGCCACACAGCAGGGCAGCCAGCCTGGCCATATCGCGGGAGCGGATCCACAGGTCGCCCACCGTGGTGCGAAAGTGCATCTCGGGGTCGGCGGTGTCCTCGTACACCTTTTTGATCTGCCCCGCCGCCGCGCGGTGCAGCTGGCCGTCCTTGTACTGGCTGCTGACATTCTCCGGCGTGCTCAGCAGCGAGGCTGAGTAGGCCGCCTCCATGCCCAACGGCGCAAACACCTTGTCCTGCATAACAGCGTTGATGCTTTTGCCGGTGGCAGCCTCGGCGATCGCGCCGGCCAGGCCCGCGCCGAAGTTGGAGTACTTGTAGGCGCTGCCTGGCGCCGTCTTGTTAAAGTTGCCGCGGCGGTCCAGCTTGGCGTCCAGCATCTCGCGCACCTTGCGGTGGATGGAGGAGTATCCGCCCCCCTCGCTCACCGAGGAGGTGTGGCTCATCAGCTGGCGCAGCGTGAGCGGCACCTTGGGAAAGTAGCCGTTGGCAATCTTGTAGCCGAAGTATTCGCTGATATCCTGGTCCAGGTCCAGCACGCCCTCGTCCACCAGATGCATCAGGCCGATGCCCGATACCATCTTGGTGACGGATGCGGTCTTGAAAAACGTGTTCTCATCCACCGGCAGCCTGCGCCGCTGATCCCTGTAGCCATAATCCCGCGCGTAGACCACCTCGCCATGCGACAATATGACCACCGAGCCGCCCACCGTCTTGCTGCCGCGGAAGGCCTTGTCCACATAGGCGTCCACCGGGTCGGCTGCTTCCTGCTGCGCGTGGGCAGCGGGCAGCGCCAGCATCAGGCAGCACAGGCACAGCAACCAGGATTTCCGCTTCATGGCAGGCTCCTTATGGAATAGTACTAACTATAATAGTCTACCGCAGACAGGAACATCGGGTCAAGCGCCAGGCCGGGCACATTGCGGTACAGGCCGGGCAGCGTGCGCTCGGCATGGCCCATGCGGCCCATCACCCGCCCGTCGGGCGAGGTGAGCGCCTCCACCGCCCAGGCGGAGCCGTTGGGGTTGTGGGCAATATCCATGCTGGGCCGGCCCTGAAGGTCGGCATACTGCGCGGCGATCTGGCCGTTTTGCGCCAGCTGCGCCAGCAAAGCTTCATCGCAGATCAGCCGGCCTTCGCCGTGGGAGATGGGCAGCAGCTGCACATCCCCCACCGCGCGGCGGGAGAACCATGGCGACAGCGTGGAGGCCACGCGCACCCGCACCAGGCGGGATTGGTGGCGGCCGATCAGGTTGTGGCTCAGCGTGGGGCTGTCGGCATCGGCCTGGATGATGCGGCCATAGGGCACCAAGCCCAGCTTGATAAGCGCCTGGAAGCCGTTGCAGATTCCGCCCAGCAGGCCGCGGCGCTGCTCCAGCAGGTCATCCAGCGCGTCGCGCATGGGCTGGGCGCGCAGGAAGGACGTGATGAACTTGCCCGAGCCGTCCGGCTCGTCGCCGCCGGAGAACCCGCCCGGGATCAGCACGATCTGGGCGTTTCGCATGGCCTTGGCCGCGCGCAGAACGCTTTGCTGCACCAGCTCGGGCCGCAGGTTGCGCAATATGATGACCTCGGGCACCGCGCCCGCCTGCTCAAAGGCGCGGGCGGTGTCGATCTCGCAGTTGGTGCCGGGGAAGGCGGGGATGAGCACGCGGGGCTTGGCGATTTTGACGCCCTTGATGGGCTTGTGCGGGCTGCTAATGACGGGAGCGGAAGCACCCTGACCGGGCACCCGGGTGGGGAAGACCGTCTCCAGCCTGTCCTCATAGGGGTGCAGGTACTCCGCGATGGGCAGCACCTCGCCGCCGTAGCGCAGCACGGGCTCGGCCAGCGTCTCGCCCAGCGCAATGCCCGCGTCCACCGGCTCGGTCAGCGCCAGAATGAGCGAGCCATCCGCCCCGCCAAACAGATCGACCAGCGGCACCTCATCGTTCACCCGCACGCCGATGCCGTTGCCCAGCGCCATCTGCGCCAGCGCCTGCGCCGCGCCGCCAAAGCGGGGCGTGGCCGCCGCGGCCACCTTGCCCTGTTGCATCAAGTCGCGCGCGGTGTCAAACACCTGCCGCAGGGACTGGGCCAGGGGCAGGCCGTCGGCATCCGTCTCGGGCCGCAGCCACACGAGGTGATGCCCGGCCTCCTTAAGCTCGGGGGAGATCACATCCCCCGCCTTGCCCGCTGCCACCGCGAAGCTGACCAGCGTGGGCGGCACGTCCAGCTCGTGGAAGCTGCCGCTCATGGAATCCTTGCCGCCGATGGCGGCCACGCCCATCTCCATCTGCGCGCGGAAGGCGCCCAGCAGCGCCGCCAGCGGCAGGCCCCAGCGCGCCGGGTCATCGCCGGGCTTGGGGAAGTACTCCTGATGGGTGAGGTAGGCGCCACGGGTATCGGCCCCCGTGGCCGCCAGCGCGGCCAGCGCCTCCACCACGGCCAGGTAGCCGCCTCGGTAGGGGTCGTGGCTGGAAACCACCGGGTCAAAGCCATAGGACATGAAGGAGCAGGTATCCGTGCCGCCGGGCACGGGCAGCAGGTGCGCCATGGCCATGGGCGGGGTGAGCTGATGGGCGCCGCCAAGGGGCATCAGCAGGCTGGCAGCGCCAATGGTGGCGTCAAAGCGCTCGGACAGCCCTCGGCCCGAGCAGCCGTTGAGGTCGCCCGCCAGGGCCAGCAGGCCCGCCCGGAAGCTGTCGGCCTGCGCCCCGGGCAGTGCCCGGCCAGGCCGGATGGCCGCCTGCATCTGCTTGGGCGCGCCATTGGTATCCAGAAACGCGCGGCTGAGGGAGACAATCGTCCGCCCCTGCCAGCGCATGGTGAGGGTATCGTCATCGGTCACCCGGGCCACCACGGTGGCCTCCAGGTTCTCCTCCTCGGCCAGGGCGATCAGCCTGTCCGCATCCTGCGCTGCCACCACCACGGCCATGCGCTCCTGGGATTCACTCAGGGCGATCTCGGTGCCGTTGAGGCCGGTGTACTTGAGGGGCACGCGGTCCAGGTTGATATCCAGGCCGGGGGCCAACTCGCCAATGGCCACCGACACGCCGCCCGCGCCAAAGTCGTTGCAGCGCTTGATGAGGCGCGACACCTCAGGGTTGAGGAACAGGCGCTGCAGCTTGCGCTCCTCGGGGGCATTGCCCTTTTGCACCTGGGCGGCGCAATCGCTGACCGAATCCGCCGTGTGCGCCTGGGAGGAGCCGGTGGCCCCGCCGATGCCGTCACGCCCGGTGCGGCCGCCCACCAACAGCACCGCGTCGCCGGGGGCCGGCCGCTCGCGGCGCACATGCTTTTCGGGCGCGGCGCCCAGCACGGCGCCGATCTCCATGCGCTTGGCGGCGTAGCCGGGGTGGTAGATCTCCTTCACCAGGCCGGTGGCCAGGCCCACCTGATTGCCATAGCTGGCATAGCCCTGGGCCGCGCCGGTCACGATCTGCCGCTGGGGCAGCTTGCCGGGGATGGTATCGCCGATGGGCGCCGTGGGGTCGGCAGTGCCGGTGACGCGCATGGCGGCGTATACATAGGCCCGGGCGGACATCGGATCGCGGATCGCGCCGCCGATGCAGGTGGCAGCGCCGCCAAAGGGCTCAATCTCGGTGGGGTGGTTGTGGGTCTCGTTTTTAAACAGCAGCAGCCAGTCCTGCGGGCCGCCAGGTGTGTCCACCGTCACGCGGATGGTGCAGGCGTTGTTCTCCTCGCTGTCCACCAGCGCGGGCAAATGGCCCGCCTTGTGCAGCGCGGAGGCCGCCAGCGTGGCCACATCCATCAGGGTATGGGGGCGGCCGGGGCGCACGGCCTCGTGCACCTTCACATACTCCTGCCAGGCGGCCCGGGCGGCGGGGTGCGCTATCTCCACGTCCGTCAACTCGGTCAAAAAGGTGGTGTGGCGGCAGTGATCCGACCAGTAGGTGTCGATCACCTTGATCTCGGTGAGCACCGGGTCGCGCCCGATGGCTTCAAAGTGCGCCATGCAAAAGCGGATGTCGTCCTCCTCTATGGCCAGCTCATGCTCGCGGCGCAGCTGCTGGATGCCCTGGGCATCCAGCTGCCGAAAGCCACTCAACACCGGCGGCTGCTCCGGCTGACCGGCGCGGATGTCAAGCGAATCGGGCAGTTCGGGCGCGGCCTCGCGGCTCTCCACCGGGTTTAGCACATAGCGCAGCGCGGCCTGGGTGTCTGCCGGGCTGATGTCGCCATCCAGCAGGTACAGCCGCGCGGTGCGCACCTGCGGCCGCTCGCCCATGGTGAGCAGCTGGATGCACTGGGCGGCGGAATCTGCCCGCTGGTCAAACTGGCCGGGCAGATACTCCAGCGCGAAGGCACGCGCCTGGTCCATCGCCGGCGGCTCAAAAAAATAGTCATCGGCCTGCGGCTCGGTCAATACATGGCGCAGCGCCTGCGCAAAACCCGCCTCATCAAGCCCCTGCACATCGTAGCGGTTGATGATCTGCACATCTTTAAGCCCCTTAAGGCCCAGAAAATCCCGCAGCTCCGCCTTCAATGCCTCCGCCTCATGGCGCAGGCCGGGCCGCTTTTGCACATATACCCTGCGTACCGTCATGCCGTTTCCTCCCCGCGCAGCGCGCGCTGTCCGATGTCGCGGCGCATGTGGGCGCCTTCAAAGTGAATGCTGTCCGCCGCCCGGTAGGCCGCGTCCACCGCCTGGCGCAACGTGTCCCCCGCGGCGCACACGCTGAGCACCCGGCCGCCAGCAGTCACCAGCTCATCCCCCTGCCGGCGCACGCCGGCATAGTATACCGTGCCGCCGTGGGGCTGCTGCCGGATGGCAAAGCCGGTGTCAAACGCCTCCGGGTACCCGCCGCTTGCCAGCACAACGCAGCAGGCTCTGCCCGCGGCAAAGCGCAGGTCATCCGCCATCAGGCCGCCGTTTCGGCAGTGCAAAAAGGCGTCCAGCGGGCTGTTATTAAGCAGCGTCATCACTGCCTGGGTCTCCGGGTCGCCAAATCGGGCGTTGTATTCCAGCACCTTGGGGCCGTCCCCGGTCAGCATCAGGCCGAAGAACAGGCAGCCGCGAAAGGGCCGCCCCTCGGCCTGCATGGCGCGCACGGTGGGCAGATAGATCTCCCGCATGCAGCGCGCGGCCACCGCCTGCGTGTAAAAGGGGCTGGGCGCGATGGCGCCCATGCCGCCGGTGTTGAGCCCCAGGTCGCCATCCAGCGCCCGCTTGTGGTCCATAGATGAAGGCAGGGGCAGCAGCGCCTCGCCATCGGTGAGCACCAGCACGGATACCTCCGGCCCCTGCAAGTATTCCTCGATCACCGCGCGACTGCCGGCCTGGCCAAAGGCCCTGTCGCAGAATATGCTGCGCAGCGCGGCCTCGGCCTCGGCCCTGGTGCCTGCCATCAGCACGCCCTTGCCCTTGGCCAGGCCATCGGCCTTGACCACCACCGGGCAGGGCATGGACTGAAGGGCTTTCATCCCCTCGTCAAAGCTGTGCGCCACGGCAAAGCCGGCCGTGGGGATGCCGTATTTGCGCATCAGTTCCTTGGCAAACACCTTGCTGGCCTCAATCTGCGCGGCCGCCTGCGTGGGGCCAAAGCAGGCCACGCCCGCCGCCTCCAGCGCGTCCACCAGGCCGTTGGCCAGCGGGTCATCCGGCGTGACGATGCAAAAGTCGATGCGCTCTTCAAGCGCCTGCTGTACCACCAAGGCGTTGTCCATCGGGTCGCCCGGCAGGCAAATGGCCTCGGCCATGCCGGCGTTGCCGGGCAGGGCATACAGCGCGGTGACCCGCGGGTCTGTGTGCAGGGCCTTGATGATGGCGTGCTCGCGCGCGCCAGAGCCGATGACCAGAATTCTCATGCCGCCCTCCCCCATCAGTGGTGAAACAGCCGCAGCCCGGTCATGGCCATGGCCATGCCCAGGCGGTCGCAGGCGGCAATCACATCCCCGTCGCGCACCGAGCCGCCGGGCTGGGCCACATAGCTCACGCCTGACTGCGCCGCACGCAGGATGCTGTCGTCAAAGGGAAAGAAGGCGTCCGACGCCAGGCTGACGCCGCTCAGGCCATCCAGGTACGCGCGCTTGTCCTGCGCGGTGAGGATGGCGGGCTTGCTGCCGAACAGCGCCTGCCAGCCGTCCCCCATAAGCGCTGCCTCCGCCCGGTCGCTGAGCACCAGGTCCACGGCGTTGTCGCGCTCGGGGCGGGACAGGCCGGGCAAAAAGGGCAGATTCAGCACCGCCTCGTGCTGGCGCAGGTGCCACAGGTCGGCCTTGTCGCCGGCCAGGCGGGTGCAGTGCACGCGGCTCTGCTGGCCCGCGCCCACGCCGATGGCCTGCCCGTCGCGGGCAAAGCACACGGAGTTTGATTGGGTGTATTTCAGCGTAATCATGGCCACCAGCAGGTCGAGCCGGGCGGCATCGGGCAGCTCCTTCCGCCGGGTGGGGATGTTGCGCAGCAGGCTTTCATCAATCACTGCGTCGTTGCGCCGCTGGGTGAGGGTGATGCCATATACTTCCCGGCGCTCGGCCTCGGGCGGCTGATATGCTTCGTCCATGCGCAGCACGGCGTAGCTGCCGCGGCGCTTGGCGCGCAGGATGGCCAGGGCCTCATCATCATAATCGGGCGCTGCCACGCCGTCGGATACCTCGCGGGCAATCAGCCGCGCGGTGGCCGCATCGCACCGGTCGCTCAGCGCAATCCAGTCGCCAAAGGAGCATAACCTGTCGGCCCCGCGGGCACGGGCGTAGGCAACGGCCTGGGGCGAATCCTGCACCTCGGGCAGGTCATCCACAAAGCAGGCGCGCTGCAGCCCCGCCCCCATGGGCAGGCCCACCGCAGTACCCGCCGGGCTGACATGCTTAAAGGACGCCGCCGCCGGCAGCCCGGTGGCCGCCCGCAGCTCGCGCACTAACTGCCAGGCGTTGAGCGCGTCCAGAAAGTTGATGTAGCCCGGGTTGCCGTTTAATACCTCAAAGGGCAACGCGCTGCCGTCCGCCATGCTGAGGCCCGCGGGCTTCTGGTGGGGGTTGCAGCCGTATTTGAGCGTCATTTCCTGCATGGTATCCTCCTACTGTGCGCCGTGGCGGTTGTGCAGGTAGCAGCGCGTCTGCCCGCTGTTCAGGTCGGTCTGCCGGGCAAACAGCGCCACCTTATTGTCCGCGTGCAGGCTGTGCCACACGGCCTCGGCATAGGCAGCCAGGCCGGCCTCGGGCAGGGCAACGGCCACAGGCTCGCCCGCAAAGGCGGGCAGCGGGTCGCCATCCCCCTGATAGGTATGGATGAAGTGCCCCACGCCTGGCCGGGCCTCATGCTCGTAAAAGCAGCGCAGGCAGCTTGTGCCCGCCGCGTCCTGCGCCTTGAGGATGCTCAGGCGGTAATCGCCGCCGCGCAGATCCATCAGCCCGCTGATGCGGGGCGTGTAGTTGGGGGCGTCGGGCTCAAAGGTGCGGGTGCGCAGCGCGGCTTCAAAGCTGCCCCCCGCGGCCAGCGCGTCGTACACCGTGTCGGTCTGGTCGCCGTTGGTGACGATGAGCCAATCCCCCAACCGGCGCACCGGGTTGTATACAATCAACGATGGGTCGCTCACCAGCGCGGGGTCATGGGGCTGTATGCGCAGCTCGCCGCCCACCTCGATAAACACGCGGTTGCGCGAGTTGACGCTGCGCCCCATGATGAAGTATACCGCCCAGCTCTCCCGCCCATCGGGCGACAGGCCCAGCACGATGCCCCGGCCGGGGTAAGGGTTGGCCTGCAACATCCGCGGCAGATCAGCCTCGGGGTACAATTGATTGGTCATGCGCATCCTCCTTGACGATGGCGCGGCACAGTTCCTCCACCGCGCGGGGCAATAGCAGCCACTCGGCCTGGCGCATCACGCGCCGCTGCAAGGTTTCGGGCGTGTCCTTGGGGTACACGCGCACCGCCTTTTGCAGCAGAATGGGGCCGCCGTCCGGCTCCTCAGTCACCAGGTGCACGGTGGCGCCGCTCACCTTGACGCCGCGGGCCAGCGCGGCCTGATGCACCCGCAGGCCGTAGTACCCCTTGCCGCCGAAGGCCGGCAGCAGCGAGGGGTGCACGTTGACGATGCGCCCGGCATAGCGGCGGATAAAGCCGGGGCTTAGTATCATCAGAAAACCGGCCAGCACCACCAGGTCGATGCCCCGTGCGGCCAGCGCCGCCAACATCTGCGCCTCGGTCTGCGCGGCGCCCAGGGACGCCCGGTCAAAGGCCAGGGCCTCCACATGGTGCTGCCTGGCCCTGTCCAGGGCGTACACACCGGGCCGGTCGCTGATCACCAGGCAGAGCTGCCCGCTGGGCAGGCTGCCGGCCTGCTGCGCATCCAGCAGCGCCTGCAGGTTGGTGCCCGAGCCGCTGACCAGCACGGCGATGCGCGCCTGTGTCAGCATAGGGTCATGGGTTCGTCGGCCTTTGCCACCTCGCCCAGCAGGTAGGGCTGCTCCCCGGCCGCCCTCAGAACATCCAGCGCGCGGTCTGCATCGGCCCTATCCACGGTGAGGCACATGCCCACCCCCATGTTGAAGGTGGAGAACATCTCCCTTTCCGGGATATCCCCTGCCCGGGCAATCAGGTCGAACACCGGCGGCACCTGCACGGCATCGCGCCGGATGCGCGCGCCCAGGCCCTGAGGCAGGCTGCGCGGGATATTCTCGAAAAAGCCGCCGCCGGTGATGTGGGCCACGCCCTTCACATTGACCTGCTCCAACAGCCGCAGCACGGGCTTTACATAGATGCGGGTGGGGGCCAGCAGCGCCTCGCCCAGCGTGGCGCCGCCCAGCGCCTCGGGCCGGGCAGACAGGTCGGCGTGCTCGATGTCCAGCGCCCTGCGCACCAGCGAAAAGCCGTTGGAATGCACGCCGCTGGAGGGCAGCGCGATCAGCACGTCGCCCGCGCGCACCCGGGCCGGGTCGATGATCTTCTCCTCATCCACCAGCCCCACGCAAAAGCCGGCGATGTCGTACTCATCCTGCGCGTAAAAGCCGGGCATCTCGGCCGTCTCGCCGCCGATGAGGGCGCAGCCCGCCTGCACGCAGCCCTCAGCCACGCCGGATACGATCTGCGCCACGCGCTCGGGCACATTCTTGCCCACGGCGATATAGTCCAGAAAAAACAGCGGCCTGGCCCCGCAGCACAGCACGTCGTTGACGCACATGGCCACGCAGTCAATGCCGATGGTATCGTGGGTGTCCATCAGAAACGCCAGCTTGAGCTTGGTGCCCACGCCGTCCGTACCGCTGACCAGCACGGGCTTTTTGATGCCGCTCAGGTCGGGCGCGAACAGCCCGCCAAAGCCGCCCACCGCCCCCATCACGCCCGGGATGTGTGTGCGGGCAATGCTGCCCTTCATCAGCTCCACCGCGCGGTAGCCTGCATTGATGTCAACGCCCGCCTGGCGGTAATGCTCGCTATGTGACTTCATGCGCTCTCCTCGATATCGGTCTTTCGGCTCAGGTACCGCTCAAACTTGGCGCTGCCCGGCTCCTCCTTGGGGATGGGCGCGGGGTATTCGCCGGTGAAGCAGCCCTTGCAAAAGCCGCACTTGGCGCCGGCAGCCAGCTTGTCGCAGGCGGCCAGGCTCAGGTAGCCCAATGTGTCCACGCCGATGATCTGGCGGATCTCCTCCACCGTGTGGTGATAGGCGATCAGCCCCTCCACCGAGTCGATATCGGTGCCAAAGTAGCACGGGCTGATAAACGGCGGGGCGCTCAGGCGCATGTGCACCTCTGTTGCCCCGGCCTCGCGCAGCAGCCGCACGATGCGCGCCGCCGTGGTGCCGCGCACAATGCTGTCATCCACCAATACCACGCGCTTGCCCCGCACGGTGTTGGCCAGCACGTTCAGCTTGAGGCGCACCTGGTCGGCCCGCTGCTTTTGCGTGGGCTGGATGAAGGTGCGGCCGATATAGCGGTTTTTGATGAAGCCCACGCCATAGGGGATGCCGCTCTGGCGGGCATAGCCCAGCGCCGCGTCGATGCCGGAATCCGGCACCCCCACCACGATGTCGGCATCCACCGGGTGGTCCAGCGCCAGGTAGGCGCCGGCGCGCAGCCGCGCCTCGTGCACGCTGGCCCCCTCGATCACCGAGTCCGGCCGCGCAAAGTAGATAAACTCAAACACGCAAAGCGAGCTGGGGTATTGCTTGTCCAGCCGGTAGCTCTGGACGCCTTCCTTGGACACGCGCACCACCTCGCCGGGCTCGATATCGCGCACAAAGGTGGCGCCGATGGCGTCCAGCGCGCAGGTCTCGCTGGCAAACACCACGTCGCCATCCAGCTCGCCCATGCACAGCGGGCGGAAGCCCCGAGGATCGCGCGCGGCAATCAGCTTGGTGGGGCTGGTGAGCACCAGCGAATAGGCCCCCTCCATGCGCTCCATGGCCGCCAGCACCGCCGCCTCGATGGAGGGCGCGCGCAGGCGCTCCCTGGTGATCAGGTAGGCGATGACCTCGCTGTCGGTGGTGGTGTGAAAGATGGCGCCGCCCAGCTCAAACTCCTCCCGCAGGGGAAAGGCGTTGGTCAGGTTGCCGTTGTGACACAGGGCCATCTGGCCCTTGAGGTGATTGATCAGCAGCGGCTGGGCGTTGCCGCGGTTGTGCCCGCCGCTGGTGGCATAGCGGCAGTGCCCCACGGCGATGGAGCCCTCGGGCATCTTCTCCAGCGTATCCCGGGTGAACACGTCGTTGACCAGGCCCAGATCCTTGTGGCAGGTGATCACGCCATCCCGGTTGACGGCGATGCCGCAGCTCTCCTGCCCGCGGTGCTGCAGGGCATAGAGCGCGCGGTAGGTCTCGGGCACCACCGAATCACCATTGTGGCGAAAGATGCCGAACACCCCGCACTCCTCATGCAGCTTGGAAAACACCTCGCATCCCGCCATATCAGGCCCCCATCAGGCGCTTCATCATCTCGCGGTAGGCGTCCTCTACCCCGCCCAGGTCGCGGCGGAAGCGGTCCTTGTCCAGCTTTTCGCCGGTCTTGCTGTCCCAGAAGCGGCAGGTGTCGGGCGATATCTCATCGGCCAGCACGATGGTGCCGTCCATCAGGCGGCCAAACTCCAGCTTGAAGTCGATCAGGTCCACGCCCAGGTCCTTGAGGTAGCTGCGCAGGAAGTCGTTGATGCGCAGGGCATAGTCCGCGATCAGGCGCATCTCCTCCTCGCTGGCCCAGCCCATGGCGGCGATGTGGTACTCGTTGACCATGGGATCGCCCAGGGCATCATCCTTGTAGCAGTATTCCAGCACCGTATGGCCCATGGGCGTGCCCTCGGGCAGGCCCAGGCGTTTGGAAAGCGACCCCGCGGCGATGTTACGCACAATCACCTCCAGCGGCACAATGGTCACCCGCTTGACGAGGGTATCGGTATCGCTGACCTCCTCCACCAGATGGGTGGGGATGCCCTGCTGCTCCAGCTTCTTCATCAGAAAGTTGGTCATGCGGTTGTTGATGGCGCCCTTGCCGGCGATCTGGCCCTTCTTGAGGCCGTTAAACGCCGTGGCGTCATCCTTGTAGGATACCAGCAGCTGGTCCGACCGGTCGGTCGCATACACCCGCTTGGCCTTGCCCTCGTACAGCATCTCCCGCTTTTCCATGGTTACGCCTCCTGCGCCTTGAGTGCTTCGTTGATGTCCTGATCCGCCTTCAATACCGCTGCGCGCATGGCCGCGCGCTGGTCCAGCAGCTTCTGCCGCAGCTTCTCATCGGATACCGCCAGCACCTGCACGGCCAGAATGGCCGCGTTCTTGGCGCCGCCCACGGCCACCGTGGCCACCGGGATGCCGCTGGGCATCTGCACGGTGCTCAACAGCGCATCCAGCCCGCCCAGACCGCCCGAGGCCACCGGCACGCCGATGACGGGCAGCACCGTGTTGGCCGCCACGGCGCCCGCCAGGTGCGCCGCCATGCCGGCCAGGGCGATTACCGCACCCACGCCCTCACCTTCCAGCGACAGCGTAAAATCCCTTGCCTCCTGGGGCGTGCGGTGGGCGCTGAGCACGCGCACGATGGCCTGTACGCCGTACTGCGCCAGCGTATTCACCGCGTCCATGGCAACCGGCTTGTCGCTGGCGCTGCCCATCACGATGGCTACTTTCTTCATGTCTGTCCTCCGATAAAACGTAAAAAGGCCAGCCGCTGGTCCCCCATGGTCGCCCTTTTTCTGCCTCGCGGCACGGTTTCAGTATAGGAGGATGAGGTGCCCCTGTCAAGGATATTTCCGAACAATTAGTACGAAATATTATTTATCGTTCGGAAATAGTTGTGTGTTGTCGATACCATTCGTGCAAAAGGCCCCTTCCGAGCGGAAGGGGCGCATAGCACCGGCAGATCAAAGGACTATCCCTTGACTGCGCCCGCAGTCAGGCCGGCGACAAACTGCTTGCTCATGGACAGGTACAAGATGATGACCGGCAGCGCGGACAGCGTGAGCAGGGCAAACACCTTGGGCCAGTCGGTGGCGTACTGCCCCTGCAGGCGCGTCACGGCCAGCAGCACGGTCTTCTTGCTCTCGTGCGTGATAAAGATCAGCGGAAACCACAGGTCGTTCCAGATGGGCACCAGGTTGTAGATGGCCACAGTCGCCAGCGCCGGCTTGATCAGCGGCAGCACGATGCCGTAGTAGATGCGGCTGCGCTTGGCGCCGTCGATGTAGGCCGCCTCGTACAGGTCCCGCGGCAAGCTGCGCACAAACTCGGTCAGGATGAACACGCTGGTGGGCAGCCCCATGGCAATGTACACCAGAAACAAGCTCCACAGGGTGTTGAGCAGGCCCAGCACCTTCATCAGCTCCAACAGGCGGATGGTGGCAATCTTGATGGGCAACATCATGCCCAGCAGAAAGAAGAAGTACACCGCGCGGGACATTTTGCTCTTCCAGTGGGCCAGCGCATAGGCCGCCAATGACCCCAGAAAGAGAATCATGAACAGGGACACCACGACCACCAATGTGCTGTTGCCAAAGTACTGGAAAAAGTTGCCCCCCTGCACCACGCCGGCGTAGTTGTCCAGCGTCCACTCGACGGGCAGGCCGAAGGGGTTGGCGTAGATGGCTTTCTTGGTCTTGAGCGAGTTGATGATCAGCAGGTAGATGGGAAACCCGGCCACCAAAGTCCACAGCGACATCAGGATGTGTGAGGGGATATGCATGTTGGCCATGCGCAGGCTGCGGGTTTTACGCTCTTTTTGCACGGCTTACTCCTTCCCCTGCGTGGCACGCAGCGTGGGGATCACCCCGGCCAGCAGCATCACAAACACTGCGGTGGATATGGCGGCGCCCACGCCCGGCTGCGGGATGCCCACCGGGTGCTCGCCGGCAACGCCGTAGCGGTAGAACAGCGAGCCGATCAAGTCGGTGGAGTAGTCCGGCGCGCCGTTGGGCGTGGCCATGGCGTAGACAATGTCAAAGGCGTTGAAGTTGCTCACAAAGGTCATGATGGCGATCATGCCCACCACCGGCATGATCAGGGGCAGCTTGATGTACCAGAAGGTCTGCCAGGAGTTGCAGCCCTCGATGTCCGACGCCTCTAACAGATCCTCGCTGATGCCCTGCAAGCCTGCCACAAACATCATGGTGGGGATACCCACCCACTGCCAGACCGACACCAGAGAGATCACGTTGAGCGCCGTGGCGCGGTCGCCCAGCCAGGGATGCGCCAGAAAACCAAGGCCCATCTGCCGCAGCGCCAGGCCGCCGAATACGGGGTTGAGCAGCAGTTTGAACAGATAGCCCGTCACCATCACCGCGATCGTGCAGGGGATGAAGATCATCGTCTGGTAGAAGGGCCGCCCGCGCATGGTGCGGTTTGTCAGCACCACCGCAAACAGCATGCCCAGCACGTTTTGCAGCAGCATATGATAGGCAAAGAACACCCAAGTGTTTTTGAAGGCGCCCCAAAAGCGGGTGGAAATCACGGGGTCCTTGAAGAGCTTGACATAGTTATCCAGCCCCACAAACGTGCGGGCGCCGGTCGTCCCCTCGTACAGGCTCAGCCGCACCGAATCAATCATCGGGTAGGCCATGAACAGGGTATATACCAGCATCGCGGGAAGGATGTACCATATCCAATAAGCCCCGCCGGGGTTTAGACTGCCGCCGCCTCGCAGGCTGCGCTGCCTGACAGTTTGCATCTCGTGGCACCTCCATCCAGCGCATCAAACATGCTATAGAAAAAGCCGGGAGCCGGTTTCCGGGCTCCCGGCG
>JAAZBU010000126.1 GCA_012513645.1 Clostridiales bacterium | reverse complement strand
GATGGCGTTGCCCGGCGCGCTGGCGCAGCAGGCGGGCGCGCCTGTGCCGGCGGACAGGCTGATTGCCCTTGTGCACAACGCGCCCAACACCGGCATCATGCTGCCCGAGCGATTTTCCCCCGAAGTCGATACCTACCTGCTCACGGTGGCCGACTGGGTATCGCGCATCACCTTTACGCCCACCGCCGCCTCGCCCGATGCTGTTATCACCGTCAACGGCCAACCGGTGCAAAGCGGGCAAAAGTCGCAGATCATCCCCATGACCAATGAGCCCCAGGAGGTCCGCATCACCGTGTCGGCGGGCGGCGGGCAGACCACCTACACCGTGTACCTGCAGCGCCGCCCCAGCGAGCGCCGCACGCGCGTATCGGCAGGCTTCATCAGCGAGATATCGCTGCTCGAGGGCAAGGCCGTGATCTCCGCCGACCTGGTGACGCTGCGCTACCAGGAAAACACAAACATCTCTACATTTTATAACGATACGGTGTACATGTACCGCTATGCCTGCGCGCCCAACTGCCTGTTCTACTACGGCCCGGCCGGCAGCCCCATCCTGGCCCGGGGGCCGCAGGAGTTTATCAACCAATACCTGTCGGGCGGCAGCAACCTCTATTACCTGATCTATATCGAGGACGAGATTGTAGCCGTCATGCCCTACCAGGCGGACTGATTCATTGACCCCACGGCCTTGCCCCTGATATAATGCGGCCAGCATTGAGAAAATGAGGGCTGTTATGATCAGGGACAAGGCCTTTTACCGCAACATCCTGCGGCTATCCCTGCCTGCCGCCTTTCAGGCGCTGATGAGCCTGGTGGTGGTCATGGCCGACAACGTGATGGTGGCCAGCCTGGACCCCCTGGGGTTGAGCCTGGCCGCCGTATCCCAATCCAACGCCGTCACCAACTTTGTCAACGCCAGCCTGACCGGCCTGGCCGGCGGCGGGGTGGTGCTGGTGGCCCAGTACTGGGGCAAGCGGGATATGGCGCGCATCAAGCCGGTGTGCGCCGCCATCACCACCGCGTGCATTGGCCTGGCGCTGGCGGTGACCGCGCTGGTGCTGCTGTTCCCCGCCCAGGTGCTGCGCCTGGTCATCAGCGGCAAGGAGCGGGAGATTACCGCCCTGGCGCTGCAATACCTGCCCATCCTGTGCCTGAGCTACCTGCCCTTTGCCCTGACGGCAGCCATGATCGGCATGCTGCGGGGCGTGGAGGTGGTGCGGGTTACGCTGTATGCCACCGCCGTATCGCTGATCACCAACATCACGCTCAACTACATCCTCATCTTCGGCAAGCTGGGGCTGCCCGCTTTGGGCGTGCGGGGCGCCGCCATCGCCACGGTGCTGGCGCGGCTGATAGAGGCCGCGGTGGTGGCCTACTATCTGTTTTTCCGCCAGCAGGCGCTGCCGCTGCGCCCGCGCGATTTGGCCCGCCACCGCCGCTGGGCCTGGCAGGATTATGCCCGCTACGGCCTGCCCGTGGGGCTGACCGATGCCCAGTGGGCGCTGGTGGGCATGCTCAAGATGGTCATCATCGGCCAGATGGGCCGCGTCATGATCAATGCCGTGGCCGTGACAGATATGCTGTTCAACCTGGGCACGCTGTTCACCTTCTCCCTGGCGGGCGGCGCCGCCGTGGTGGTAGGCAAGGCGGTGGGCGCCGGCGACTATGCCCTGGTGCACGCGTACAGCCGCACCATCCAGGGCATGTTTTTGATCATCGGGGTGGTGATGTCGCTGGTGGTGTTTCTGCTGCGCTGGCCCTTCATCGGCCTGTACGGCCTGGAGGGGCAGACGGCGGCACTTACCGCTTCCATGGTCGCCATCTGCGCGCCAACTTTGATCGGCACCACCTACCACGCCAGCTGCTTTGTGGGCATCAACCGCGGGGCGGGCGACAGCCGCTTTGTGATGCTGGTGGATATGATCTGCGGCTGGCTGGTGGTGCTGCCCCTGGCGGCGCTGTCGGCCTTTGTGCTGCACCTGCCGCTGCAGTGGATCTATTTCATGACCCGCATCGACCAGACCTTCAAGTGGATCATCGCCTGGCTGCGCCTGCGGGGCGACAGGTGGATCCACAACGTCACCCGGGAGGCCGCGCCATGATCACCCTGTATCTCCAGGATCAGCCGGTGCAGCTGCGCGCCTTTCACGACCTGAGCGCCATTGATGCCCTGGGCCGGGTGTTCCGGGTGTACGACCAGCTGACCAGCGGGCTGCTGGCCTTTGGCGTGCAGCGGGGCGACCGCCGGCTGTTTGTCAAATACGCGGGCGCGCCCACGCTCAACTACCCCAGCGACCCCATGCTGGCGGTGGAGCGCCTGCGCCAGGCCGCGCCAAACTATGCCGCCCTGCGCCACCCGGCGCTGGTGCCGCTGCTGGATGTGCAGGATGGGGCCGGCGCCTGCCTGTGTATCTTTGAATGGCTGCCCGGGCTGCCCCTGGGCCCGCTGCCCGAACACTACGATGCCTTTCGCCAGGCGCCCCTCACCGAGCGCCTGCGCATGTACGACGCCGTGGCCGACCTCAGCGCCCGCGCCGAAGCCCATGAGCTGGTGATCGCCGGGCTGAGCGACACGCACCTGATGTACCAGCCCGAGGCAGGCCGCCTGGTGGTGACCAACATCGACGACTACCTGCCCCTGCCCT
>JAAZBU010000125.1 GCA_012513645.1 Clostridiales bacterium | reverse complement strand
GCCGCAGCTTGTGCTGCGGCGGTCCTTCTATGCGTTTTATTCTTGCAATGGCACCGCCGTGCGGGTACAATCGTGCCACAGACGTGAAACTTTTGCCGGAATACGGCTGACAAGGAGGCACCATGACCCTGACAGAGCTATTGCCCCTGGTGGAGGGGGCCCTGCTGACCCCGCCGGATCAGGCCGCCCGCGAGGTGAGCCGAGGCTATGTGTGCGACCTGCTCAGCTGGGTGATGGCCCGCGGCACGCCGGGCATGGCGTGGGTCACCGTGCAGACCCACCTCAACGTGGTGGCCGTGGCCTCCCTGCATGAGATGGCCTGCATTCTGCTGCCCGAGGGCATCCGCATGGAGGGGGCCCCGCTGGACAAGGCGCGGGAGGAGGGCATCGCGGTGATCGCCAGCCCGCTCACCGCCTACGAGATATGCGCCCGCATGGCGCGCGCCGGCCTGTCGGCCTGAGCCGTGGCCCTGCACTACGACCTGCATATCCACAGCTGCCTGTCGCCCTGCGCGGACGCGGACATGACGCCCGGCAACATCTGCGCCATGGCCCGCCTGAAGGGGCTGGATGTGATTGCGGTCACCGATCATCAGTCGGCGGGTAACCTGCCCGCCGTGGCCGCCTGCGCCGCGCGGGAGGGCCTGCTGCTGCTGCCCGGGCTGGAGGTATGCACCCGGGAAGAGGTGCATGTGCTGTGCTACTTTGCCGGGCTGGAGGATGCCTTGCGCATGGGCGCCTGGTGCCACGAGCGGCTGCCCGATATCCCCAACCGCCCGGCCTACTTTGGCGAGCAGACCTATATGGATGAACACGACCGGGTGACCGGCCATGAGCCCAGGCTGCTGATCATGGCGCTGTCCGCCGGGCTGGACGAGGTGTGCCGGCAGGCGCGCGCCCTGGGCGGCGTGCCCGTGCCCGCCCACATCAACCGCGGGGAGAACGGCATCCTGGCGGCGCTGGGCTTTTTGCCGCCGGAGGAAGGCTTTGCGGCGCTGGAAATCAGCCCCGACCTGCCGCTGCCCGATGACCTTCAGCTGTCCCGATACCGCGTGCTGCGCTCGTCGGACGCCCACCAGTTAGGCGACATCGCCGAGCGGGGGCAGGTGATTGCGGTGCAGCGCAGCGCGCAGGCTGTGCTGGCATGGCTGGGCGCAATGCTCACAGATAAAGCGGAGGGATGAGATGCGCCTGCTGTTTGTCGGAGATACCCACGGCCTGACCGATCTGGACAAGCTGAGCCGGGTGCTGCCCCAGGCGCGGCTGACGCCGCGGGATGCGTTGATTCACTGCGGCGACTTCGGCGCGCCCTGGGTGGCCGAGGACGATGAGGCGCTGCGCTGGTGGCGGGCGCTTGACTGTAAAAAGATCATCTGCCTGGGCAACCATGAAAACTACGGCTGGGTAGAGCGGCAGCCCATTGTGCGGCGCTTTGGCTGCCGGGGGTATGATCTGGGCGGCGGCCTGTTTGCCCCGCTGGCCGGGCAGGTGGCCCGGGTGGGTGGGCGGCGGCTGTGGTTCTACCCCGGCGGCTACTCCATCGACTACATGCTGCGCCAGCCGGGGCGGGATGTATTCAAAGAGGAGATGCTGCCCGTTGCCCGGGCGCAGCAGATCGTGGACCGCCTGCTGCGCGGCCCGGCGGTGGATTATATTATCACCCACGACGGCCCGCGGGCCTTTGTGCTGGAGGAATTCGGCTTTCCCATCGGCCCGCCCAGGGCGGGCTACTGGGGCCACCTGGGGATAGAGGCCGGCAGCCATGCCCACCCGGCCGTGCTGCTGGATCAGCTGTACCGGCGGCCGGAGCTCTACACGCGCTGGTACTTTGGCCACCACCACCGCGATGTGGCCCGGGGCAAGCTGCGCTGCCTGTGGCAGCAGGCGGTGCTGGAGGATACCCTGACAGGCAGCATTGAACTGCTGACTTCTTAATTGGGTATATTAGGGAAGGAAGAGCCGTTGTGCGCCCGGGAAAGGATGTTGAAGATGAACAAAAATCATAGGATATCTGCCCTGCTGATGGCCTTGCTGCTGCTGATGGGCCTGTCCGTTTCCGCGCAGGCGACCGCCGGTGAGGATGCGCTGGTGGCCTGGGCTAAGGAGCAGGCCGAGCCTCTGCTAAGCGAGATGATGGAGCTGGCCGGGGACGAAAACTACCTGACCATGTCCGCCGGCATGCCGGGCACGGCGGATGTCATCCGCGGCTGGCATGCGCAGCTGCTGATGGGCAAGCCGGTGGTGCGCGTGTATGATGTGCCCACGGTGGAGGATATTCTGCGCACGCAGGGTGACAAGGAGCCTTTCAGCCTGTACCGCGGCCTGGGCGATGCCGCCAAGCGCCGCATGGACAAGGGGATTCCCCAGCTGCTGGTCAACCTGGCCGGCCAGATGGGCGAGGTGGCCGAGATCGTCGCCACATCGCTGGTCAACGATTCGGTGGCGCTGGCCTGCCCGGAGGGCTTCCGGCCGCTGCTGCTGATCTATCAATATGAGGAGGCGGTGGTCATGGTCAGCTTTATGGAGCAAAACCATGGCGTATTGGCACAGGCCGTCTTTGTGCCCGCCAAGCTGGTGGAGGTGCTGGACAGCTTCGGCTCGTGATGCCTATGTCAGATCGGCCCAGCGCAGGCCCGTTGCCTGGGCGAGGGCCTGGGGGGATAGCTTGATCTGCTGCCCGATGCGCCCGGCGGATACCAGTATGTAGGGATGGTTCAGCGCGCTGCGGTCTGCCGCGGTGGGCAGTGCCTTCTTCATGCCCAGGGGCGAGCAGCCCCCGCGCACATAGCCGGTGAGCTCCTTGAGCTTGCCGGCTTCTGCCATGCTCACGCTTTTTACGTGAAAGCAGGCCGCTGCCGCCTTCAGGCTGAGCACGGCATCGCCGGGTAGCAGGCAGGCGTAGTGCTGCCCATCGCTGCCCACCAGCACCAGCGTTTTGAACACGCGCGCCGGGTCCTCCCCCAGCAGCGCCGCCACATGGGGCGCGTCCAGCGCTGTGCCGTCGCTTGGGTAGCTCAGCGCCTCATAGGCGATGCTCGCCCTGTCCAGCAGGCGCATGGCGTTGGTTTTGTCGGCCTTGTCTGCCTTGCCCATCTATTCCTCCGCCCAGGCCATTGGCTCGCCGGTCACCGGGTCGCTGGCCGGCACGGGCACCTGCTGCGCCTGGCGCGCCAGCGCCTCGTACGCCGCCGGGTCACCCCGCTGCATGTCGGGCGACTGGCCGGGCGGGTAGGCGCCCACGATGCTGAAATCGGCCGAGGCCGCCATGCGCCGGTGGCCCACCCCGGCGGGCAGGATCACCGCGTCGCCGGCGTTGAGCGTGACCTCCTGCCCCTGGGGCCCGCCCAGGCGCACCCGCACCCAGCCGCGGGCCACGCCCAGTGCCTCGTGGGCATGGGCGTGGAAGTGATCAAAGCCGTATACACCGTTTACCCAGATGCCCTGCCAGCCGTTGCGGGCAAACAGGCTTTCAAAGGCCCGGGCATCCACTTCACTCTGTTCGATGGCCCCCTCGTGCAGCAGCACCGGGTACGCACTGTTGGGGAAGGGCGGCAGCGCCGCGATACGAATTTGCTGAGGCTTGTTCATCTCATCCTCCCATTTACCTTACTTACCCCAAGTATACCCTAAAAAAGGGCCGCCCTTCGAGGGACGGCCCTATCTCGTTTGGATGGTGCCTTATGCCTGCTGCTGGCGGTAGGCGCGGATCTCCTCGGTCAGCTTGGGCACAATCTTGAACAGGTCGCCCACAATGCCCACGTCGGCCACGCCGAAGATGGGGGCGTCCGGGTCCTTGTTGATGGCGATGATGTAGTCAGACTCCTCCATGCCGGCCATATGCTGGATGGCGCCCGAGATGCCGCAGGCGAAGTACAGGTTGGGCCGTACGGTTTTGCCGGTCTGGCCCACCTGGCGGTCCTTCTCCTGCCAGCCGGCGTCCACCGCCGCGCGGGAGCTGGCCACCTCGCCGCCCAGGGCGTCGGCCAACTCCTGCAACAGCTGGAAGTTCTCCCCGCTGCCCATGCCGCGGCCGCCGGCCACCAGTATCTTGGCCGCCTGGATGTCGATCTTCTTGGTCACCTTCTTGATGACCTCTTCCACCTGCACGTAGCAGGCATTTTCCTCCGCCGTCCAGGCGAAGTCCACAACCTCGCCCTGCCGCGCGGCATCGCGGATTTCCCGCACCATCACGCCCGGGCGCACGGTGGCCATCTGGGGCCGGTGCTCGGGGCAGATGATTGTGGCCATCAGGTTGCCGCCAAAGGCCGGGCGTGTCATGTGAAAGGCATGGGTCTGGGGCTCGATCTCCAGCTTGGTGCAGTCCGCCGTCAGGCCGGTATGCACGCGGCCGGCCACGCGGGGCCCCAGGTCGCGGCCGATGGCCGTGGCACCCACCAGCACGATCTCCGGCTTATACTGGTTGATCACCGCCGTCATGGCCTGGGTGTAGGGCTCGGTGGTGTAGGTGTCCAGCGCCTTGTCATCCACCACGATCACGCGGTCGGCGCCGTATTCCACCAAAGTCTGCGCCAGGGGGCGCACGCCGCTGCCCAGCAGCAGCGCGGTCACCTGGGTGTTCAAGTCCTTCGCCAGGTCCCTGGCCTTGCCGATCAGCTCCAGCGATACGCCGCTGAGTTCCCCGTCCACCTGCTGGGCGAAGGTGAGTACGCCTTGATATTCCTTGCTCATTGTGTCCGCCTCCTCACAGAATGTACTTTTCGCGCAGCTTGTCCATCACAAACTGCACCGACTCGTCCACGCCCTCCTCGATCTTCATGCCGGGGGCCTTGACGGTCTTGGGGAAGGAGCGGAACACCCGCGTGGGCGAGCCATTGAGGCCGATGTTGCCATCGTCCACCGGCACATCGGCGCGGGTCCATACGGTGACCTGCTTCTCCCGGAAGGCATCGAAGATGCCGCCCGGCGTCATGTAGCGGGGGGCGTTCAGCTCGCTCAGCGCGGTAATCAGCGCGGGCAGCTTGGCGCGCACGGTGTGGTAGCGGTCCTCATACTGGCGCTTGACCACCACCTCGCCGCCCTCCACGCGCACCTCCTCGGCGTAGCTGATGTTGGGGATCTGCAGGTGCTCGGCGATTTCCGGCCCCACCTGGGCGGTGTCGCCGTCAATGGCCTGGCGGCCGGTGATCACCAGGTCGTAGTCCATCTTGCTGATGGCGGCCGCCAGCGTGCAGGAGGTGGCCCAGGTGTCAGCACCGCCAAAGGCCCGGTCGGTCACCAGATAGGCCTCATCCGCGCCCATGGCCAGCGCCTCGCGCAGCACCAGGTCGGCCTGCATGGGGCCCATGCTGATGACGCTCACCTTGGCCCCGGTCTCATCCTTCAGGCGCAGGGCGGCCTCCAGCCCGGCCTTGTCGTCCGGGTTCATGATGGCGGGCACGCCCTCGCGGATCAGCGTGCCGCGCACGGGGTCAATGCGCACCTCGTTGGTGTCGGGCACCTGTTTGATGCAAACGACGATGTTCATGCTCTCTCTCCTCCCTTACTTGAGCAGCGCGCCCGAGATGACCATGCGCTGTACCT
>JAAZBU010000124.1 GCA_012513645.1 Clostridiales bacterium | reverse complement strand
TTCAAAGAACTTTAATGATGAATATATCAATGAGAGAACAGGTATCGCAATCACGGTATTTGTATGCGGAACAACCACCGCTCAACAGTCACGGTGGCGCCAATCAAGTGTTATATACCATTGAATGCGAAATGCGAGCGAGGCGCTACTCGCCTTTATTCCCCTCGTCGCCGGACCAGATTTCCACGGTGACGCCCGCGGGTGACCGAAGGCGCGCAAAGCGCTGTATCGGGGAGTGTTGATGGATTTCAAAGCGTATTTGCTTCGCGTTCAGATGGGCGATCGCCTCGTCAAGCTTGTCGGTAAACCACTGGATTTTGATGCCAGAAAGGTCGCACGCCTCTCTCGAGGCTTGAAAGGAAAAGGTAAAGCTGTTCTGTTTATCCGTGCAAACGGCATACACCGCGTCCAGCACGAGAAATTGCAGCCCCATTTTCTCCGCCCAGAAGCCGACCTCCAGCGGAAAATCCGCCACCGGGTACTCCACCGTGAAGCGCAACGGGAAATCGGGCCACGGCGTGAGCGGTATCATGGCATTGTCGTGGCTCGGGTTTTCGATTCGATGCAGTCCCATGTTCCGCAATTCCTTGTCCGTCATTCAATCACCCTCTTCTTGGTAAACAGCATGTTGTGTGCAATCTCAGAAACATGGTATCCTCATTTAATGTAGATATACCCCCGCATGGCTATGCCAAGCGAGTCGGAGCGTCACAATCCGTTGATTGGTGTGCTTTCCGCATACCCTTCCTCCATTTTTTCAAATGCCCCGGATGCCGTCACTCCATCGTCAAGCCATCAACAGCCGATATCCTTCGCGGTACTGATTGCCATGCATTTTTGACCGCAGGCCGCTTTCCTGCTACAATTTGCAGGCGCGGCGGCATTTTGATGCCGCGCGTGGAATGCCGAGCGAACGCGCCCGGTATGAAGGAGGGAACAACGCATTGTTAACGGATATCATCAGCAAACATAAGGATGCCTTTGCCCCCGGTGCCGCCACCGAGCTGCGCGCCCAGCGCAACCTCAGCCGGCGCGTGGTGCTTCGGGCGGGCAGCATCACACAGAACCAGCGCACCGATACCAAGGGCATCGGCGCCCGCGTATACCGCGACGGCGTGTATGGCTTTGCCTCGGCTGCGGACATGAGCGACGACGCGGTGCGCGCGGTGCTACGCAGCGCCACGGACAACGCGGCCTTTCTAGCCCGCCACGCGGGCCGCGGCACGGGCGAACTGCCCGCCATCGCCCAGGGCAGCCGCCCGGCGGACCCGGACTTTTCGGATTTACCGCAGAAGGCCTACATCGACTGCCTGCAGGCGCTGGACAGCTACATCCAGCAGAAATACCCCAACCTGGACAGCCGCACGCTGGTCTCCAGCGCTGACAGCATGGAAAAGCTGCTGCTCACCTCGGACGGCTACACCAGCCACACATTGGCCCCGCGCAGCTACATCTACGTGATGCTCACCGCCAAGGGCAAGGATGGCTCGCCCGTGGAGGTGTTTGAGCCGCTGGGCGGCAGCGGCACCTTTGACGCCCACTTTGCCGACCCCGCGGCGCTGTACCCCGCCGTGGACAGGCTGTATGAGATGGTGATGCAGAAGGCCGAGGGCATCTACGCTGAGGCCGGGCTGAAGACCGTCATCATGGCGGGCGAGCTGGCCGGCATGCTGGCCCACGAAGCCGTAGGCCACACCGTGGAGGCGGATCTGGTGCTGGGCGGCTCGGTGGCCGGGCTCTACCTGAACAAGCAGGTGGCCAGCCCCCTGGTCAGCATGACAGACTTTGCCCACACCGCCTTTGGCCACACAGCGCCCCTGCCCGTCTATGTGGATGACGAGGGTGTGGTAGCCGAGGACGCGCTGCTGATTGAAAACGGCATCCTCACCGGCTACATGCACAACCGCCAGAGCGCCCAGCACTTTCACGCCAAGCCCCAGGGCAATGCCCGCGCCTGGCTGTTCAGCGACGAGCCGCTGATTCGCATGCGCAACACCGCCGTGCACCCTGGCCAGCACAAGCTGGACGACATGATTGCCTCGGTGGATGACGGCTACTACCTGCTGCACACCGGCAATGGGCAGGCCGATACCACCGGCGAGTTCATGTTCGGCATCACCATGGGCTATGAAATAAAAAACGGCAAGCTGGGCCGCGCCATCCGCGATACCACCATCTCGGGCGTAGCCTTTGAGATGCTCAAATCCGTGGACATGGTGTCGGACACCGTCAGCTGGGCCAGCAGCGGCTTCTGCGGCAAAAAGCAGCCCATGCCCGTTGGCCTTGGCGGCCCGGAGCTCAAGTGCCGCGTGACGATTGGAGGCAGATAACATGAACGCACACGACATCGCGCAATACGCCATGCAAAAATTGCAGGAGACCGGCGCGCAGCAATATGCCTGCGAGGCGCACACCAGCGCCAAGCGGGAGTTTAACGTGGATGGCGGCAAGTTCAGCCTGCTGCGCACCACCATCGACAACCGGCTGGATTTGACCCTCATCAAGGACAACCGCCGCGGCAAGACCCTCATCAACGCCTTCACCCATGAGGCGGTGGACGAGGCCGTGCGCGATTGCCTGGCCTCGGCCGAGGGCTCGGCGCCCGATCCCGCGTGGGAGCTGGTCAGCGGCACGCAGCGCAATTTCACCCTGGGCGCGCCCGACGGCAACATGGACCATCTGTTTGCCCGCACGCAGGAAATGCTGCAGAGCATCCAGCAGGAGTACCCCAAGGTGATGGTGGAGCAGATGATTGTGGCCCACCAGCGCGCCGAGGGCATCTACCTCAACAGCCTGGGCGCCCGCTACGAATCGCTGGAGGGGCTGTATGAGGCGCAGGTGATGTTCTCCGGCCACGAGGGCGAAAAGAGCAGTAGCTTCAACTTCGCCGCCGTGGTGACCGACAACCTGCTTAAGCCCTTCCTGGATCAGGGCAGCATGCGCCAGAACCTGGCCGACGCGGAGAAGCAAATCAACACCATCGCCTCCGAGGGCAAGTTTGTGGGCACGGTGGTGTTCACCCCCGACTGCGCGGGCGACGTGCTGGGCGAGCTGCTGGGCAACTTTGTGGGCGACGGCGTCATCCTGGACGGCACCAGCCCCTGGAAGGACAAGCTGGGCGAGCAGGTGGCCGACCCGCGCATCACGCTCAGCGCGGCACCCCGCCACCCCGGCATCGTCTGCGGCGAGCGCTATGTATCCGACGGCTACCTGAGCGAGGATTATGACATCATCCGCGAGGGCAAGCTCAACCAGTTCATGCTGTCGGGCTATGTGGCCAACAAAACCGGCAAAAAGCGCGCACCCAACAGCAGTGACAGCCTGGTGATGCAGCCGGGCGACCAGACGCTAAAAGAGCTGCTGTCCGGCATCGAGCGGGGGCTGCTGGTCAGCCGTTTCTCGGGCGGCAGCCCGGCCAGCAACGGCGATTTCTCGGGCATCGCCAAGAACAGCTTCCTCATTGAGCATGGACAAATTACCTCCGCCGTCAGCGAAACCATGATTTCCGGCAACCTGGCCGAGATGGTCAACCACCTGCGCGGCATCAGCCGCGAGACCGTGCGCAACGGCTACAGCCTGCTGCCCTGGTTCGCGGTGGACGGCATCACAATATCGGGTAAATAACACAACCATCAAGGGGCCGACGCTCGCGCGCGGCCCCTTTTGA
>JAAZBU010000123.1 GCA_012513645.1 Clostridiales bacterium | reverse complement strand
TTGCGGTAGTCATACTTGCTGTAACCCAGTTCATCTTCAAGTTCAGCGTCCATGATTTCTTGTATCAAGCCGCTGGTCAGTTCCTTGACCAGTGCCTGTACGCCTTCCATGTCCCTGATGCCCCGCTTGTCGATGAGCTTCCTTAGCGGACTCTTTTCTCGTTTCAACATCTGTGTATCCTCCGTTATTGGATTTTATCCCTTCACAGAGGTTTACACAAATTGTTCAGCACTCTCCGGCGTGACGAGCCATGATGGTAACAACACCAACGACATCCCCTTGACGGTGACGGCAGAGAAGTTCTGGGCGAGTGTGCCCGCCGGCACGTCGCACCCGACAAGCGCGAGCCTGCTGCTGACTCGCAGCGACAGCGTGAGCCAGGGAGCCAAGGCAGTGAACGCAGAAGGCGATTGGCAGACGAGTTGGATAGGCCTGTTGCGGTATGCGCCGGACGGAGCGCCTTACACATACGTTTTGACCGAACCAGAAGTACCTGAAAACTATACAGCAAAAATTACGGGGAATTATTTGACTGGTTTCCAGGTTGTGAATGCAATGAAAACGCCGGTGCCTACCTACAGCCCAACGCCTGTGCCCACAGCGCAACCAACCGCTGCCCCCACACAAGCGCCAACACCTACACCTATGGCTGCTCCTTCAGAGGTGCCTGCCCCCGTCCTAACCCAACGACCGGCAACGCAAATCAAGGGCGGGGCGGGCACGGTGAATGTGGCAGACTGCTATGAGTGATGGTGGACCATCAAAATGCACAGGGGTAGTCCGTTGAACTGACATCTTTGCCTGAGTTTACCTATCCTGCTGCGGCTTCAATCCAGGTATTGCTGCGTAAATACAAGAGCGCCAGTATTGTGTGTGAAGAGAGCATAGATGATCCGGAGGAAATATTATTTGAAGAAACTGATCCTGTTCAGCATCGTGATTTCATTGAGTTTCACCATTATCCTGCCGGGTGTAGCCCAAGTCGATGGACAACTCCCATTGGTTGTCGGACACACCACCAGGATGTTTGGCAACTTTATGACGGACCATTGGGGGACCAACACGGCGGATCTGGATGTCCGCAGCCTGATTCACGACTATTACACCATTGCCTGGACGGGAGGCGGGGATTACCTGGTCAACGGCACGGTTGTACAGGAGATGCGGGAGCAAAGGGACCCGGACGGCCACCTGACGCATGTCATCACCCTGCACCGGGATCTGCGATACAACAACGGCGCGCCGATTGCTGCCAGGGACTATGTATTCTCGCTGCTGCTTGCCAACGCGCCACAGCTGAATGTGCTGGGTGTCATCCCGGTTATGCATCAGCACATCCGGGGGCACCAGGCCTATTCTCAGGGGCTATCGCCCATTTTCAGCGGCGTATCCCTCATTGATGAATACACTTTTGCGCTGACGATCGATGCGGCATCGCTGCCCTATTACTATGGGGCTGAGTATGCCAACGTACAGCCGCTGCCCATAGCTGTGATAGCGTCCGGGTGCGAGGTGCGCGACGATGGACAGGGGGCCTATCTGCATGGCGAGATGATCGGGGAGCTGCTTGGGCAGACCATCCTTGACCCTGTCAGCGGCTATCTTTCTCATCCCAGCGTTACCTCTGGCCCCTACAGCCTGGTTTCCTATGATGATCAGGCCCATGTGGCCTCGTTTGAGCGAAACCCTTACTACAAGGGCAACCATGAGGGCAGGGTGCCTGCCATTGAGCGCATTGTCTTTCGGGAGATTGAGAACGCGCAGATTGCCGATCAACTCCGCAGGGGAGAGGTACACCTGGTCAACAAGGTGACGGATGGCGCGGTGATTGAGCAGATAGAGCAGCTGTCGATAGAAAGCCCAGTTTCGTTCAGCCAGTATCCGCGGGCTGGCGGGGCATTTCTGGCCATGGCCGGCGAGCAGCCGATCACCAGCTCGCCCAATATGCGCAGAGCCATTGCCGCCAGCGTTGACTACGACCTGCTGCCCCGCGAGTTTCTGCAGGGGCACGGCAAAAGAATCTACGCCTACTATGGGCTGGGGCAGTGGATGCCAAAGCAGGCCGCGGCAGATCAGCTAAGCCATGGCTCGCCCTTTCAGACGGACCTGGCTGCTGCCGCGCGCTGGATGGAAGTCGATGGGTGGACGCTGAATGCGCAGGGGGCACCCTTTGATCCCCAAACCGATACGCTCAGATACCGCAAGGCCGGCGATCGCCTGGAGCCTTTGACCCTGCGCATGGCTGTTACCCAGGGCAACAGGGCCGCTGACATGCTGGCGGACATGCTTGAACAAAACCTGGCCCAGAATGGGGCCAGGCTGCTGCTGACACAGATGGATTTGTCCGCTTTGCTGCGCCAGCACTACCGGCAGGACGAACGGCAGGTGGATCTGTATTTCCTGGGGATGAACTTCACCTACTTTTTTGACCCGACCTTCACCTATCACCCTGACCTGGCTTTCCAGGGCAGCCAGAACACCTCCGGCCTGCAGGACGACGAGCTCTATCAGCTTGCCCTTAAATTGCGGGAGACCAGACAGGGGGATAGCCAGGCCTATTTTAACAACTGGATGGCCTTCCAGCGCCGATGGATTGAGATGGTGCCGCTGATTCCATTGTATTCAAATGATTACTATGATGCCTATGCAACCGGGCTCACAGGCTATCGCCCGGCAGAGCATTGGAACTGGGCAAACGCGATTCTGTACGCTGATTTCACACGATAAGCACAGCATATAACAGCAGCCCGGCATCTGATGAATGCCGGGCTGCTGTTTGGCGAGAGCATGTGGGAATCGAACCCACCCAAGGGGCTACTAACCTCTTACATCGGTTTTGAAGACCGAGGGACACACCAGCACCCATCTGCTCCCATGTAGGGAAAATGATAGCGGTAACACAGTGGTTTGTCAATCGCCACGTACGATTACTCCACAGGAACACTTACGACTATTCTGATGAAACTGAAGGCGATAGCGGCGATGGTGAGAGAGCCGGGAGAAGTCTTTGGCTTATACCAAACGAAAACGTTAACGCAAAAATGGACGCAGGGTTTTTTCGTCTGCGTGAAGCCGAACGAGGAAGGCGTAGTGGCGCTACGCCGACCGAGAGAGGCAATACACAGGCGGAAAAAGACAAATTTCATTGAAACGTTAAAGTTTGAGTTTGGTATTAATCCTCCGACGGGGCGTCCAGCACCCAGGGCATTTCTGTGCGCAAAACAAGAAAAAAACAGGGGGGCTGCATACGGGTATTGCTGTATAAGAGCGCGGAAGATTCGGCTTTCAGCAAGGCTATATCCGCAGCACTCTCTGAAATCGTTATGTTGTCACGTAACAAGTGGCCTTGAACAGGGAAAAATACTTCATAAACCCTGCCTGTGTGTTGGTGATTCCAGGAAAAGTCCATGATTTCAATCTCGCCATCCAAATCAAAGCCGAACTCATGCACCCATCTTTCTGATGATAGCATGGAAGAACGAAATGCTGTTCTGAAGTTGTTACAATAAATACAATCACAAGCTTCGTGTTGCTGCCTGTGAAACAGTTTTGTATGTTCCAAATCGACGAGATACTGCAATTTCACTATTTCTTGAGATCCTTTGATCAGGGGAGGGGGTCAAACGGCTTGGCCAGCGTCCTTGCGTCATCGGATTTTTTTGTATGGCCGCGCAGGTCCCAATATTCCAGGATGGCGAGGGCATACTTTCGGGAGGCGTTGATGCCGTCCCTGAAATCGGCTAGCGTGACCGCGCCCTTCTCCGCCTGTATCCGCTCAAACAGCCCCTGGGCCTCCTGCACGCGCTCCCGAGGGAAGAACAGCTCGCCGTCCACCGGGATCAGCTGACCCGCGTCGATCAGGTAATCCAGCACCTTGGGCATGTCCTTGTCCCGTGCATACTGCGTGAGCAGGGCCTTTTTCTCCGGCGGGGAAAAGCCGGCCTCGTTGTATTGAGCTGCCAGCGCATTCAAGGTATCTTGCTGCTTGGGTGTAAAGGTCACCTGAAAGCCCGGCAGGGCAAAGTTGCCATTGGCCGTGTGCACGGTGCCCCGGCCGACAAAGATATCCAATACGCGCTCTGCAGTGGCGGCATCCAGCCCGCGCAGCAGGCGGGCGCGCAACTCCTCGCTGCGTATGCCGGCTTTCAGGGGATGTTCGGCGTGATAGGCCTGCAGCAGCCTCTCCAGTTTCTCCCCCAATGCATTCATATGCGCATGATGCAGATAGAGCTGATCCGTAATCTCAATGGCGCGCCCGGCATCGCGCAGGGACAGCAGAATCTGCCGCGTTTTCTCCATCGGCAGGCCGCTTTGCAGGCTGAAGGCGGCGGCCTCCACATAGTGCGGGCTGTGCTCGATCAGCAGGGCTTCGATGCGGTCCGCGTCGCTGCCGTCATACATCAGGCGAAGCTTTTCCAGCGCCTGCGGGCTGGAGGCCTTGTGCTTGTAGGGTTTGGGGTCCAGCACCATGCCGCCGCCGACGGTCTCCAGCGGGGAGTAAAAGCGCAGCACAAAGGGGTCGCCCGCCTTAGCGGCCACCGGCTCCTCAAAGCGCAGCTGGGCATAGCCGTTTTGGCCGGGCAGCAGCTCCTCCATGCCGCCCAGCAGCACGGCCTTGCACAGCACCTCGCCCGAGCCATGGTGAAAGTGCAGCCTGCTGTTGGTGCGGATGCTGCGCCCGGCCTCGGGCAATATCCGCAGGGCTACATCCACCATATAGCTGGTTTGCAGGCTGCCCGGCTCGGCCAACACGCTGCCGCGGGTGATTTCTTCCATTTTGATGCGCTGCAGGTTGACGGCTACGCGCTGGCCCGCATACGCCTGCGCTACGCTTTGGGTATGCACCTGCAGGTTGCGTACCTTGGTGGGGAGTTCTTGGGGATAGACCAGCACATCCTGTCCTTCGAGCAGGGTGCCCTCGATGAGGGTGCCGGTGATGACTGTGCCAAAGCCCGGCATGGTGAACACCCGGTCCACCGGCAGGCGGAAAGGCTTGTCGGTGTTCTTGGCCGGGGTCTCGCGCACCAGATCAACAAGCTGCCGGCGCAGCTGATCAATGCCTGCCCCCGTATGGGAGGAAACCGGGACAATGGGTGCACCCTCCAGAAAGCTGCCCTGCAGCTCTTCCTTCAGCTCTTCCAGCATCATTACCAGCCAGTCGGCCTCCACCATATCCACCTTGGTGACGGCCACGCAGCCGCGCCTGATGCCCAGCAGGGACAGGATGCCCAGGTGCTCCCGGGTCTGGGGCATGACGCCCTCATCGGCTGCCACCACCAACAGCGCCAGGTCGATGCCGCCGGCGCCGGACAGCATGTTGTGCACAAATTTTTCATGCCCCGGCACATCGATGATGCCGGCCTGCGTGCCGTCAGGCAGCGGCAGGTAGGTGAACCCCAGGTCGATGGTGATGCCGCGGCGCTTTTCTTCCTCCAGGCGGTCGGTATCGGTGCCTGTCAGGGCACGGATCAGGCAGGTTTTGCCATGGTCCACATGGCCGGCGGTGCCGATGATGATGTGGCTGTTCATGCGTTCTCCTTGTCACCCAGGGCGGCGGTGAGCGCCTGGGCCAGCACGGACAGCTCCTCATCGCGCAGGGTGCGCATGTCCAGCAGCAGGCGGTCGCGGTGGATGCGGGCAACCACCGGGTATTCGGCCCCGATCAGGCGCAGGTACAGCTCGTTGAGCGGCAGGGCAAAGGGCTGCACCGATACCGCGACCGAGGGCAGCATCTCGCCCGGGGCGGAGCCGCCGCCTACCTGGGCCTGGCAGGGCACAATCTCAAGCAGCGCACGCAGGCCTGCGGGCAATAACGCAAGCAGTGCCCGGGCGCGCTGTGTCAAGTCGCCCTCATCCTGCGTGAGCATCCGGTACAGGGGAATACGCCGCGCGGCTAAGTCACCATCCCGGTAGAGCTTGAGGGTGGCCTCCAGGGCGGCCAAAGTCATCTTGTCCGCCCGCAGCGCGCGCATCAGGGGGTGGCGCTTCATGGCGCTGAGGAACTTGCCCTTGCCCACAATGATGCCGGCCTGGGGACCGCCCAGCAGCTTGTCCCCGGAGAAGCAGACCACATCGGCACCCTGGGCCAGGCTGCCGCGGACGGTGGGCTCTGCCCGTAGGCCGTAGGGGGCCAGCGGCAGCAGCGCGCCGCTGCCCAGGTCATAGATCAGGGGCAGGCCGCGCTGCCCTGCCAGTGCGGATAGTTGCCCGATATCCGCAGACTGGGTAAAGCCTACAATCTGGTAGTTGCTGCAGTGCACCTTCATCAGCGCGGCCGTTTGATCGCCGATTGCGCGCTCATAATCAGCCAGGCGTGTTTTGTTGGTGGTGCCCACCTCAATCAGCGTGCACCCGCTTTGCGCCATCACATCAGGCACCCGGAAGGAGCCGCCGATCTCCACCAGCTCGCCCCGGGAGACGATGACCTCCTGCCCGCGCGCCAGCGAGGATAGCACCAGTAGCATGGCAGCTGCATTGTTGTTAACAACCAGGGCATCCTCGGCGCCGGTGATTTCGCACAACACTGCCTGTATCGGCCCCAACCGATCGCCGCGGCTGCCGGTTGCACAGTCAAATTCCAGGTTGGTATAGTGCAGGGCGGCCTGCCTGGCGGCCTCTGCGGCGCACTCGGCCATGGGGGCGCGCCCCAGGTTGGTATGCAGCAGCACGCCCGTGGCGTTGATGACCGGGCGGTGCATCATCTGCTGCCCCTCATGCAGCAGGGCTTGTGCCGCGCTGATGAGGGCGGCGGCATCAATCTCTCTCGCCTGCCCGGCCAGTATTTGCCCGCGCAGGGCCTCTGCGGCCATGCGCAGCGCGTCAGCGGTCAGCGCGGGGGAATAGTCCTCGGCAAGCCGCTGTGCCGCCGGCAGCTCAAGCAGCTGCCCGATGCTGGGGATGGAGCGCAAAAGCGAAGATGATTGATCCATGTCTGTCTCCTCACTTGAAAATGTGATAGCTGTTTATATTGTACCATAGGCACCCGGCCTCTGCCATCCTTGAAGTGGCGGGCCAAATTGTGTATGATGGCTTGGGTATTCGCATGGCGCAAGCCATATCGCGCTTCAGAAGGGAGGGATGGAGGATGACTGACCGTGACCGCATTTTGCTCACACAGATGACCAGCTGCGGCGGGTGAGCGGCCAAAATAGGGCCGGGTGCCCTTCAATCGATCCTCAGCCTGCTGCCCAAGGGGCAGTCGGATCCTGACCTGTTAGTGGGGTTTGACACGGCGGATGATGCCGCGGTCTACCGCATCAACGAGGATACCGCCATCATCCAGACGGTGGACTTCTTTCCGCCGATGGTGGACGACCCATTTACCTTTGGACAGATCGCGGCGGCCAACGCGCTGAGCGACGTGTATGCCATGGGCGGCCAGCCCAGGCTGGCGCTCAACTTGCTGTGCTTCCCTTCCGACAAGCTGCCGCCCGAAGCCGTCGCCGCCATTCTGGCCGGCGGGCAGGACAAGGTGGCCGAGGCCGGGGCACTGCTGTGCGGCGGCCATACCGTGGAGGACAAGGAGCCCAAGTATGGGCTTGCTGTCACGGGCTTTGTGCATCCGGACCGGGTACTGACCAACGCCGGGGCCAAAGCGGGAGACATGCTCATCCTGACCAAGGCGCTGGGCTCAGGCATTTTGACCACGGCAGGCCGGGCCGGGCTGACGGACAGCCGGCAGATGCAGGCAGCCATTGACATCATGACCACCCTGAATGCCGCTGCAGCACGAGTGATGGCGGATTTTCCTGTGCACGCCTGCACCGACATCACCGGCTTTGGCCTCATCGGCCACGCCTCAGAAATGGCGGCCGGCAGCGGCGTGACCATCGAGCTGTGGGCGTCGGCGATGCCTCTGCTGCCCGGTGTGCGGCAGTTTGCTTCGGAGTTCATCCTGCCCGGCGGCCTGGTGCGCAACCGCACTTACATGAAACAGAAGGCGCAGATCGCCACCGACATCCCGCAGACTCTGGCCGATATCCTGTTCGACCCGCAGACCTCGGGCGGCCTGCTCATCAGCGTATCCGAAAAAGAGGCACATAAGTTGCTCGATGCCCTGCTGGCCCATTGCCCGGATGCCCGGATGGTGGGGCGGGTGGTGGACAGGGGAGGGGCAGATATCCGGGCGATCCTCTCGCCCTCCGCAGCCCAATGACACTTCAATAAAACTCAAATGAAAGAGCGCATCCCGTCATCGCATTGCAGGCGGGATGCGCTTAGCTTATCGGTTAAAAATCAGTTGATGTAGCCGCCCTTTCGAAGCGCATCGGCTGCCTTGTCAAGGTTGGCATCGGATACCAGCACGATGGGGCCGGTGCAGCCCATGCCGCTTTCAGCGTAGATGCCACCTTTCCACAACAGCTCCACGGCGCTGTCCAGGTCCATCACGTCGATGCCCGCGATATCCGCAGTCACAGGCTCGCGCGCAGGGGCAGCCACCGCATCTGAGGATGGCCCGGGCTTGCGGTTGGCGACACAGCCATCCAACAGCTCCTTCAGCCCGGCTTTGTTGGCCAGCTCAAACTCTCGGGCGGCGATGGCGCGGTAGTCATTCTTGGCTAAGGTCGCGCCAAACTGGAGTGCCCCTGCAATCACGCTGGCGCCGCTGGCCCGGGAGGCAATCAATACCAGGCGGTCATAGTCTTGTGAGATGCCGGGACCATAGCCATAGCCCAGCGACTCGTACTGGCCGCCGCTGGCAAAGCTGGACAGCATTTTGATGACCACGTTGCCGGTCAGGCTGTCCATCACCATGACATCGGGCGTGCCCGTCAGGATGTCATTGCCCCGCATGATGCAGCCGCCGTCGGCGCGCCGGGAGCAGGCCATATTCAGTGGATAGCCGCCCGCGATCAACTTGTTGAGCACGATTTCGGTCTGGCGGGCGCCGTCAATGTTGAGGATGCCAATGGTGGGGTCCTTCACCCCGCAGGCTTTGGCCGTGATGACGCCATAGATGGCGCCCAGCACCATGCTCTGCACGCGGTCTGCCGAGGCGGTGCCCGTGGTGGTGGCCAGGTACATCTCCCTGCCATTGGCCGGGATGATGGCCCGGCCCACGGTGGCCACGCCGATGGGGAAGGGGTAGTGCATGGTGACGGCGCCGGCAACGGCTCCCTCATCCAGCAGCTGCTCCATGGCGTGGCGCGCCTCGTCCTCCGTTTGGGCAGGCACGTGGGTCAGGCCGTCTGCCTTGAGCGTGCCGATATAGGTAACATCAACTCCTTGCCCGGCGGCCAGCAGCGCGCCTTGCAGGGCATTCTCCTCGCCCAGCTCGCTGCCCAGGCCGGTCAGCGCGATCTTGGGGCGTCCGCCCATGTGGCCGCTTTCCAGCGCCTCTGCCATCTCCAGGAAGGTTTCCCGGATCATGGCCTGTACGGTGTTTTCAGGCATGGCTGCCTCCTGCCTGATCGCCCAGGGAGCCCGCGAAGCTGCGCAGCGCCTCGGCGATCAGCCCGCGCACCTCGTGCCGGGAGATGCCCTGTTCGCGCTTGTCCTGCCCCCGGTTGGCGCGCATCACAAAGGAGATGCCGTCAAACAGGTTGGTCATCCGGCCCAGGAACAGGCTGCCCTTGCCGATGATCATGGCGTTGTTGATGGTGCCGTCCAGTATATCCTGCCGCGCGAAGCCCAGGTACGGGGCACCCGAGGGGATATGCCCTTGCGTGGGCGCCCAGCCCGGCATGCCATGGCGCTGGATAAAGTCGTTCAGCTCGCCGCGCTCAATTTCCCCGCTTTTGACGGCCAGGGCCGCAATCATCTTGAAGTTGGCCTGGGGCACATCGCCCGCGCCGGCCGGCTTGGTGACATCGGGGTTTTGCATCTCGGCGGCAAACTTGTCGATGTCTACGATTTTCATGCCTGCCTTTTCCAGCGGCGACAGCACCAGGCTGGTGATCACCGCCTGCGGGGAGGACCCGGTACCCACCATGTGGCGGCCGATCAGGTTCAGGTCGATCTCCGGGTTGACGCCGTCGTTCTCGCAGATCAGCGCGGCAAAGCCGCCCAGCACGTCCTCCAGCACGGGCATATCCTTCTTGACATGGTCCTTGCCGTTCATGCCCAGCTTGGCTGTGGAGCCGCCCGAGGTGACGACCACCTTCTTAAAGGTGCCGGCCTTGACCAGCGATGCCGCGGTGACCAGCGCGTGGGCTGGCGCTGCGCAAAAGGCGCGCATGTCGCTGCCCGTTGCGTTTTTGAGGCCGGCGATTTCGGCGGCTGCCTTGGCAAAGTTGCCGCCGCCGCGCTGATTCATGTCGCCGCAGGCCTCCTCGCTGCAGTCGATCACATAGTCGATCTCCTCGGGGTTCAGGCCGCTGTTGTGAATCAGGTGCAGCAGCGACAGCACGCTGGACGCCTTGCTGACCAGGTTTTCATGCACCACATGTGCGGTCAGGTTGACATCCACATCGTGCGCCCGCTTGATGTAGCCGACCAGCTGTCCCTTGTGGTACAGCCCCTCGGCGTGCTCATTGTTGACAAAGTTGGTGATCTGCTCGTCATCCACGCCTTCCTTCAGCCGAGCCAGAATGTCCTGATTCATCAGAGGGTGTTGGGCCAGGGCAGCGCGGGTGTGGGTGACAAAATCCCGCGAGAGGAAAACCAGGTCAAACACATCGCAGATCTGCAGCAACAGCAAGAACTCATCCTGCGGCATGATCTCGCCATAGCGGGCAAAACGATCTGCCCCCTCCACAGGCTGGGGGTACCACGGCTGCTCCCGCTGGGACAGCTGCTGCGGCGTGAGGCCGCCGATATAGGTTTGATTGGGGGCATAGGAGAGCGCCTGCTCATAGCTGCGGATATGTTTTGGCAGGGCCTCCAGATAGGCTGACCCCGGGTTGACCGTCCGCTCGGTGGTCTGGGTGGAACCGTTGTGCAGCACCATGTCGGGCACGTGCACCAAAACATAGCTGGTTGCGGCCAGGACGCTGTTCATACTACCTCCAAATTGTTTGTCATTAAAATGCAGGGCAGGGGACGGGACGCCGGCGATGCATCATCACAAGACGCGCTCCGGCCCCTGCCTGGCAGGGTCCGTGTACTGTGCGCCGGGTGGCGCTTGGCCGATGGGCCTCAGTACTTGCTGTGTTCGTCTCGGATGGCGGTCATCTCGTTGACAATGTCATCAACATCCAGCACCATTTCCATCATGCTGATCTGCTCGTCGTAGACGTCCTCGGGAATCTCGCTTTTGATTGCTTCTTCGCAAACATGGTAAACGCTCAGTCCTAACTGGACTCCGGTCAATGGACCTGCGAACGTGGGGTCACCGGCTGTGACGGTTTCCGCCGCAAGACCTGCGGCTTCACCTTCGGCTGCGCCCAGAATCACAACGATGTTCTCCGGGCCATACTTTTCAGCCAGTTCCTTCACCCTTTTTTGGTTCTCAAGATCCATTGCCCCTGCGCTCGTTCAGACGAAGCATTCCGTTGAGGAAAACACGACCTGCGCATCAATGTCCTTCAGACATTCTTCAATGGCCGGGGCGGGGATGCCGTCTCTGTCGCCAATGATGATGAGTTTTTTATCCTTCAGCAAGCTCATAGCCATTTCCTCCTTTCTTCAATGATGATGGGGTATATATAAGCACAGACCGGGCCGGCTATACCGGCTCAATCAGCGGCTTATCGCATCAAAGGTACCGCTTGATCATGTTTTCGATGTTCTCGTGGGTGCAGTCCTCTTTGACCAACTCCTCCACCTTTTCACCGCCCTTGTAGATGGCCATCACGGGCAGGCCCAGCACCTTCTGGCCGATGGCCAGGCGGCGCGCCTTGGTAGTGTTGATGGAGGTGAACTTGAGGGACGCGCCGTACTGCTCGGCCATCTTCTCTACAAAGGGGGCCAGCGCCTGGCAGGGCACGCACCCGTCGGAATAGAAGTCAACGAATACCGTGCCGTCTGCCTGCAGCACTTCCTGTTCAAAGTTGTCTTTCGTCAGGTCTAACATGTTTCCTCCGTTTCTCCCCGCGCGGGGGACCGGCATGGCTGCAACTGTCGCCATGCTTGTAATCTACCCGGCATTCACCAGGCAATAGCCTTCGATGTAGGCATTGGCCTCCATGGCGGCGATGGCGCCGTCGGCTGCAGCGGTAATCACCTGGCGCAGGCTTTTTTCGCGGATATCGCCCGCCGCAAACACGCCGGGGATCTCCGTATGCATGTTGTCATCGGTGACGATGTAACCGTTGCGCAGGGCCAATTGGTCGGCAAACAGCCCGCTCTCGGGCAGAAAGCCCACAAAGCAGAACACGCCGAAGGTGCCGTCATCCTCATTGGCGTTGATGATGGTCTCCTCGCCGGTTTTTACATTTTTGACGGTCATGCTTTCCAGGATGCCGTCGCCGCGCAGCTCGGTGACCACCGAATCCCACATGAAGTTCATCTTTTCGTTCTGAAAGGCTCTGTCCTGGATGGACTTGATGGCCCGCAGCTGATCGCGCCGGTGGATGACGGTGACCTTGCGGCCGAACTTGGTCAGGTAGATGGCCTCCTCCACCGCCGTATCGCCGCCGCCGATGACATAGATATCCATGTCCTCAAAGAAGGCGCCGTCACAGGTGGCGCAATAGGATACGCCCTTGCCGATCAGCTCCCGCTCGCCCACGCAGCCGATGGGGCGGGGATGGGCGCCGCTGGCGATGATGATGGTGCGGGCCTGGTATTCACCCTGCTTGCACTTCACGCGCTTGATGTCGCCGGCCAGCTGGGCTTCGATCACCGTGTCGTATACCTTTTCCGCGCCAAAGCG
>JAAZBU010000122.1 GCA_012513645.1 Clostridiales bacterium | reverse complement strand
GTCCCTGATGCCCCGCTCGTCGATGAGCTTCCGTAGCGGACTCTTTTCTCGTTTCAACATCTGTGTATCCTCCGTTATTGGATTTTATCCCTTCACAGAGGTTTACACAAATTGTTCAGCACTCTCCATCAAACTCCCGACCGATGTAGCCAACGCCGTTGTCTTCCACGCTGGCCTGGATACCGCGGGCATTCATGCCATTCTCATCCACACGCACCAGCATGACCGAGCGGAAGGCGTTCTCCTCCACCACAGGCTGGATGCCCGAGGGGTGATAGGGGTCGTTGACGGCGCGGTAGTTGTTGCCGATGGTGGCGGCCTCGATGTAGTTGACGCCGTTGATGAGGTAGCGCTCATACACGTGGCTGTGGCCATAGTTGACACCGTTGACGCCATAGGCTTCATACATGGGGCGCAGCACGTCCCAGCAGTAGTCGCCGCCCGGATAGATCGCCTTGGCTGAGTCCTGCGGGTCGGCCACGGCGGTGGACACGGGGAACCAGGCATCGTCGCCACGGTTGACCATGTGCCAGTGCATCACAACCCACTTGTACTTCTGGCTGGCGCTGCTCAGGTCGTTGTTGAGCCACTGCACCTGGGCGCTGTCCGGGGAGATGTCATCCTTGGTGATCCAGCTGGGATACTCAAAGCCATCCCAGCTCTGCCAGCGGTGCACATTGATGGAGGAGATGTGCATATCGCCGTAGTTGGCGCTGTACCAGTGCTTGCCGCCGACACCGTACTCCTGATCTGGGTACAGCGGGCGGAACAGCTGCATGTAGATGCTCCAGCTCCAGTTGTCATCGTTGACGGCCATTTCCTTGTCAGTCATCACGCGCTGATCGTCCACCTCATGGTTGCCGGGGCAGAAGAAGATGGGCATGTACTGCATCAGGCGGCTGTTGTCGTTGTCCTGCTGGAAGCACTCGAAGAACGTGCGGTCGGCCTCGGCGGGCGCCTGCCAGCAGCCTTCCACGTCAAACCACTCCCCCACCTTCCAGGGGGTGTTGCTCAGGTCGCCGGCAAACAGGATGAAATCCTTGTGCTGCTGGCCCAGGAAGTGCATGGTTTCCTTGGTCTTGACCTTCATCTGCATGTCGCTGAGCAGCGCGAAGTCAAAGGCCTCGCCGGCCTGGGTCGCCGTCTTGAAGAAGTAGCGCTTGCCCACCTGGCTCTGCTCGCCCTGCAAAGTGGTGGCACGGTAGTAGACCACCTGGCCGCTGGGCAGCCCTTCCAGCTTGGCGATCAGCTGATAGACGGGCAGCTCGGGGTTGTTGGCGGGGTCGGGGTCATAGCCTTCGGGGGTGGCGGAGGTACGGAACCCCTTGATCTCGTGCAGCTTGGCCTCGACCCGGCTGCCCAGCGCGGGTGTGGGGCCATACTCCACATAGCCCTCGGTGGGTTCGCGGGTCAGCCAGAGGACGTTCATCTCACTGTCGGGATGCAGGCTCAACAGATAGGGTTCGGTGTAGATCAGGGAAGGGGCGGCCTGTTCCGCGGAGGCGGTGGTCATCACCAGGCACAGCAGCACAAGAGTGGCAAGGGTCAGCAGCTTTCTCATGGGGCACCATCCTTTCTTTTCACATCCGATACTGGGGACTGCCCTCACGGTAGTCCCAAGATGTAAAAAGACGGCCGCCTGCGCGGTGAAGTATGTGTAAAAAATCCCCCGGCCGAAGCCGAGGGACGATTTGCGATGGGTTCTGCTTAGATCAGAACTTCAACCCGTTGAGCTTAACCGAGGGGCCCATGGTGGTAGACAGGTACAGGCTCTTGAGGTAGGTGCCCTTGGCGCTGCTGGGCTTGGCCTTGATGACGGCCTCCATCAGCGTGGTCAGGTTCTCAAGCAGCTTTTGCTCTTCAAAGCTCACCTTGCCGATCGGCACGTGAGCGATGGCGGTCTTGTCCACGCGGTACTCCACCTTACCACCCTTGATCTCCTCAATGGCCTTGGCCACATCGGCGGTCACGGTGCCGGACTTGGGGTTGGGCATCAGGCCCTTGGGGCCCAGGATGCGGCCGATGCGGCCAACCACGCCCATCATGTCCGGGGTGGCCACGGCCACGTCAAAGTCGAACCAGTTCTCGTTCTTGATCTTGTCGGCCAGCTCGGCCTCGCCCACATAGTCGGCGCCGGCGGCGCGGGCTTCGTCGGCCTTGTCGCCCTTGGCGAACACCAGCACGCGCACGGTCTTGCCCGTGCCGTGGGGCAGCACCACCGTGCCGCGTACCTGCTGGTCAGCGTGGCGGGGGTCAACGCCCAGGCGCAGGGACAGCTCCACCGTTTCGTCAAACTTTGCCTTGCCGGTCTGCTTGACCAGCGCGATGGCCTCGGCAGGGTCGTACAGCTTACCCTGCTCGATGAGCTTCTTGGAGTCTAAATATTTCTTCCCGTGTTTCATGATTGCTTCCTCCTTGTGGTGGTAACGGCGCTATGTCCTCCCACAACTCCTTTTACTCTTCGACGGTGACGCCCATGCTGCGGGCAGTGCCGGCCACCATGCTCATGGCGGCTTCGATGCTGGCGGCATTGATGTCGGGCATCTTGGTGGTGGCAATCTCGCGCACCTGATCCTGGGTCAGCTTGGCCACCTTGGTTTTGTTGGGCTTGTCGCTGCCCGACTGGATGTTGAGCGCCTTCTTGATCAGCACCGGGACGGGGGGCGTCTTGGTGATGAAGGAAAAGGAACGGTCGGAATACACGGTGATGACCACCGGGATCACAAGGCCGGCCTGCTTGGCCGTACGCTCATTGAACTCCTTGCAAAAGCCGGGGATGTTGACACCGTGCTGGCCCAGGGCCGGGCCGATGGGGGGCGCGGGCGTTGCCTTGGCCGCGTCCACCTGAAGCTTGATTAATGCTGCTACCTTCTTGGCCATGTGAAATGGCACCTCCTACATCTTGTGGTCTTGTCGGCGCGCGATGCGCCTCCCACGCGGGGAAAAGGCCCCGCTGCCTGCTTGTCTGCGGCCGCCAGGCGTCCGTCAGACCTTTTCGGCCTGGTCGATGTCGATCTCGACCTGCATTTCCCGGCCCAGGAACATCTTGACTTTGACCTGCATCTTGCTGCGGGGGGCGTCGATAGCCTCCACCACGCCGGTAAAGTTCTCCAGCGGGCCCGACAGGATGCGGATCTCCTCGCCCACCACCATGCGGCAGGCCTCCGCCTGCGGCTGGCTGTTGAGCATCACCTCGACCTCCTCCTCCGTGAGGGCAACCGGCTTGCTTTCGGGGCCTACAAAGCCCGTCACGCCGCGCGTATTGCGCACCACGTACCAGGATTCGCTGGTGATGACCATCTTGACCAGCACATAGCCCGGAAAGGTCTTGTGCTGGGTGATGACGCGCTTGCCGTTCTTGATCTCGGCCACTTCCTCGGTGGGCACGGCGACCTCCTGGATCAGGTGTTGCATGCGGTTGTTTTCCGCCGCCTTCTCCAGGTTGTCCTTCACTTTGTTTTCATACCCTGAATAGGTGTGGACGACATACCACTGGGCTGCCTGTGAACTTTCCTGCTGGGGCATTGATGCTTCTCCTATCGCCTTGGTCAGCCGATGAGCAGGGCGATCAGGCGGCTGCTGCCCAAGTCGAGCAGGCCGATGACCACGCCCATAAACACCATGAACGCAAGGACAATCAGTGTGTAGTTCAACAGGTCCTTGCGGGTGGGCCAGGTGACCTTCTTGAGCTCGCGCCACATGTTTTTGAAGGGCTGCGCGAGGCGCTTGGGCAGCCGCACAAAGAACTGCACCACCTTATCCAGGAAGGATGCGTTCTTGTCGGCAGCCGAGCTCTTCTTCTTCTCAGACATCTCGATTACCTCGTTTCGCGGTGATCGGTGTGCTTCCTGCAAAAGCGGCAGAACTTGCTCAGCTCGATACGGTCTGGCGTGTTTTTCTTGTTCTTCTTGCTCATGTAGTTGCGCTGCTTGCACTCGGTGCAAGCCAGGACAATGTTAGCGCGTGCGTCCTTGACTGCCATTCGTGAACACCTCTTTCCTGAATGGTTAACTTAATGCTTAGTCTTCGATGACCCGGGCCACGGCGCCGGAGCCGACCGTGTGGCCGCCCTCGCGGATGGCGAAGCGCAGACCCTGCTCGATCGCGATGGGCGTGATCAGCGTCACTTCCATCTGCACGTTGTCGCCCGGCATCACCATCTCAACGCCCTCGGGCATCTTGATCGAACCCGTCACGTCCGTCGTGCGGAAGTAGGACTGCGGGCGGTACCCGTTGAAGAACGGCGTGTGGCGGCCGCCCT
>JAAZBU010000121.1 GCA_012513645.1 Clostridiales bacterium | reverse complement strand
GTCCCTGATGCCCCGCTCGTCGATGAGCTTCCGTAGCGGACTCTTTTCTCGTTTCAACATCTGTGTATCCTCCGTTATTGGATTTTATCCCTTCACAGAGGTTTACACAAATTGTTCAGCACTCTCCTTTTTTGCGCTCTGAGGGAACCAAACGCATCAAATGCTACCGGGAATCTGTTCAACGGGGTAAATCACGTGTCAGATTGCTCGTTAATCAGCGGTTCCTTAACGCAAGGATGGACGCGGGATTTTTTCGGCCGCGTGAAGCCGAAAGAGGAAGGCGTAGCGGCGCTACGCTGACCGAGAGAGGCAATACGCAGATGGAAAAAGACAAGTCCTATCAAAGCGTTAAAGTTTGAGTTTAGTATCACTTCCATGTAATATTTTGGCATGTCGTGCGTCTGTTAGGGGAAGGAGGTGAACAGGTGGAGGGCTTTGAGCAGGTCTGGCAGGCCTACTTTGGCGATGTGTACCGCTACGCGCTGGCGCTGTGCCGGGAGGAGGCGCTGGCCGAGGACATCGCCAGCGACACCTTCATGCGGGCCATGGCCGCCATCGACCGCTTCCGCGGCGAGTGCGAGCTGCGCGTGTGGCTGTGCCGAATTGCAAAGAACCTCTACCTGGACCACCTGCGCAGGCAGGGCCGGCAGGTCAGCCTGGAGACCCTGCCCGAGCCCGAGGACCCGGCCGATATGGAGGCCCGCTTTCACCAGGGGGAGGAAGCCATGCGCGCCCACCGGGCGCTGCACAGCCTGCCCGAGCCCTACCGCGAGGTATTCAGCCTGCGGGCGCTGGGCGGCCTCAGTTTTCAGCAGATCGGCGGGCTGTTTCAGCGGACGGCCAACTGGGCCTGCGTCACCTATCACCGCGCGCGGCAGAAGCTGCGCGACGCCATGGAGGAAACATCATGAACACCGACTGCGGCATCATCCGCGATTTGCTGCCCCTGTACACAGAAAATATGTGCTCCCCCCAGAGCCGCGCCCTGGTGGAAGAGCACCTGGGGGGCTGCGAGGGCTGCCGGGCGGCGCTTGAAAAGATGCAAGGGGAGCAGCCCGCGGCCCCCGTGGACGCACTGCCCTTCAAGGCGCTGTCCAACAAGCTGCGGCGCAGCCGCTGGCGCATGGCCGCGTTTATGACGGCTGTGGTGCTGATGCTGGCCACCGGCACGCTGTACCATGCCACATCGCGCAAATACGCGCGCTACACAGACAACCTGGCCCGGGCCGAGATGGCCTCGGACGGGCGGGTCAAGGTGATCGGCAACGGCGCGACCGGCATCGACACCAGCGTCATCCCCTCCCCCGACGGGCGCACCGCCATGGTGTATATCACCTTTTTTAACGTGCGGCCGGACGCCGGGGAGAGCACCACCTACATCTCCATTCCCCAGGGCGTGACACCCAGCGTGTACTACACCTACCCCAACGAGCAGGCCGTGCTGCTGCTGGGCCCGGCGGATCCGAATGGAGATTTTTTTGTGCTGCCCCGCATTGCCCCGCTGTACTTCAACCTGCTGCTCATGATGGGGCTGCTGGTGGTGATTGGCATCCTGGGCATTGTGCTGCGCAACAGGCCCCCCGTCCGCCGGGTGCTGGAAAAATTGATCCTCATCCCCGTCGCCTACATCACGGCCCATATGTTTATCAAGGGCACCAACACCACCAGCTGGGATCTGATGCGCGACCTGTATTACATCCTGGCCGTCATGATCTTTGACCTGGTGGTGCTGTGGCTGGCCCCCAGGCCCAAGGGGCGGCGCGAGCTGCTGTAGCCTGCAAGGCCAACTCAGCGACAGGCAAATCCCCCGGCCGCCATGACGGTGCCGGGGGATTGTTTATGTGCAAACCATTGTTATGTCACATAACCATGAAAGGCATAGTCTTCCCCATAGCGGATCACATAGGGCGTGCAGTGCTCCGCGTTGGCGATGCCGCTCAGGCGGCTGATCACCATGCCGTGGCACACCACGGCCAGGCGCGCGCAGCCCTTGTGCAGCCAGCGGTCCAGCACGGGCTTCAGGCGGGCGTTCATCTCGTCCACGCTCTCCCAGCGGCAGCCGGTGTCCGGCGGGCACACGCCGCGGGCCCGGGCATAGCCGTCGCGCAGCGCGTCCAGCTCGCTGTAGGTGAGGTAGCGGTAGGTCTTGTCCGGCAGCCACTCATGCAGGTCCACCTCCACGTGGATATCCAGCCCCGTGCCCCGGGAGATGATGGCCGCCGTCTGCAGGGCCCGGGTGTAGGGCGAGGACAGGATGGCCTGGCAGCCGGCCAACTCGGGGGCGTGCGCCACCTGCTCCGCCTGGCGGATGCCCTCCTCGCTCAGCGGCGCCAGGTCCCGCCCGTGGCCGATAAAGCCCCGGATGCTGACCGGCGTATAGTCCACCGCCCCATGGCGTATCAATACCAGCTCCATGTTCCCTCCTGTATCCCCCGTTACCGCCAGTGCCAGCTGCCCGGCGTATCGGCGATGGCATAGCCCATGCGCCGGTGCATCGACAGCGAGGCCGCGTTGTCCACCTGTATCTGGGCAAAGACGCGCTCCCCCCGGGCCAGCCGGCGGTTGACCAGCAGCGCCTCCATGGCCCGGGCATAGCCCCGGCGGCGATAAGCCTCCAGCACATAGAGCATACCCACGGATTCCTCATCATGCAGGCCGATGAAGCCCACTAACTCCTCCCCCGCCCAGCCGCCGTACAGGCGGCCCTCGCGCAGGGCATGGGCCAGCGTGTCCTGATGAAGCCCGCGGTGATGCGCCAGCACCAGCGGCAGGGCCTCGGGAGAAAGCAGCCGCAGCGCCACCGGCACCGACACGGGCAGCGCCTCCGCGGACAGGTAGGCGCAGCTGTAACACACCATGCCCCCGGCAAAGCCATGCATGGCCCGGGCTTCCTGCTCCAGCGTGGCGTGCTCCATCATCAGCAGCTGCGCCCCCTCAAAGCTGCCCAGCAGGCGGCGGGCCGCCGCTTCATCATCCCAGCACAGCATGTGCCCCTCAAAGGAGGGGTCGTACAGCAGCAGCGCGCCCGCTTCCAGCGCCAGCACCTGCGCGGTACCCCGCTCCAGCGCCGCCAGGGGCAAAATGCGCGGCACCAAAGATTGGCGGCAATAGGCCATGGCGTCCTGCGTCAACGTGTCCAGATCCTTCACGATGTTAAGTGTCCCTTTCGCATTATCGCCAGATACGCCAACGCAGGCCATGGCATAGGCCATGCCTGCGTTGACACTTGCTCTCCGGCAAGTTGGTTACTTGGCAGCGGCTTCCCCCACCACAGCCTTGATGCGCCGCACCCCGGCGGAGGAGCTCTCTTCCTTTTGAATTTTGAAGCTGCCCAGCTCCCCTGTGTTGTTCACGTGGGGGCCGCCGCAGATCTCCTTGCTGAAGCCGCCGGCGGAGTACACGCGCACGCGGTCGCCGTACTTGCTTTCAAACAGGCCGATGGCACCCTGGGCCTTGGCCTCGTCCAGGGTCATCTCCTCCATGGAGATCGGCAGGTTTTGCTGGATGGCCTCGTTGACCAGCTGCTGCACCTGGGCGATCTCCTCGGGCGTCATCTTGCGGCCAAAGGTGAAGTCAAACCGCAGGCGCTCGGCGGTGATGTTGCTGCCCTTCTGGTGCACATCCTCCCCCAGCACCTTGCGCAGCGCCGCGTGCAGCAGGTGGGTGGCGGTGTGCAGCTTGGTGGTCTCCTCGTCATGGTCGGCCAGGCCGCCCTTGAAGCGCTGCTCGGCGCCCGCCTGGCTGGTCAGCTGGTGCTGGCGGAAGCGCTCCTGAAAGTCCTCCTCGTCCACCTTCAGGCCACGCTCACGGGCCAGCTCCACCGTGATCTCCACCGGGAAGCCGTAGGTGTCGTACAGCTTGAAGGCATCGCGGCCGTCAATGGTCTTGAGCGTGTGGGCAAACTCCTCCGCCCGGGTGCGGAAATCCTGTATCGTCTGGATGGCCTCGGTAAACTTCTTGATCTCCCCTGCCATCTTGACCAGCTCGGGCGTGGGCCGCAGGGAGGAGCCAACGTTGGCGGCCACCTGCTGGGCGACGCGCAGCTTGTCCAGCGCCTCGGGGGTGAAGACGGTCTGCTTGAGCTTGCCTTCCATCTCGTCGATGATGGCCTTCACCTGGTCCATGCGGCCGATGGCCTTCTCAAACTCGCGCAGCCCCTGGTTGAGGGTGCGCTGGAAGCGCTTTTCCTCCAGCAGCAGCTGCTCCAGCACGAAGCTGCGGTTCTGCTCCAGCTCGGGGTATACCTCGCGGTACTGCTCGATGATGGTCAGCGCCAGTTCGGCGGTGAAGCCATCCTCCAGCCCAAGCTGGCGGCCAAAGCGCACCGCCCGGCGGATGAGCCGGCGCAGCACATAGCCCTGGTCCACATTGCTGGGGCTGACGCCGCGGGCGTCGCCCAAAATGAACGTGGCGGTGCGCATGTGGTCGGCCACGATGCGAAACGCGCGCAGCATCTCGGCATCCGCGCCCGCGTACTGCTTGCCCGACAGCTGCTCGATGCGCGCGATGATGCCGCTGAACAGGTCAGTCTCGTACACGGATTTCTTGCCCGTCAGCACGCCGATGGTGCGCTCCAGCCCCATGCCTGTGTCCACGTTGGCGTGCTCCAGGGGCACATAGGTGCCGTCCGCCTGCTTGTTGTACTGCATGAAGACATCGTTCCATATCTCCAGGTAGTGGCCGCAGTTGCACGCGGGCGAACAGTCCGGCCCGCAGGGCTCGCCCTCGCCGATGATAAACATCTCGGTATCCGGGCCGCAGGGGCCGGTCAGCCCGGCGGGGCCCCACCAGTTGTTCTCCTTGGGCAGGTAGAAGATGCGCTCGGCCGGCACGCCGCAGCTGCGCCACAGGTCGTAGCTCTCGGTATCGCGGAGGGCGTCTTCGTCCCCCTCAAACACGCTGAAGGCCAGGCGGTCGGCATCGATGCCCAGCCACTTGGGCGAGGTGAGGAACTCCCAGCTCCAGGGAATCATCTCCTTTTTGAAGTAGTCCCCCAGGCTCCAGTTGCCCAGCATTTCAAAGAAGGTGAGGTGGCTGGCATCGCCCACGTCGTCAATGTCGCCGGTGCGGATGCACTTTTGCACGTTGACCAGCCGCTGGCCGGCGGGGTGCTTTTCGCCCATCAGGTAGGGCACCAGCGGGTGCATGCCCGCGGTGGTAAACAGCACCGTGGGGTCATTTTCGGGGATCACCGAGGCCGAGGCGATGACCGTGTGCCCCTTGGTGACAAAGAATTCTAAAAACAGCTTCCTCAGCTCGTTGGCGGTCATGGGTTTCATATGGCCGACTCCTTTTTGACGGTCATGCCGTCACACAATGTTGACAAACTGCAACAGCACCTTTAGCGCGCCTTCCATGTCGCGCATGTCGATGGTCTCGCAGGCCGAGTGCACGTAACGGCAGGGGATGGACAGCGTGCCCGAGGGGATGCCGCCGCGGGCGTGCTGGATGGCCGCGCCATCGGTGCCGCCAAAGGGCAGCACCTCGCGCTGCACGGCGACGCCGGCGGCCTCGGCCGCGTCAAACAGCGCGTCGCGCACCATGGGGGTGGCGATCATGCTGCTGTCCATAATCTTGACGGCGGGGCCGGCGCCCAGCTTGATGTCGGGCAACTTGGTTTCCGGCGTGTCGCCCCAGGCGGTCACGTCCAGGCCGATGCCCAGGTCGGGCTCCAGCGCGTAGGCTGCCACCTTGGCGCCGCGCAGGCCCACCTCCTCCTGGGTGGAGAACACGCCCACGATGGTGTTCTTCTGGTCCTCGGCGTATAGCAGCAGCTCCACCAGCAGGGCGCAGGCGCAGCGGTCGTCCATGCCGGGGGCGCTGACGCGGTGCTTGCCCAGGGAGAAGATTTCCGGCGCGTACACAGCCACATCGCCCAGCTGCACCATGCTCAGGGCCTCCTCGCGGTCCTGCGCGCCGATGTCGATGAACATATCCTTCAGCTTGGCCTCGCCCTGCTGCACCGGCTGACTGACCAACACGCCCTCCACGCCGTTTTCAAACACAACGCGGCGGTACTCGCTGGCCTTCATGCCGATACCGCCCACATTGTGCACGCGCAGGTAGCCTTCCTTTTCCACGCTGGTCACCACCAGGCCGATCTGATCCATGTGGGCCGAGATCATGATGCGCTTGGCGTTGTCATCGGTGCCGTATTTTTCCACAATCAGGTTGCCCATCACGTCGGTGCGCATGCTGTCCACATGGCCGCCCAGCAGCTCCTTGATGGTATCGGCCACGCCGTGCTCGCCGCCCGAGGGGCCCCAGGCGCTCAACAGGGTTTTCAGGGTATCGCGTAACATCTATCTGTCCTCCCTTAGAGATTGTTCAGGTATTCGCGCGTGAGGGCCAGCTGGTCGTCAATGTCCGACAGCTTGGCCACCGAGGCGCCCGAGTGGATATAGCGGCAGGGCACGCTGAACACGATGGTCTTTCGCCCGCCCCCGCCCACCTGCAGGCTGCCGGCGTCGTTGCCGCCGGTCACGCCCTGCTTGATCTGGTGGCGGATGCCCGCCCCCTCGGCCAGGGCCAGCACCTGGCGGTACAGCTCCCGGTCGGCGATGCTGGCACGGTCCATAAAGCTGACGGCCACGCCCTGGCCGGGCCGGGTGATGTGAAACTGCTCCTTCACGTCGCCCAGGTCGCCGGCGGCGGTGCCCTCCAGCGCGATGCCGATGCCGGCGGGCACATGGTAGGCCGCCCCCTGGGAGCCGCGCAGGCCGATCTCCTCCTGGGTGACAAAGCAGCAGTACAGGTCGCCGGGGTAGCGGTCCTCCAGCAGGCGCAGCAGGTTGTAGCAGCCCACCCGGTCGTCCAGCGCCTTGGCGCACACAAACCCATCGCCAAACTCGGCGTACGGGGTATCAAAGGCGGCGTAGGTGCCCAGCGGGCACAGCTTCTCGGCCTCCTTCTGATCCTTGGCACCGATGTCGATATACAGGTCGTTGTATTTCAGCACCCGCTTGCGATCATCCGCCGATTGCAGGTGGATGGCCAGCGCGCCGATGACGCCCGGGATGTTGTCGTCGCCAATGGCCACCCACTTGGACACGATGACCCTGGGGTCGATGCCGCCCACCGGGCGGAAGCGCAGCAGCCCCTCCTCGGTATAGCCGGCGATGATAAAGCCCACCTCGTCCATGTGGGCGGCCACCATCACGGCGGGCTTGTCCGGGTTGGTGCCCTTTTTGAGGCAGATCACATTGCCCGAGCGGTCGATCTTCACCTCGTCGGCCAGGGGCTTGGCCGCCTCCACGATGGCGCGGCGCACAGCCCGCTCGTTGCCCGAAGGGCCGTGCAGATCGGTCAGTTGCTTCAGGTCCATAGCTCTTCCTCCCAGCTGGCGTCCACCGCCGCGGCGAAGTGCGACAGCAATCGCGCGCCCTCTTCCAGCGTGTGCATGTCCAGCATTTCCACGGTGGTGTGCATGTATTTCAGCGGCAGCTCAAGCAAAATGGTGGGGATGCCGCCGCGCTGGATGTTGATGTCGTCCGCGTCGGTGCTGGTGCGGCCGGGCACCACGGCGGTCTGCACCTCGATGTTGTGCGCCTTGGCCACGTCCATCAGCTTTGCGCGCACCACCGGGTGGATGAAGGGCCCCATCGAGGCCACCAGCGCGCCCAGCTTGTGGGTGGACAGCGGCGGCGCGCCCGGCGTGGTGCCGTGGCATACGTCCAGCGCCACGGCGTAGTCCGGCTCGATGTTAAAGCCGCTCATCGCGGCGCCATAGCTGCCGATCTCCTCCTGGCAGGTGGCCACAAAGTACAAGTCGGCCTTGTGCCGCATGCCCTGCAGCAGCTGCATGGCCTTGAGCAGCATGGCCACGCACGCGCGGTCGTCCGCCGTCTTGGTGGCCACATGGCCGTTTTGCAGCTTGGTAAAGCGGGCCTCCAGCATCACCAGGTCGCCCACCTGCACCAGCTCGCGCACGCGCTCCACAGGCAGGCCCAGGTCGATGTGCAGGTCCTCGCGCTTGTAGTTCTTCTGGCTTTCTTCCTCCGTTTGCAGGTGGGGGGCCTTGGCGCCCACGATGCCCAGCAGCGGCTCGCGGCCGTAGACCGTCAGCCGCATGCCCGGCAAGATGCGCGGGTCCACCCCGCCCACATTGCCCATGCGCAGGCTGCCGTCGTCCTCGATTTTCACCACCATCAGGCCGATCTCATCCAGGTGGGCGCAGAACATCACCTTGGGCCCATCGCCCTTGATGTGCGCCACCACGTTGTTGAGCCGGTCGATCTTCACCTCGTCGGCATAAGGCCGGAAGGCTGCGGCAACGTATTCCGCCACCGCCATCTCCGAGCCGGTCAGCCCGGGCGTGGCCGTTGCGCCGCGCAGAAATTCCTCGATGTGCATGGCTCCCTCCCTTTTCAAAGGCCGCGCGGGCACTGCCCGCGCGAAACTAAGGTAAAGTATAGCATTTAAGCGCTTGTTTTACAACAGAATGGCGG
>JAAZBU010000120.1 GCA_012513645.1 Clostridiales bacterium | reverse complement strand
GGTCCTCCCTTTGTTTATTGGGCTTCGGCCAATGGCCGAGCCTATGCATGTTCTTATTGTACCCATTTTTTGCCAGATGATAATAGAAAATCTTCCTGAAAAGTATCGAAATCTTCCTCTTTGGCCCCACGCTTTGTTGACAGTTGCCCCGCTATCCTCAATAATGCCTCAGAGGTGGAACGCATGTACAAACTGCTGCTGGTGGACGACGAGCCCGAGATCCGCGAGGGCCTGCGGGAGGTCATCCGCTTTGAGGAATACGGCTTTGAGGTGGTGGGTGAGGCCGGCAACGGCGCCGCCGCGCTGCAATTGGCGGAATCCCTGGCCCCGGACCTGATCATCACAGACATCCGCATGCCGCTGATGGACGGGCTGGCGCTGTGCCGCCGGGTGCGCGCGGTGCTGCCCACCACGCAGTTCATCATCCTGTCGGGCTATGATGATTTTGAGTACGCCCGCCAGGCCATCGAGGTCAAGGTGCTGGGCTACCTGCTCAAGCCCATCTCGGCCAGCGAGTTTGCCCAGATGCTGCAGGGCGCGCGCGACAGCCTGGACGAGGCCGCGCGCCAGCGCTCGGACGTCAGCCGCCTGCGCGGGCGGTTTGAGGCCAGCCTGCCGCTGCTGCGCGAGAGCCTGATGGTCTCCCTGCTGTCGGGCGGCATCACGCCCGAGGAGGCGCTGCGCCACGCCGCCCGCTATGAGGAGAATATACAGGCGCCGGCCTATGCCGTGCTGATGGCCCAGGTGGGCGAGGAGACCGGGCAGGACCGCATTGGAGACCCGGAGCTGCTGCCATTTGCGGTGGCCAACATCATGCAGGAGGTGCTGGACGCCTGGGGGCGCAGCTACCTGTTTCGCTACAACGGCATGATCGCGGGCCTGCTGCTGCTGGAGGGCGACACGCCTGCGCACTTTAACGAGGCGCTGGCCCGCATCGAGGATGCGCGCAAGACCTTCTGCTACTATTTGCAGTGCGAATTGTATATCGGCGTGTCCACCGCCTGCCGCAGCTTGGCCACCTTGCCCGCCGCCGCCCGCCAGGCGGTGAGCGCGCTGGATCACGCCGTGCTGTCCCGGGCGGAGCACAGCCTGTGCGTGCGCGATGTGGAGCGCAGCAGCAATACCGACCTGATTATGGACGGCTACCAGCTGCGCCAGCTGACCAACTATGTCAAAGCTGGCGAGGAAAGCCTGGCTTTGGCCGCGCTGGATGCCATTCTGGACCGCTGCCGCCAGGGCAGCCCCGCGCCCAAGGCCTACCAGACCTACCTGATGGAGCTGTTCATGGGCTTCTTGCGCATCGTGCCCGATATGTCCCTGGAGCGGGAGAACTATGACGCCGACTTCGACCGCATCAGCAAAGCGGTGTTTGGCGCCTGCCCTGCGGTGGACGGCGCGCGGGAGCTGTTTGCCGGCCTGCTGCGCCGCCTGGTGTCCGGCATTGATGAGAGCCGGCAGTCCTCCAGCCGCCAGGCGGCAGCCCAGGCCGAACAATACTTAGCCCAGCACTACATGCGCGAGGACCTGTCGCTGGAGGACCTGTGCCTGCACCTGCACCTGTCCAGCAGCTACTTCAGCGCCATCTTTAAAAAGGAGACAAAGAAGACCTTCCACCAGTACCTGACCGAGCTGCGCATGGACAGAGCGTTGACGCTACTGAGCGCCGGCGACCTGCGCACCGCCCAGGTGGCCAAGGAGGTGGGCCTGCCCGACCCCAGCTACTTCAGCTACTGCTTCAAAAAGCACTTCGGCTTTCCCCCCAGCCAGGCGCGCAAGGGCCAGG
>JAAZBU010000119.1 GCA_012513645.1 Clostridiales bacterium | reverse complement strand
CCCGGGCAAAGATCTGCTTGACGCCCTGCTGCGCCTGGTCAAAATCGCCCCGGATGGCCACGGCCCGCAGGTTGCGGCCGGGCATGCGCTGCATCTGCGCCTGCTGCACCGGGCTGACGCCGTGCTCAGGGTAAAAGACAATCACCTTGATGCCCGGCATGTCCTGAAAGCCAGCCATGGTGGCCGATCCCGTATCGCCGCTGGTGGCGGTGAGCACCAGAATCTCCCGGTCGGACGCCAGGCGCCGGCGGGCGGAGGCCATCAGGGCAGGCAGCACGCTGAGGGCCATATCTTTAAAGGAGGCGGTGGGCCCGTGGAAGAGCTCCATCACGTATCGGTCGCCCGCCTGCCTGAGCGGCACAACCTGCGCATCGTCAAAGCGCTGGCTGCTGTAGGCGGTATGGGCGATCTGCCTTAGCTCATCGGCAGCATAGTCGCCACCGAAGGCGGCCTGCAGTACAACCAGCGCGGTATCCGCGTAGGCGGCCCCGGGGGCGACCACGCCCAGCGGCCGGTCGGGCATGAACAGCCCGCCGTCCGCGGCCAGCCCCTGCAGGATGGCGGCGCTGGCCGGCAGTGCCTTACTGTCGCCCCGCGTGCTGACAAAGAGGGGCTCTGCTGATGTCTGTTGCTGTGTACTCATATTTCAAAGTCTCCGGGGCTGGTATGGCGGTCGGTGTGCGTGCGGATGATGCGGGGGAAGCTGTTCAGCTCGCCTAACAACTCCACCGTGCGGTCGGACGCGTGCGTGGGGTAGGGAATGAACAGCGCCTTGTCGGTGCGCAGCAGCTTTAAGCTGAAGCTGTTGTCGTCCGAGTGGCCGGTCAGCAAAATCAGCGCCTCGTCATGCAGCAGCCGCTCGGCGGTCACCCGGTTGCCGGGCCGCTTGAGCTGGGTATCGGCGATGAAATAGATGCTGCCGCCGGGGGAGGACGCATCCTTCAGCGGCGCCTTGAACCAGTCGGGGTGCAGCGCCACGCTGTCGCGCGCGGCCTGGCTGTCCTCATCCAGGCGGAAGTGGCCGATGCCGTGCAGCAGCTGCATCAGCTCCAGCCCCCGGCCAAAGCGGGGCACAGGCAGGATGACCGCGCGGCCTGCATGCACCGTTTCGCTTACCACCTGCAAAATGCGGTGCTGCAATGCCTCGGCCGAGCCCAGGGCGATATCCCGCCCGCAGTCCAGAAAGGCGACGTCCGCCCACCGGCCGCGTACCTTGTCGCAGGCATACAGCAGCGTATCCTCGGTATAGTCGCCGCTGAAAAACAGCCGCTTGCGCTCAAAATCTACTTCAAACCACAGCGAGCCCACGCAGTGCCCGCTGCGGCCGCAGCTCACCTGCAGGCCGCCGTCCAATGCCAACGTCTGTTCGGGCGCGATTGCCAACCGGTTGCTTACCTCAAAGGGCAGCTGCGCGAAGGTTTCTTCGCTGGCAACGGTCACACCGTCAAAGCCCTGCTGCACCAGCCAGGGATAGGCGCCGGCATGGTCCTGATGGCTGTGGGTCAGCAGCAGCCATTTGGCGCGGCGGATCTGCTCCGCGCTCAGCCGAGGATAGGGGTTTGCGTCCGAAGCCATCAGGCCGCAGTCCACGATAAAGGCGCCGTCAGCGCCCTGGATATACAGGCAGTTGCGGCCGTGTTCGCCAATGCCGCCGCCGATGATGATGTGCATAGTCTTTCCTTACGTTTTATCGTTGTCTTTGGGGATTTCGTCAGCAGCCGCCTGTGGCGGGGCTGCCGGGGGAGAGGGAGCGGCAGGGTGCGGCGGCGCGCCGGCGCGGCGCACGCGGCCTATCAGCGCGATCAGCACCGCCATGATAGGCACGCCCAGCACCATGCCGGCGATGCCCATGACCGAGCCGAAGAACATCACGGAGAACATCACCACCAAAGGATGCATGCCCACCCGCTGGGAAATGACCCGCGGGGTGATGAGGTTGCTCTCCACCTGCTGAATGATGAGGATCAGGATCACCACCCACAGCGCCTTGATGGGCGTGGGGCCGATGAGGGCGATCAGCACCGGCAGGATGCCCCCCAACCAGGGGCCGAAGTAGGGGATCAGATCAAACAGGCCGGCCACGATGCCGATGGTCAGCGCGTTGGGCACGCCAATCAGCAGGCTGCCCACCCCGGTGAGCACGCCGATGAGCATGCTGATGAGGATCTTGCCCTTCACATAGCCCGACAGCAGGCGGTTGATCTCGCGTCCGATGTCCTTCAGGCGGGCGCGCTGGGGTTCGCCGAAAAAGCCGGCGATGTCGCGCAGCAGCAGGTCCTTATCCTTGAGCAGGTAGAAGGTGATGACCGGGATCAGCAGCACGTCGATCAGCCCGCCCAGCGAGGAGACCACGCGGCTGATGGCATCGGTGAGCAGGCGCACGCCCGTGCGCACCAGGTCGTCCACCCGGCCCTCCACCTCCAGCGCGCCGCCCAGCATGCCGTCAATGTGGCTCAGCGCGTCCTCCAGCATGACCTTGAGCTTGTCCACGTTGAGGGACAGCCGGCGCACCACCGTGGTAGCATCGCTGATGACTGAGGGGATAAACAGCGCCATCAGCGCCAGCAGCGCGATAAACACCAGCAGCACCGTCAGCAGGGAGGACCAGAAGCGCTTGACGCCGCGGGCCTCCAGCTTGTTGATCAGCGGGTTGAACAGGTAGGCAAACACCGCGGCGTACACGAAAGGCGTCAGCGTGCCCAGCAGGCTGCGGCGCACGCTGTATACAATGGCGGCGGCCACCATGGCTGTCAGCACCCAGGTGATGGTTCGCAGGTTCCGGGTCACCCAGTTGTTTTCCATGTCATCCCTCCCACGCCGCCTATTTTATCACATCCTGGGCAGAATGGGCAGTATGCCCTTTGCTTGACAGCAAACAGGCCCAAGACTACAATCAGGCTATCTCATCATGGGGAGGACTGCCGTGGCAGAGGGCCGCAGCCGGCGCAGCGACAGACACGCCCGCCCGTCTATGGACGAGCGGCAATCTGCTGCGCAGCCCCGATACGCCGCCTATCCGGACGACCCGCCGCAAGCGGAGCCTGCTGAGCCGATCCAGAGCTGGCCGCAGGAGGAGGGCTTTGTCCCGCAGCCCACGGTGTGGGAGGCGGGGGGCTATGTGCCCCTGCCGGACGAGCCGCAGGCAGCCCCTCCGCCCCAGCCTGAGCGCCGGATCAATCATGCCCCCGCGGGGCCGGGCGGCCCCTATCTGGTGGTGCTGGCTGTCTGCTTGATCGCGCTGATCGGCATGGCGATTTTCGTGGTACAGGCGGCGCAGCCCTATGGGGATTTCAAGGGCAAGCAGGCGCTGCTTGCACGCGATGTGTTCTACGACGGCGTGGAGGTGGACGGCGTGGCCCTGGGGGGCCTCAGCCGGCAGGAAGCCATGCAGCGCCTTGGGCAGTCGACCCAGGCACAGGCCGACAGCCTGCTGCTCACCGTGGACGTGGACGGCACCCGCTACACCATCACCGGCCAGCAGATCCCCTACGCGCGGGATGTCGCGGCTACGCTGGATACCGCCTGGGCCATCGGCAGGCAGGGGTTTTCGTGGATGATCGGCACCGACAAGACGCCCTTTGACATCCGCTGGGAGCACACGCAGCACCTGAAGGAAACAGGCGCCCGCTACCGCACGCGCTCCACCTATGACGCGCAGGATGTGCGCCGCGTGGCCGAATGGCTGGCCCAGAAGGCCAGCCGCCCGGTGCAGGACGCCATGATCGCCAGCTTCGACTTTGACACCAAGGCCTTTACCGTCACGCGGGATCAGCCGGGCGCAGCACTCGATGCCCAGGCGGTTTATGAGGCCGTTACGGCCAGCCTGGATGCGGGCCGCCTGCAGGATACCATCCGCCTGTCGGCGCAGCAGGTGCTGCCGCAGGTGACCTCGGTGGAGCTGCAAAACAGCTTCACCCGCCTGAGCGCCTTTACCACCGAAACCACCCGCGATGAACTGCGCAACCGCAACATCCTGTTGGCTGCCCGGGCGGTGATGGGCACCACCGTAATGCCGGGGGGCACCTTCTCTTTTAACCAGGTGGTGGGCGAGCGCACCGCGGACAAGGGCTACCAGATGGCGCCCGCTATCGCCGGCGGCATCACCTTTGACGAGATCGGCGGCGGCGTCTGCCAGGTGTCCAGCACGCTGTTCAACGCGGCGGCCATGGCGGACATGACCATCGTCACCCGATCGCCCCACGCATGGCCCAGCAGCTATGTGGACAGGGGGCGGGATGCCACCGTCAACTGGCCCAACCTGGACTTCGCCTTTCGCAATGACAAGATGACCCCGGTGTTCATCGTGGCCTCCTATGGCAACAGGCAGCTGACGGTGGAGGTGTACGGCATGCGGGCCGATCCGGCAGAGCGCATCGAGCTGGAGACCGAGCTGATCAGCACCACCCGGCCACCGGCGGATGCCATCTATCAGCGCAACCCGGCGCTGACCCCCGGCGAGCAAAAGCAATTGAAGCCCGCGCGCACCGGCTACCTGGTGGACACCTACCGCGTGTATCTGCGGGATGGCACGGCCTATAAGCGGGAGAAGCTGACCACGTCCGACTACCGCATGGTGCAGCAGGTGATCGAGTACAACTGAGGCGGCGCGGCTGCCTTCAAACGAAAGGAGCAGGCCCATGCAAAAGGGAGAGAAGCGTAAGGCGGAGATTCTGCAAACTGCCTCCGCCCTGTTTGCCCAGAAGGGCTACCGCAAGACCACGCTCAACGACATCATCGGGGCGGTGGGATGCTCCAAGGGCAGCTTTTACCACCACTTTGACTCCAAGCTGCAGGTGCTGGAGGCCATCGCCGAGCAGCACATTCACAGCGATTGGGTGGCCTACGCGGCGGATACCCCGGCCCCGGGCATCGCCCGGCTCAACCGGCTGCTGTACTATGCGTGCCCCTTTCGCCCAGGCGAGGAGGAGCACCTGGCTGCCCAGCTGGCTCTGGGCATGCAGCAGGAGGGGGCGGTGATCTCCGCCCATATCCGCGGCGCGCGCAAGGCAGGCTTCTTCCCCGCCTTGGTGGCTGTGCTGGAGGAGTTGAAGCAAGCAGGCCTGGCGCACTATCACAACGCCTGCCTGCCGGAACTGCTATGGGACACCCACGCGGCGTTTCTGGAGGCCATGATGCAGGAGAGCTGCCGCCTGGTGCTATCGGGCGGCACGCCGGGCAGCCGCCTGGTGGAGATGCTGCGCGCCGCGCGCTTCCAGTGGGAGCGGCTGATTGACCTGCCCTACGGCAGCGTGGTCATCGTGCCCGCGGAGGAGATGCTACGCGTGCTGGGCACAGCCTGCACCCGCGTGCAGGCCGAGGAGGAGCAGCTGCGCTTTGACGCGGGCTATGCCGCGCCTTGTCAACAGCTGGGCAAACCAGTATAATAATGAGGATTTTGTTAGGGAGGTCCTCTGTGAGAAGGTATCGACTGCTTCTGGCCCTGCTGCTGACGGCGCTGCTGTGCGCCCCGGCCTGGGCACAGGAGGAGCCGCAGGAAGTTGAGATTGCCCCGGCCTATCCCATCCCCGGGCAGGTGCAGCAGGTGCTGGACATTGCCCGCAGCGAGTTAGGGTATGAGGAGGTGCGGGGCGTCACCAAGTATGGCGAGTGGGTGGGCGACCCCAAGGCCGAGTGGTGCGCCGAGTTCCTCTGCTGGGTCGTGGACCAGGCCGACCAGCAGCTGGGCACCCAGATGCTGCGCAGCCTGTACCCATTTTACTCGGCCAACAACACCGGGCGGGACTGGTTTTTGCGCCAGGGCCGCTATATCGCGCGCAAGGGCATGGTCAACAACTGGGGCACCCAGTGGTTTAAGGGCAGCGACCAGTCCATGGCGCGCAACGCCTACATCCCCCAGCCGGGGGACTGGGTGTTTTTCTCCTACGGGGCCTCGGGGGATACGTCCCATGTGGCCATGGTGGAGGCCTGTTACCGGCAGCCCGACGGCAGCGTGGTGGTGCAGGTGATTGAGGGCAACAACCCCAGCGCCGTGGCCCGCGCGCGCTATCCGCTGACGGATTGGCGCATCCAGGGTTATGGCACCGTGCGCGATCTGGCCGACATCGTGCTACGCATGGGCCTGGAGGGGGAGAAAGTGCGCGCCCTGCAGGAGCAGCTGCACCTGGTGGAGCTGCTGGGCGAGCAGGACATCAATGGCTTTTACAGCCAGCGCACGTCGGACGCCGTCAAAGCCTTTCAGCAGATCATGGACATGCCCACCACCGGCATCGCCAACCAGAAGACCCAGCTGGCGCTGACGGCGTACGCCGACGGTTGGCTGATGGAGCACAGCAGCTTCTGGGTCGTGGACGACGGCTCGCTGTAGGCAGGAAGGAACATCATGCAGGACATGCTGCTTGTACTTAATTTTGACAGCCGCTATGCCAGCGCGCTGGCGATGAAGCTGCGCGCCGAGCGCATCGACTGCCGCATTCTGCCGGGCGATACCCCGGTGGAGACGGTGATGGCCCAGGGGGCCATGGGCCTGGTGCTGGCGGGTGGCGTGTCGGGCGAATTGCCCGCCGCGCTGGATGGCCGCCTGCTGTCGGGCGGCATCCCGGTGCTGGGCATGGGCGATGCCGCGCTGGCGCAGGTGCAGCTGCTGGGCGGCAGCCTTGAGGAGGCACAGCCCGTGCGCGAGGTGGCCACCGTCACCTTTTTGCCCTCGCCCGTTACCGAGGGGCTGGGGGAGAGCGAGCGCTACCTCAACACCCTGCGGCCCATGCTGCTCAGCGAGGACATGCAGCCGCTGGCCCAGGCGGAGGGCGCGGTGATCGGCTTTGCCCATGGGCAGCTGCCGCTGTACGGCTTCGCCTTTCAGATTGAGGCCAACGACCCGGACGGCATGAACATATTGCTGCACTTCGCGCAGGAGGTATGCGGCTGCACAGCCTGGCTGACGGACAATGCCTTTATCTCCGCCGCGCGCAGCGAGATTGCCCGCGTGGTGGGCGATGGGAAGGCCCTGTGCGTGCTCACCGGCGGGCTGGACAGCGGCGTCAGCGCCCTGCTGGCCCACCGCGCCTTGGGCGACAGGCTGCACGGCCTGTTCATCGATACAGGCCTGCTGCGGGAAAATGAGAAGGATGACTTCCTTTTCTACTACCGCGACACGCTGGGCATCGACATCCACGTGGCGGAGGCGCAGGAGCGCTTCTGCCAGGCGCTGGAGGGCATGACGGACCCGCAGGAGAAGACCGAGGCCATCACCCGCCTGTACCGCCAGGTGGCGGAGGAGGCGGCGGCCGACATACCGCACGACATGGTCATTTTGGGCACCAGCGCCAACGATGTGCTGCGCACTGGGGACACCTGCGTGGTCTCCCCCATCAGCACGCAAAAGCCTGTGATCGAGCCCCTGCGCGAGCTGTTTAAGGAAGAGATCCGCCGCATCGGCGAGGCGCTGGGCATGCCGCCGGACATTTATCAGGCGCAGCCCTTCCCGGGCACGGGCCTGGCCTTGCGCGTGGTGGGCGAGGCCACGCGCCGCCGGCTGGCCATCCTGCGCAAGGCGGATGCCATCTTCCGCGAGGAGGTGCGCCAGGCCGGGCTCAACAAAAAGCTGTGGAAGTACTTCGTCGTCCTCCACCACCATCAGGTCAGCAAGGGGGAGGGCGAGCTGGCGCTGGCGCTGCGCGCGGTGACCATCAGCAAGGTGTCCGGCGAGGTGCGGGCCATGCCTGCCCGCCTGCCCTACGACCTGCTGGAGCACTACACGGCGCGCGTGCTGCAGGCCTTCCCCGAGGTACGCCGCGTTGTCAACGATATCACGCCGGGCAGCAGCTATTCCGAGATCGAATGGCATTGACCGCCTGTTAAGGAGCACTATGCGTCTGTCACACCCCACGGCGCCCTATCAGGGCATCCCGCCCCAGGATGTTTTTTTTGTGGCCTCCGACCGCCTTGTCCAGCTGGGCCTGGGCTATGTGATCCCCTCGCTGAACCGGGAGATGTACCCGCAGCAGCCGCTGGAGATCTATGTGCACATCGAGGCGCAGCCCTCGGCGCGCGACCTGTTGCTGGGCGCGCTGCTGGGCCGGGCCGAACAGATCCGCGCCCAGTTTCCCGGCACGCCGGGCCGCATTTACACAGAGCTCAATGCCACCAACTGGGAGATGCTCAACTTTTACAACCGCAACGGCTTTGCCAACGCCGACGCGCAGGAGGAATATGTGTTGCCTGTGCCGCCCGGCGGCGCGCAGACGCCCATGGGTTGCCAGTTTGCCTCGGTGCCTTTGGGCAGCCTGCAGGAGCAGGGGGCCTTTTTGCAGCGGCTTAACGCCTACCGCATGACGCCCATCGGGCTGGATTTTCTGACGCTGCAGATGCAGCAGCCCTACTTCATGGCGCTGGGCTTCTACCGCGGGGGCCAGCCGCTGAGCGAAATGCTGCTCACCGGCGCCGTGCCCGAAAGCTCGGCGCTGGTGATGATCTACACCCGGCAGGAGTACCGCCGCAAGGGCATCGCCCGCTCGCTGATATTGTCGGCCGCGCAGCTGCTGCGCGAGCGTGGCGCCCAGCAGCTGGTCACCCAGGTGTACAGCCGCAGCCAGGCCCAGGTGGGGCTGGTGAAGTCCTTTGGCGCGACGCGCCGGCGGATCATCACCATTCTGCCCTCCATCGAGCTGAAGGCATAATCGGCCGTTTGCGGTGCGGTTTTCATCCCTGCTTTGCGGCGGCGCCCCTGACGCGGCGCCGCTTCTATATATCCGCCTGCGGGCATACGGAAAGGATATCCCTTGAAACGATTTGTCGTTGATGCCAATGGCCGCCTGCGCTGGCCATGGCAGTGCGTGCTTCTGTTTTTGCTGTATTTTGTGCTGGCTGCCTTTGGGGAAATCTTCATCACCGGCCAGGTGATGGCCATCCTGCCCGATGACCGGGAAACGGCCTATCTGATAGCAGACGTGCTGATCAACACTTTGATCGCGCTGGCGCTGCTGCTGGGCTTTCGGTGGATCACCGGACGCGGCGTGGCTGATATGGGCCTGCGCCTGCCGGATGCGGACGCCGCCTGGAAGCTGGCGGCGGGGCTGGGCATTGGGGCGGCGGCCATCGGCCTGATGGCCGTGCTGCTCAGCGGCATGGGGGATATCTTCCTGCGCGCAGGCGGACAGGCCGGGCACCTTGCCCTGCATGTGCTGTACTTTGTGTCCGTCAGCGTGGTGGAGGAGGTGCTGACCCGCGGCGCGCTGCAGCACGCCATTGCAAACGCCGGGCATCCCTGGCCGGCGCTGGTGATCCCCTCGGTGTTCTTTGGCCTGCTGCACCTGGGCAACGCGTCCGTCACGGCGCTGGCGGTGGTCAATACCACGCTGGCCGGCCTGCTGCTGGCGTTGTATGTGCACCGGGATGGCAGCCTGTGGCGCGCCATGGGCTTTCATTTTACGTGGAACTATTTTCTCAGCATCGTATTCGGCATGACGGTCAGCGGCGCGGATTATGCTCGCGGGCAGTTCTTTGTGGCCGTGCTCAACCGGCGCACCCTGTTTAACGGCGGCGCCTACGGCGTGGAGGGCGGCCTGCTGGGCACGGTGGTGCTGCTGGGGCTGATTGGCATCGAGTGGTTGATTCTTTGGAAGGGCAAGGGGAAGGCCGGGCTCACGCCTTCCTGACCGGGTGACGCAGCACCGTCTTCATCTTGTCGGGTGCTGTCTTGCGCGGATCGCTGATATAGATTTCGTGGTGCCGCCGGCCGCTGTCAAAGTCGTGCACATGGCCCTGCTCCTCCATAAAGCGGGTCATGGCGCGCACGGTGGCAGGCTCGGCATCATAGGGGCCTGTGTGCATCATCTGCACGCACAGCCCCTCGTGGTAGCGCATCAGCCGGGCGGCGCTCAGGTCCAGCCCCGGCTTTTTCTTTGCCAGCTTGTCCCTGGCCTGTTCAAAGGCTGCCTGGGTTACAAACGCCGGCTGGCGGATCATGCTCGTCCACAGGAAGCCGCTCTTGTCCTTGATTTCATAGGTTGCGGAGATGTCGTCCAGGTTGCTCAGGGACCACAGCCCCTCCAGCGGAAATACGGTATATTCGTGGTATCCCTCGGGCTGGCTGCCGTCCATCTTGCTCATCTTGATGGCGTAGCTCAGGCTGTAGAGAACTTCCACCGCGTGCTGATAGGCCGGGCTGGTGTTGGGGTCGCCCTGTCCGTCCACGGCGATGAACAGCATGTCGGGCACCTCAATCAGGTGCGGATGGGCTGGGGGAAGGAACAATTCCTTGTATGCCTTTTTGTAATCCAGCTTTTCGCTCATGATCATTAACCCCCTGTGGCGTTATTGAGCGGCAGCCTCCTCGGCCATGCGCTCGCGCTCTAATTGGGCCAGCGGCTCCTTGCTGCGGTAGAGGATGATAAATCCGGTGAGGAACAGCAGCAACAGCGCCAGCGTGCCCCAGGAGGAGCGGCCAGTCAGGCCGCCGATCAGGGCGTACAGCAGCGGGCCGATGACGGTGGCGAACTTGCCGAAGATGTCAAAGAAGCCGAAGAACTCGTTGGAACGGCGCTTGGGCACCAGCTTGCCAAAGTAGCTGCGGCTGACGGCCTGTATGCCGCCCTGCACCGTGCCCACTAAGATGGCCATCGCCCAGAACATGATGGTGCTGCGGCGGATGGCGTTTTGGTATTGCTCAATCTGTGGCGCGTTGTTCTGCGAAAAGTGGAGCACCCTTTGCTGCATATCTGTCTGGATGGGCAAAACCAGCGCCGGGTCAACATCGGGCAGATCAATTTTCAGGTCAGCCAGCTCTTCCGGCTTGTTTTCAAGCAGGAGGGTGCGGGCGCTGGCCAGGTAGGTGTCGATTGCCTTGGGCGCCCCCTCCTGGTTGTTCCAGTCGAGCAGCTTTGTTTCCTCCGCCATTGCGTTCCAGGGCGTGTCAAAGGCATCCTGATGCGGCTCCAGCGTGAAGCCCATGATGAAGCCCACGCAGCAGATCACCATATACACCGAGATGGCAAACAGCAGCAGCTGGCGGGTGGATACCTTCTGCGCCATCTTGCCAAACAGGATGGAGCAGGGCATGGCCACAATCTGCGTGACCAGCAGCGCCAGGATCATGCCCACCGCCCCCAGGCCAAGGGCCGTGCCGTAGGCCGTGGAGATGGAGATGATGGTGCCCACGCCGTCGATGTAGAAGAAGTAGGCCAGCACAAACAGGAACAGCCCCCGGTTGGACACGATATCCCGCGCGGTGCGCAGCACGTTGCTGACGGCCTGCCTGGCCCTGCCCTTCTCGGGGTGCTCGATGTAGTGGGTCTGGTGCACATTTTTGAGGAAGGGGATGGAGAACAGCAGCCACCAGGCCGAGGTGATCAAAATGGCAAACTTCTGCGCCACCGGGTTGCCGTAGCCCAGCCACAGCAGCATGCCGATGGACAGCACAAACGGGATGGTGCTGCCGCCGATGTAGCCCATGGCATAGCCCCAGCTGGACACCTTGTCCATGCGCTCGTTGGTGGTCACGTCGGTGAGGAAGCTGTCGTAAAACAGGTTAGCACCCGAAAAACCGATGTGGGAGATGACGTAGCCAATCAGCATCATGCGCCAGTCGCTCATGAAGGCAAGCGCTGCCGTGGTCGCCACGCCCAGCAGCATGAAGGCGGTGAACAGCCTCTTCTTCATGCCCTTGAAGTCGGCCAGCGCCCCCAGGAAGGGGGAGATCAGCGCGATCACCAGCGTGGTGAGCGCCGTGCCCAGGCTCCACCAAT
>JAAZBU010000013.1 GCA_012513645.1 Clostridiales bacterium | reverse complement strand
CGGCCCATCATGCGGGGGTTAGACATCGCGCGCACCTCCTTCCGCGCCCATCTGGGTGAGGGCGATTTCGCGGTAGGTGGGGCAGCCCTCCATCAGCTCATCATGGGTGCCGTAGCCGATCTCGCGGCCTTCCTCCAGCACCAGGATACGGTCGGCCCCCTTGATGGAGGATACGCGCTGGGCGATGATGATGGACGTGGTATCCCCGTAGCGGCGGTGCAGTGCACGGCGCAGCGAAGCATCGGTGCGGTAGTCAAGGGCGGAGGACGCGTCGTCTAATATCAGCAGCTCCGGGTCGCCTGCCAGCGCCCGGGCTATCAGCAGGCGCTGCTTTTGCCCGCCGGACAGGTTGTTGCCCTTCTGGGCCACCATATGATCCAGCCCCTGCTCGGTATCGCGGATAAACTGAGCGGCCTGCGCATCCTCCGCCGCCTGCCACACGCGCTCATCGGGGATGTCCCGGTAGTAGCGGATATTTTCGCGGATGGTATCGGCCATCAAAAAGTCGTTTTGAAAGACTACGCCCACCTTGCCGTGCAGGTCTTCGGGCGGCAGGGTGCGCATATCCCGCCCGCCCAGCAGCACGCGGCCGCTGTCCGGGTCGTACAGGCGCAGCAGCAGGTTAACCAGCGTGGTTTTGCCGCTGCCTGTGGCGCCCAGGATGCCCAGCGTCTCCCCTCGCTTCAGGCGGAAACTGATGCCCTCCAGGTTGTTCTCCACCTTGTTGTAGCTGAAGCTGACCCGGTCAAACACCAGATGATCCTCGGTTTCAGCCTGCGGAGGGCCTGCAATCACGGCCAGGTCTTGGGGCATGTTGAGCACCTCAGCCACGCGGCCGGCCGAGGCGACGCCCCGGGAGGACATGATGAAGATGCGCGTGATGCCCATCATGGCCTGCAAAATGATCATAAAGTAGTTGAGGAATGCGATGATGGTGCCCGGGGTGGACATCCCGCGGTTGACCAGAAAGCCGCCGGCCAGCACCACCAGCGTCAGGCCCAAGTTGAGCGTCAGCGAGGTCAGCGGGTTGCTGAGCGCGGCCACCCGCCCGGCGCGCTGGGTGGTATTGGCCAGCGTGCCATTGACGCCGTCAAAGCGCTGCTGCTCATACTCTGTCTTGGACAAGGCCTTGATGATGCGGATGCCGGTGATGTTCTCCTGCATCACGCGTACCAGGCGGTCCAGCACGGTCTGCTGCTTGGTATACAGGGGCACCGTGCGCCGGGTCACCTGGTAGACAATCAGCGAGATGAAGGGCAGCGTCAGCACCAGCACCAGCGTCAGGCGAAAGTCCAGCGTCAGCGTCATCACCAGCCCGCCGATCAGCAAAATGGGCGCACGCACGCCCATGCGCTGCATGCGGTTAAGGAACTGGTTGATGTTGTAGGTATCGGTGGTCAGCCGTGATACGGCGGAGGACAGGCTGATGCCGTCAATCTGCGCCATGGACAGGCTGCTGATCTTGGCAAACAGGTCGTGCCGCACGGCGCGGGTCACCTTGCCCGAGGTAAGGGCCGCCATGCGGTTGGCGTAGATGTTGGTGGCGATGGCCAGCAGCGCGCACAGCACCATCAGCCCGCCCCAAAGGTAGATCTGGCGCGGCTCGCCCAGGGGGACAATCTTATCAATGATGCGTGCCAGAATGGAGGGGATCAGCAGATCCATCATGGCGGCAAACAGCTTGACGGTAAAGGTCCACGTCATGATGCCGGTATGCGGCTTGAGGTATTGCAGCAGCGTGTTCAAGGCGCGCTATCCTCCCCGACGGCCCACGCCACCGCGCGGTGGCGCATGCGCTCCAGCAGGTCTTCCAGCACGGCCAGCTCGCTGCTGTCCATGCCCTGGGTCAGATAGTCGTGCCACTGCTGGTTAACGCCGCGGATTTTGGGCACCGCGGCCAGCGCCTTGTCGGTCGGGTGCAGCGCCATCAGCCGCCTGTCCTGGGGGCTTGTGGTGCGGGTGATGTAGCCGTGCTGCTCCAGCATGGCCAGCTGGCGCGCGGCATTGGAGGGGTTGACGTGCAGCGCATGGGCCACCTGCTCCTGGGACATGCCGGGCCGGGCGCAGATATGCAAAATGTAGGGGCTTTGCGCGGCGGTCAGCTGCAGGTCCGTCAGGCGGCTGCTTCTGAACTGGTTGCCGCATCGGGCCAGCACGTTGAGGTCTCTGGTAATGGCGGGCATATATCCTCCTGAAGGCAATGCGTTAAAAGATTGCGTTCGCAATCATTGCGAACGCAAGGATTATAGCCTTGCTTTGCCCATCCTGTCAAGCGCCTTGTGCACCCTGGTTAAATCGGCTAAAATACACATAAAAATTTGAAGGACGCGTATCAATGAACAAAAGGCATATCCTGTGCTATGGGGATTCCAACACCTGGGGCTATGACGCCGTTAGCGGCGGCCGGTTTGATGATGACCTGCGCTGGCCCATGCAGCTGGCCCGCCAGCTGGGGGAGGAGTGGCTGCTGGCCGAAAACGGCGTGAACGGCCGCACCACCGTGTTTGAGGACCCCATCAACGAGGGGCTCAACGGCTTGACGCATCTTGTGCCCGCCATGCTGGCCCACGCGCCGCTGGATCTGCTGCTCCTCATGCTGGGTACCAACGACTGCAAGCAGCGCTTTTCGGCCACCGCGCAAAACATCGCCGATGGCCTGCGGCGGCTGATTGCAAAGGCTCAGTCGCTGGCCGTCTGGCGGCAAGAGCCGCGCATCTTGGTGGTGGCGCCCATGGTGATCGACGCGCGGATCTATGACACGCCCGCTGCCGCCGGCATGGGGGCAGGCTGCGCTGAGAAGAGCCATGCGCTGCCCGCCCTGATGGCCCAGGTGGCGGGGGAGATGGGCTGCGACTACCTGGACAGCAACCCATACGTCAACCCCAGCCCCATCGACTGGATGCACCTGAGCCCGGACAGCAGCGTCCCCCTGGCCGCCGCCCTGGCGCAGAAAATCAGTCAGATGTTGAACTAATACTGTCAGTAATAAAAACAACCGGCGCGCATTGCGTCGGTTGCTTGTTGTACGGCACGATGCCTGTCATCCCCGGATTACGCCTATGAGAAGCACACAGCGCGCCCTCGCTCGTCCGCAGGAACTACAGCGTCTCCGGGTCGATGATGCCGGCGATGGTCAGGTCGCTGGGCGGCGGGTCCTTCAGGTCCAGCATCAGGGCGGCCTCCTTGCGGCCAATCATGTACACCACATCGCCCCGGCCGGCCTGGCGCGTGGCATCCGCCGCGATCACCAGGCCCTTGTCCTGCCCGTTGACAATCTGGCGCACCACCAACAGCTTCAGCCCTTCCAGGCTGCCGGTCTTGATGGTGCACACCACCGTGCCCTCCACGCGGCCAATGTTCACAGCTGCCTCCTAATGGGTAAAGGTCGTCTTGCCGCAGTAGGTGTAGTGATCCACCACGCCGCAGATGGTGACGGAGGCGACGAGCTTTTTATCGCCCATGACCATCTGGGCCGAGCCGCCGTCATTGTTGATGAGCACCGTGTCGCCCACGCCCGCGTTGGCGGCGTCCAGCGCCACCACCTCCTCGCCCGAAAAGGCGCCCTCAAGGTCGATGGGGCGCACCTTGAGCAGCTTGAAGCCGCGGTAATCCTCATATTTGATGGTGGATACCACCGTGCCGGTCACCCGTCCTATCTTCACTTGAGCCTCACTTCGCCGGCGCGCCCTTGTCGTACACGCGCCGGCCGCCGATGTCCACATGGTCCACAATGCCGATGATGGCGCTATCCACGGGCTTTGAGGTGGTCAGATCGGTCTGGCGGGAGGAGCTGCCACCCGCCCACATGATAATCTCCCCCTCGCCTGCGCCCACGGTATCCACGGTGATGAAGGGCGCGCCCTTCTCCTCCATGGTATCCATGTCGATGGGCACAGCCACCAGCAGCTTGAGGCCGACCAGACGGTCGGACTTGCGGGTGCTGACAATGCTGCCGATCACTCTGGCCAGTTGCATGAATAATCCTCCTCTGCCTTGTCGTAGACGCGGCTGCCATACATGTCGATGCTGTCGATGATGCCGTAAATGCTGTAGTCGGAGGCGATGTCCCTGGTGCTGTCCGTCTGGCGCGAGGAGCTGCCGTACGCGCAGAATACAATGTCCCCCGGGCCTGCACCCACGTCATCCACGCAGACCACATAGTCGTCCAGCAGCCGCTGGGTGCGCAGCTCAATGGGCTGTACAATCAGCAGCTTGCAGCCCCGCAAGGAATCCACCTTGTTGGTGCTGACCACCATGCCCATCACCCGTCCTGCCAGCATGTCAGGGCTCCTTTCCCGCAGCCGGGCTGCGCGTGCTGGCCCGCTGGATCAGGCTGCCGGCGATCTTTACCTGCATGGTGGGCCAGTCGGGGTGCAGCACCCGCTTTTGTATCATTTCCACCGCCAGCGTGCCCAGCGTGGAGCGCGAGATGCGCACCGTGCTCAGCGCCGGCGTGGTGATCGCGCTGTAGGGAATATCATCCACCCCGATGATGGACAGGTCGCGGGGAAGGTTGTAGCCCGCCTCCTGGATGGCCTTGGCAGCGCCGATGGCGATGGAATCGTTGTCCGCCACCACCGCGCCCTGGGGCTTGTACTGCCCGATCTCGATCAGCTTCTTCATGTCCCGGTAGGCGCCGTTGAGGGTGGTGGCCAGCTCCGTCGGCTCGGGCACGGGCAGGCCAAGCTCGTTCATGGTGAGCAGGTAGCCGGCGTAGCGCTCGTCCAGGTTGTTAATCTGGCGGTTGCTTTTGAAGTAGCCGATCTGCCGGTGACCCAGCTCGTACAGGTGCAGCACCGCGGTGCGCAGGATGCCCTCGTTGTCCATGACCACGCTGTCATATTTTTCAAACTGCATGCTGTTGTCCAGCACCACCAGCGGCACCTGCAGGCGGTCCAGCACCCAGTAATCTTCGCGGGGCAGCTCGGTGCCCACCAAGATGATGCCGTCCGGCGGGTCCTGCTGGATATCCGCGATGCAGGCATCCGCGTGCTGGGCATCGCAGTTGCGCATGATGAGGTGAAAGTTGAGCCGCCGGCATTCCTGCTCCACCTGGTCGATGATGGAGGCGATGAAGCCCTGGTTTTCTTCCACGGCCATGCCGTGGGTGCGGTATTTGATGATGACCAGGCGGAAGTGATTCTGCCTGCGGCGGATGGGGCTGGGCTTGTAGTTGTGGCGGTCCAGCACCTTTTGCACCCGGCGCCTGGTCTGCTCACTCACGCCCTTTTTGTTGTTGAGCACCAGAGACACCGTGGCCGGGGATACCCCTGCCTGGCTGGCAATCTCACGCACTGTGATTCGCATCATCTTCAACCGCCTGTCACTTGATCGGCCCATGTACGCACCAGCAGCGCGGCCACCGCTGCCCCTGGGTCCAGATACTCGCGGGAGGCTTCGCCGCGGATGGCCATGCGGCCGTGCCTGGCCAGCATACCCCGGGTTTGCTCATAGCCCTGCTGCGCGGCATTGGCTGCCGCCTGGGCGATGGGGGAGAGCGCCTGCCCGTCCGACAGCCCGGCCTCCATGGCGTCCAGCGCCGGCTTCAGCCCATCCAGAAAGGTCTTGTCGCCGGGCTCGGCCTTGCCGCGCGCCTGCACGCCCTCATAATAGGCCCGGAAGAAGTCTGTCTGCCCGCGGGCGTCCAGTATTTCGCGGCCGCGCAGGGCCTTGCCCGCGTTCATCAGGCCGGAGGCCATCAGCGTGCCCATGGTGGAGGGGACGGCCGAGGCCATGGCCTTGCCCGCCATGTAGGAGAGCTTGCCGATGTCCTGCTCCTCGCTGGCGGCGGCCTCCTGCGCGGCGGCGGCAAAGCCTGCGCTCATGGTCAACCCAAGGTCGCTGTCCCCGCACAGGCCGTCCAAGCGGATCAGCTCCTCTTTATTGTCCTCCATCACCTGCGCCCACCGGGCCAGCAGGGCGGCAAAGGCTTTTGCGTCCATCCTGCGCTCCTATTGCTGATATTGCTTGAAGAAGGGGGTATCTGCCTGGGCGTCCAGGTAGCCTTTCAGCTCCCCATCCACCTTCATCAGCGAGATCGAGGCGCCGGCCATCTCCATGGAGGTGGCATACTCGCCCACATAGCTGCGGTATACGCGGAGGCCCTTTTGCTCAAGGATCTGGGCCAGGCGCCTGTACATCACATATAGCTCCTCCAGCGGCGTGCCGCCCAGGCCGTTGACCAGCACAGCCACCTCATCCCCGCGGGCCAGGGGTAGATCGTTCAGGATGGGCGGAGCCATCTCGTCCACGATGTCGTCCGCGCTCAGCAGCTTGCCGCGGCGGATGCCGGGCTCGCCGTGGATGCCCATGCCGATCTCCATCTCGTCGTCGGCGATCTCAAAGCTGGGCCGGCCCACCTTGGGCACGGTGCAGCTGCTCAGGGCAACGCCCAGCGTGCGCACATTGGCGCATGCCTTTTCGGCCACGCGCTTTACCTCGTCCAGCGGCAGCCCCGCTGAGGCCGCGGCGCCCGCGCACTTGTACACAAAGAAGATGCCCGCCACGCCCCGGCGGCGGTTGGGCTCGCCGGGCAGGGCCGCGGGGGAGGCCACATCCTCACCGGCTACCACGCTCTGCACCCGGATGCCGTGCTCAAAGTCGGCCATCTCGGCCGCCATGTCGAAGTTGAAGATGTCGCCGTTGTAGTTGCCGTAGATGTACAGCACGCCGGCGCCTTGATCGATGGCGCGGGTGACGGCCAGCATCTGCTCAGGGCTGGGGGACTGGAACACATCGCCGATGGCGCATCCATCCAGCATGCCCTCGCCCACATAGCCCAGAAACAGCGGCAGGTGGCCCGAGCCGCCGCCCGTGGCCAGGCCTACCTTGCCCGGGTGCTTGCGGGCGTTGATCAGGCAGTGCAGGTCGTCCCCGGCATGGGTCAGCTCTTTGGGATGGGCTGCATAAATGCCCTCGAGCATTTCGGGGATGAAGCGCTCGGGGCTGTTGATGATCTTTTTCATGGCGTTATCCGATGGCGGGCAGAATGCCCTCCACATCGTCATGCGGCCTGGGGATGACGTGCACGCTGACCAGTTCGCCTACGCGCTTGGCCGCAGCGCCGCCTGCCTCTACCGAGGCCTTGACCGCGCCCACATCGCCGCGCACCATCACGGTGACCAGCCCGCCGCCTACCAACACCTTGCCGATCAGGCGCACATTGGCCGCCTTCACCATGGCGTCCGCAGCTTCAATGGAGCCGACCAGCCCCTTGGTTTCCACCATACCCAATGCCTGTTTTTCCATGATTGTTTCCTCGCTTTCTAAGGGTGAGCGTTGTGTAGTTTACGCCTTGTCCGCAGGCTCTGCCGCCATGGGCAAAATGCCCTCCACATCGTTGTGCGGCCTGGGGATGACGTGCACGCTGACCAGCTCGCCTACGCGCTTGGCTGCCGAGCCGCCTGCCTCCACCGCCGCCTTGACCGCGCCCACATCGCCGCGCACCATCACGGTGACCAATCCGCCGCCCACCAGCACCTTGCCGATCAGGCGCACGTTGGCTGCCTTCACCATGGCGTCCGCTGCCTCAATGGAGCCGACCAGCCCCTTGGTTTCTACCATACCCAATGCTTCCAACATATCCTTGTTCTCCTTTGTTTAATCTGTTTGATATACATATGCCGGCGCGCGGATGCTTACATCAGCGCGCGGACCATGTCCGGATGGGGGGAGGGGATGACCACGCTGGAGACGACCAGCCCCTCGGTATTTTCGGCGTGCTCCCCGGCATCGATGGCGGCGCGCACGGCGGCCACCTCGCCGGTGAGGATGACGAAGGACTTGCCGCCCAGGCCGCGGCCCAGGCGCACCTCAATCAGCTCGACGTTGGCGGCCTTGACCGCCGCATCGGCCACCTGGATGGCGCAAGCCAGGGAAAAGGTCTCCACCACGCCCACTGCCTGCACCTGGTCGATATCGCAGGCGCCCTGCATGGCGCGGATAACCCGCGCATCCACATTGGGGATGACCAGGCTGTCCACCAGGCCGTGGCCGGCACTCTCCACGCCGGCGCTGGCGGCGGAGCGCACAGCGGCCACCTCGCCTGAGACGACAACAATATACTTGCCCGCGCACACCGTCTGCGCTGACAGCAGGCGCACGTCCGCCGTCTTGAGCATCTGATCGCCTGCCAGAATGCCCAGCGGGATGCTGAGGGTTTCCACTACAGCGATTGCGTACATCTTGACTTCATCCCTCCTCAGCGCTTGATGCGGATGGCGCTGTCTGTCACCGCGTCCACCGTGCCGGACATGCTGGCGTGAATATCTGCCCCCAGCGCGTCTGGCGCCATGCGGGCGATAAGCTGGCCCTTGTCTACCCGGTCACCGGCGCGCACAACGGGCTGCGCCGGCGCGCCCAGGTGCTGCCTGAGCGGCAGGGTGACGGCCTGCGGGGCGAGGGCATCGGGGCTGTACAGCGCCGGGCGGTTGTAGGCACTCAGCCCCATGCGGGCAATCAGGCGGGAGATGGGGATGCGCTTGGTCTCCAGCGACGGGTCCAGCGCGATCTCCTGCTCAGTTTCCGGGCGCACGCCCGCGCGCGCCAGCTCATTTTTGATGTTGGTCATCACCGTGCCGGGCGTCAGGCCGAAGTTGCAGGCATAGTAGGTGCACAGGTTGCAGCTGCAGCAGGCCAGTATGCTGTTCACGTTGCCCAGCAGCTTGCTGTCGCCGTTGGCGATGGCGCGCATGGCCTTATGCGGCTCCACATGCAGGCCCAGGGAGTTGCGCGGGCACATGATGGTGCACATATTGCACTGGCAGCACACCGCCATGGCAATCTTTACCTGCCGCTCCACCGTCATGGTGATCTGGGTGATCAGGTAATGGTTGCGGGGCAGCACCACCAGGCCGCCGGTGGTCTTGGTGATGGGGTTGTCCCAGCTGTCCCGCACATGGCCCATCAGCGGGCCGCCCTCGATGACGGCGTGGGTGCGCTCATCGCCTGTAAAGCCGGTGGCGGCGATCAGCGCGCGCATGGCCGTGCCCACAGGGGCCTGGAAGGTGGCGGGTTGCGGCACATCGCCGCATACGGTGACCAGCTTGTCGGTCACCGCCTTGCCCTCCAAAGCATCGGCGATGTTGACCAGCGTGCCCACGTTGCACACCACGCAGCCATAGTCGGCGGGCAGCTTGGCGCTGCGCACCACCTCGCCCGTCACGTCGTGGATGAGCGACTTTTCATCGCCCGCCGGGTAATAGCTGTCCATCAGGTAGAGCGACAGCGCTTCTTTGCCCTCTGTGGCGGCTTCCAGCGCCGCCACTGCCTCGTGGTAGTGCTTTTTGGTGGCGATGACGCCGCGGCTTGCCCCCACGGCCTGCATGGCTGCCTCCAGCCCAATGACCAGGCGGTCAGCCTGATGCTGCATGATGGTCTGGTCCACGCGCAGCAGCGGCTCGCATTCGGCGCCGTTGGCGATCACCAGGTCTGCCTTTGCCGCCAGCTTGACATGCGTGGGAAAGCCGGCGCCGCCCGCGCCCACCACGCCCGCCGCGCGCACCCGGTCGATGATGCTGCGGCCATCCGCCGCAGCCTGTTGCCCGGTTTTCAGCATATGCGGAAATCTCCATACAGCACACAGCGGCGGGAGCGCGTGAACGAGCGCGCGCTGGTCACCCCTTCGCCGGTGGGGGTGGCGATGGTCATGGTGGTAAAGCCCTCCCCGCCAAAGCCCAGCCCCGCGTAGCAGGGCGCGTTTTTGACGAAGATGGTGGTGTTCATCCGCTTGGCCGCGCGCGACATGTTGTGGATGTTGGTGGAATGAATCATGGCCGAGTGCGAGCAGCCCTGCTCGGCGCGGAAGGCGCCCTCAATGGCGGCCTCCACATCCCGCGTGCGCACAACCGGCAGCACGGGCATCAGCATCTCGGTCAGCACGAAGGGGTGGTTCTCCGCCACCTCGGCGATGATCAGCCGCGGGTTGCCCTGATAGGCCACGCCGGCATCCCGCAGGATGTCCGCCGCGTTCTTGCCCACATACTTGCGGTTGACCACATGCTTGCCCTCCTGGGGCTTGAGGGTGAGGGCGGCAACGCGCTCTATGTCCTGCCCGCGGATGAGGAAGGCGCCGTTTTTCACCATCTCGTCCATCAGCCGGTCGGCAATGGCGCTGACGGCGAACACTTCCTTCTCGCAGATGCACATGATGTTGTTGTCAAAGCTGGCGCCGTCCACGATGTCCCGCGCGGCGGCGGCGATGTCCGCCGTTTCGTCTACGATGACGGGCGGGTTGCCGGGGCCGGCAGCGATGACCTTTTTGCCGGTCTTCATAGCCACCTGCACCACGGCCTCGCCGCCGGTGATGCTCAGCAGGGGGATGTCCGGGTGCAGCATGATGGCCTGGCCGCTTTCCATGGTGGGCTCGCGCACGGTGGTAATCAGGGCGCCCGGGCCGCCGGCAGAGGCGATGGCCGCGTTGAGCAGGCGCATGGCCTCCTGGGAGCAGCGCTTGGCGCCGGGGTGGGGGTTAAACACCACGGCGTTGCCGGCAGCGATGATGCTGATGGCGTTGTTGATGATGGTGGAGGTTGGGTTGGTGGACGGGGTGATGGACCCCACCACGCCAAAGGGCGCGCGCTCCTCCAGCATCATGCCCTGATCGCCCGTGTGGGCGACGGTCACCAGGTCCTCAATGCCCGGGGTGCGGCGGGCCACCAGCAGATTTTTCTCTACCTTGTGGCTGATGTGCCCGTAGCCCGTCTCCTCATGCGCCATGCGGGCCAGGTGCTCGGCATGGTCTATGGCTGCCTTGCGCATGGCGGCAATCAGCTCGCCCCGCTTTTCCAGCGTGAGGGCAGCCAGCTGCGCCTGCGCGGCCTTGGCGGCGCGCACAGCCTGGTCGGCGGTATCGCACAGCCAGCCGCTGTCCGCCGGGCTGGCAGCCGCCGTGGGGGCAACAGACTCGTCCATCCGCGGGCGGATGCCCGACAGGCTGCGGACGATCTCATCGGTCAGTTGTCTGATTTCCTGTTCGCTCAGCGCCATAGCACTTGCCTTTCCGGCCGGGGATGGCCGCTCATTCTTGGATCAGGTCGATGTTCTTTTCCCAGGCCGCGTCCCGGGCCAGGGGGGTGACGATGGTGTTTTTGCCGTAGCGGATTTCCTTATGCCCGCGGTTGATGGCAGCCAGCACGTCCGTCTCGGTGAGCAGCGCCTTGCCGCGGGTGGCGGCTGCCGGCTGCACAGGCTGTGTGCAGGCACCGGGCGGCGCGGGGGAGGGGGCGGCTGCATTGCCCTTGATGATGCGGCACAACTGGCCGTCCTTCAGGCCGCAGGCGTTGGCCTCCTCCCGGTCGATGTGGGCCTCCAGCACATGCCCGGGGCCGCTGCGCACAATCACATCGTGAAAGGTGAGCTTCCTGGGGCCGGATACATACAGGCATACCCGGTCGCCATGGCTGACGCCATACAGCTGGGCCTCCTCGGGGGAGATGTGCATATGCCTGGCCGCCACGATGACGCCCTGCTGGAGGCGTGTACGTTTTTCGCCGTTGACCAGCCAGCAGCCGGGGGTGCCCTGGATGTCGCCCGACAGGCGCACCATGGGTTCAATTTTCAGGCGGATGGCCTCGGACAGGCTGAGCTCAATCTGGGTTGCACTGCGCACGGGGCCCACCACGCGCAGGGTCAGCTGGCCGGCGTCCGTCTGCATGGTGACCTGCTCCCGGCAGGCATACTGCCCTGGCTGCACCAGGTCGCGCAGCTTTTGCAGGCGGTAGCCCGGCCCAAACAGCGCGTCCACATCCTGCTGGCACAGGTGGATGTGCCGGTTGGAGGCATTGACGGGGATCCGCAGATCGCCCTGCCTGGCCAACTCACCCAGCACGATGCGCAGCACCGTGTCATGCAGCATCCTGTCGTCCATATCCGTCCTTTCAATCCCCGCGGGGGAGTAGCTTACGCTTTGGCCGCCTCTTCCTTCCTGCGGAAGATCTCGCGCAGGCTCTGGTCATAGGGCGCGCGCGCGATGCCAAACTCGGTGACAATGGCGGTGATCAGGCCGTTTTCGGCCACGTCGAAGGCCGGGTTGTACACCTTGACGCCCTCTGGCGCCATGCGCTGCTTGTACCACATCTCGGTCACTTCGTGGGCGGGCCGCTCCTCAATGGGGATGTCATCGCCATGGGCGATGGACATGTCGATGGTGGAAGTAGGCGCGCATACATAGAACGGGATGCCGTAGTGCTTAGCCAGAATGGCCACGCCCGAGGTGCCGATCTTGTTGCAGGCGTCGCCGTTGGCGGCCACGCGGTCACAGCCCACAAAGATGGCCTGCACCCAGCCGTTTTTCATTACCTGGGAGGCCATGTTGTCGCAGATGACGGTGGTGTCCACCCCGTTGGAATGGAGCTCGAAGGCGGACAACCTCGCCCCTTGCAGCAGCGGGCGGGTTTCGTCGGTGAATACCTTGAAGTGCATGCCCTTTTCCACGCCCAGGTGGATGGGGGCAAGGGCCGTGCCGTACTTGGTGGTGGCCAATTGCCCGGCATTGCAGTGGGTGAGGATGCCGTCGCCGTCCTTGATCAGCGTCAGGCCGTATTCGCCAATGGCGCGGCACACGCGGATGTCCTCCTCGCGGATGGCCACGGCCTCGTCATGCAGCAGGCGCTTGATTTCGTCTACCGGCTTGTCCTTGTTGTCCAGCACCACCTGCTCCATGCGGTCCAGCGCCCAGAACAGGTTGACCGCTGTGGGGCGGGCCGAGGCCAGGTAATCCTTGGCCTGCTTAAATTGGGCGTAAAAGACGTCATACTCCTTGGCCTGTATGCCCTTGGCCGCCAGGTAGATGCCGATGGCCGCCGCCACGCCGATGGCGGGGGCGCCGCGTACCTTCAGCAGGTAGATAGCCTCCCAGATGTCCTTTTGTTCGGTCAGGGACAGGATGTGTACCTCACCGGGCAGCCTGGTCTGGTCGATGATGACCAGCGCGCTGCGCGCGTCATCCATAGCCACGGTGTCCACATTCATGATGTTGTCTTTTTTAACGTCTGTACTCATGCTGTCTCCTTAGCCCGCTGCTTTGGCTGCCCGCAGCAGGGCGTCCACATAGTCGCTGCCCTGCTTGAAGGCATGGCGGTTCATGATGCAGTCCTTGGCACACAATATGTTGAGGCGCTCGACAAAGGCGCGCTTGTCCGGGTCGGCAATGGTGGTCACGTCCTTCACCTGGGCCATGCCCACGGTGCGGCGGTTTAGCTCGGTGCCCGTGTAGGCGGCGGTGTCGGACAGGATGCTGTCCAGGTAATGCTCCTTGAAGCCCTCCACCTTGGCCATGGGCTCGGTCACATGCTCGTCAAATGCCTTGAGGAACTTGGCCTTGAACAGGTCTACCACCTCTACGATGGTTTTCAGCACCCAGTCGCAGAAGGCCTGGTTGCCGGCGGCGTGGCCATTGTCCCAGGCAAAGATCAGGTTGGCGATCACGTTGCCCACATCGTAGCCGATGGGGCCGTAGAAGGCAAACTCCGGGTCGAACACGCGGGTGCTGTCCTGCTTGACGAAGATGGAGCCCGTGTGCAGGTCGCCGTGCAGCAGCGCCTGGGCATTGTTCATGAAGTCGAACTTGAGCTTGGCCACCTCCAGGTGCAGCTGCTTGTCCTCGTACAGCTCGCGCTGCACAAAGGCGCGGTTGGGCTCAAACACCAGGTTGCGGCCATTGCGGTCGTTGTAGGGCTCGGTCAGCACCAGGTCTTCGGTGATCTCGCACAGCTCCGGGTTGATGAAGCTTTTGACCAGCGCCTTTTTCTCCTTGTGCTCCATCACCACATCGGTGCTCAGCAGCAACGTGTTGACCATGTAGGTCGTGATGTCCTCGGCGAAGCGGGGGAAGGTCTTGTGCTTCATCAGGGCGTAGCGCATCAGCTCGTGGTCGGACAGGTCCTCCATGATGCAGGCGCTCATCACCGTGTCATACATGTAGATCTCGGGCACCAGGCCGGGGGCATAGCGGTTTTGCAGCTGCAATATTTCCGACTCGATGCGGTTTCGGTCCACCGAGACCTTCATATCCGCCGAGATGCGCAGCGCCTCGCCCGCGTGTTTGACGATGACGGAGTGGCCCTTGTCGTCCCATACGCGAAACACATAGTTCAGGTTGCCATCGCCGATTTCCTTGGCCTGCATGGCTTCCCGATGCCAGGCAATATCCGGTGTTTTCTCCAGCGTGTACGCAATGGCATCGCCCACGCCCATCAAAAAGTAGCTGTCAAATCGTGACATATCGTCATGCCTCCTGTGCAAATAAAATACGTTAGTCGTTTAGTTGTTTTCCTTCTTGCCGGCATAGGCGGCAATCAGCGCCAGGGCCAGCACACCGCCCTTGACCGCGGGCAGCATATAGTAGGGCACCGCCAGGATGGTCAGGCCGTTCTCCAGCGTGGATACCAGCAGGGCACCCACCAGCGTGCCGATGGCGTTGGGCTTCTCCGCCCCGCCCACCGACCGGCCCACAAATACGGCGGCCAGCGACTGCATCAGGTAACCGTCCGAGTTCATGACCTGGGCGGAGCTGGTGCGCGAGGCCACCATGATGCCGCCGATGGCGATAAACACCGCCGTGATCATGCCGGCCAGATAGCGGTACCCCTTGACGTTGATGCCCGACAGGCGCGCGGCCTCCCGGTTGCCGCCGATGGCGTACATATACCTGCCCTGGCGGGTGTGCTCGAGCAGTATGTAGGCCAGCAGCACGCATACCAGCGTGATGATGATGATCCAGGGCGCGCGGCCGATGGCGGAAAAGTCCGCCGACAGCGTGGTGCGCACCGGGGGATTGCCGTTGGGCAGCCGCATGCCGGTGGATACCGCGCCGCCGCCGATGTACCATTGGCCCAGCCCCTGGTGCACAAACATCAGCGCAGCGGTGGCCAGCATGTCCGGGATTTTGCACACCAGAATCAGGAACATCGTCAGCTGATACATGATGAGGGTAATCAAAATGGACACCACGATGGACATGCCCAGCGACAGGCCGTACCACAGGTACATGCTGACAAATACATACGCCGAGCAGCTGGCCAGCGTGCACATGGACATATCAAACCCGTCTGTGGACATGGTGACGGTGGCCGCGATGCCAAACACCGTGGTGATGGACATGGCGCGCAGGATGTTGATCATGTTGTTTTCCGACATGAAGCTGCGCCCCTTGACCAGCGTGAAGATCACAAAGCACAGCAAGAGGGTGATTACCGCCGCCCAGTCAAGCAAAATGCGTGCTGTGGTTTTCCCTTGTTTTGCAGGTAAGGCCGTCATACTGGTATCCTCCTAACGTTCCTAAAGCTTGCTCAGGCGGAAGCGTGTTCGCTGCCAACGGCATAGAACATGATTTCGTCCTCATTGGTATCCTTGGTCACCAGTTCCGCGGTCACCCTGCCGTCAAACATCACATACACCCGATCCGTGATGGAGAGGATTTCGGCGTTTTCGCAGCTGGCGTAGATCACCGCGTTGCCCTGCTTGGCGATGTCGTTGATTAAATGGAAGATTTCGCGCTTGGCGCCGACGTCCACGCCCTTGGTGGGCTCGTCAAAAATGTATACTGAACAGTCCGCGGCCAGCCATTTGCCCACAGACACCTTCTGCTGGTTGCCGCCGGACAGATTCTTTACGACTTGTGTAATGGACGGGGTGACAATGCCCAGATCATCCACAAAGCGCTTGGCATTGGCGTTGATGCTGGGCCGGTTGAGGAAGGAGGCCACCGAGTGCTTGCGAAGGCTGGCGGCAGACAGGTTGAAGGCCACGTTTTCGCTGACCATCACGCCTTCCTTGCGCCGCTCTTCGGGCACCAAAGCCAGGCCGTTCTTCACCGCGTGGGAGGGGATCTTCATGCGCAGCTCCTTGCCGTGCAGGCGGATGCTGCCGCCGGTTGCCTTGTAGGCGCCAAACAGGGTCTTGCACAGTTCTGACTTGCCCGCGCCGACCAGGCCGGCAATGCCGATGATTTCGCCGCTGCGCACATGCAGGGACACGCCGTCCACCTTGCCGTCAGCGCCGGAGAGGTTGTCCACCTCCAGGACCACGTCGCCGATGGTGGTTTCCTCCTTGGGGAAGGACTCCGAAAAGCTGCGCCCCAGCATTTTTTCCACAATTTCACGGCTGGTTGTCTCCGGGGTGATAGCGGTGGTATCCACGATCTCGCCGTTTCGCATGACGGTGTAGCTGTCGCAAATCTGGATGACCTCGCCAATGCGGTGGGAGATAAATACGATGGCGATGTTCTCCGTCTCCCGCAGGTGGCGCACGAGCATAAACAGCTCGCGCGTCTCCGTGTCGCTCAGCGGCGCGGTGGGCTCATCCAGCAGCAAAAAGTTGCACTTGCTCTGAATCGCCCGGGCGATCAGCACCATCTGCTTTTGCGCCAGGCTCAGGTTTTGCACGAGGGTTTTAACGTTGACGTTGATTTGCAGGCGGTCCAGCACCTCGCGGGCCTGTTTGTTGATCTTGTGCCAGTTCATCATCCCCCTGCCGTGGAGGATGGTCTCGTTGAGCATCACGTTTTCCGCCACCGTGAAGGTGGGGATCAGCGCGGTGTCCACCTCCTGGTACACGATCTGGATGCCCATGCGCTTGGCGGCCAGGGGTGTGCGGATGTCTACCACCTGCCCGTTTTCATATACCTCTCCCGTGTAGCTGGGGTTGGCGCCCGCCAGCACCTTCATCAGGGTGGACTTGCCCGCGCCGTTGGCGCCGACCAGGGCCCTGATTTCGCCGGTACTGATTTCAAAGTCCACGTTTGACAGGGCTTTGACGCCAGGAAAGGCAACGGAAACATTTCTGGTTCCAAGGGTGATCTTGTCCATGCTGTCCCCCATTTGCTCAAGCCGGAGGAAGCGCCGGAGCGCTCCGGCGCTTCCTCCGTGTCAGGTATGCCCGCGCCTAAGCGCGCAGCTTGGGTATTACTTGTGAATCAGGTCCTTGGGCATCCACTCGGACTCGGACAGGTAACTCAGGTTGCCGTAGGTGTCCGGGGCCACTTCGCCCAGGTTGTCCACGGTGGAGTCGGGCTTGAGCTGGCTGGCCAGGATGGGGGAACCGGGTACTTCGACTACGTCCACGCCGAACTTGTCGCTGGCGGGGTCATAGATCTTGTCATACTCGCCGGCCATCTGCAGCAGCAAGATGCGCATGCCGATTTCGCCGTTGAGGGTCCAGTCGGTGGTGCCGGCCGCGGTCCAGATGTCGGGGCGGGTGAGCATGTTGGTCACGTCCACCGGGTCGATGTCCACGGAGCCCATGGGCAGCGCGGCGCCGACCTTGCCGTTGAAGTTGTCGTTTTCCATGATGGCGTTGTAGGTGCCCTGGCCGTACAGATCATAGTAGGCAATCAGGCCATCCACATCTTCGCGCTGGACGCCCTGCAGATAGGCAGCGGTCACAGCGTTGGCGGAGTCGATGGAGTCCTGCAGGGGCTGCACTTCGCCCACGGTCTTGATCTTGCCGGCGGCTTCGTACTCCTGCCAGCCGACTTCACGGCGGTCAAAGGGGCTGTTGTAGTTGGGGCCACGCCATACCTTGATCAGGCGGACGCCCTCGCCGAATTTGGCGATCATCTCATCGAGCAGAACGGTGACCAGGCTGGCGTCTTCCTGGAAGTACTGGGTCAGGCCGGGCAGCTTCTGGTACTCGCCGTCCGCGTACAGCAAGGTGTCAAAGGCGGCGATCTTGAGGTCGGGATACTGCTCCATCACTTCCTTGAGGAACACGTAGGAGCCATCGCGGTTGCCGTGGCTGATCAGCAGGCCGTCATAGCCGGCGGCAGCTTTGGCGCGGATGGTGTCCTGCCAGCGGTTGAAGTCGCCTTCGCAGAACGTCGCGTCAAACTCAACGCCCAGGGCGGCGGTCAACGCTTCGGCAGAGTTTTTGAACATCTGGAAGATGGTGGCCGAAGGCAGCAGCATAACATAGGCCACCTTCTTGCCGGCGACGGGGTTTGCCTTGGTCTCGGCCAGGCTGAAGGAAGCCAGCGCGAACACCATGGTCAGCACCAGGAGCACCGATACGAGCTTTTTCATAATTCCCCTCCATGAAAATTGTTTGCTGGGCATTTGCCCGCAGTGGGCGGCCGACTGGCCGCAGAAGCGCTTGCCGCGGCGGATGCCGGGCGGATGTGGTTGAAGCGGCTCACCTCCTTCTTTCATCAATGCGTCAGTCTATCCTATGAGCGAAACTCGATGTTCCGCAGGTCACCGGGGTCAACTTCCTTCAGCGCCGCCATCTCCGCCGGGGTAGGGGGCGGGGTGCTGTCCAGACGGATGTATCGGATGGGGAAGCCCGTGCTGCTTGCAATTGTCTCGATGTCTGTGCCGGGGTGGATGCTCTTTAGGATCATCTCACCCTGGTGCATCGTGAAGTGGCACAGCGGCGTCACCAGGTCGGACACATGCCCGCGGACGGTCAAAAAATCCAGATCGTTTACCAGCGTGCGCCTGTCGTGCTTGGTGCGCCACAGGATGGCGCGGCGCGCGGTGGGGATCAGCACGGCGCTGCCCGCACCGCCGGGCAGGCGCACCTTGGGCTGCTTCCAGTCGCCTATCAGCGAGGCATTCACGCCGCCCGTGCTGTCAAACTGCACACCGCTGAGAAAGGCGACATCCAACCCGCCGCGCATGGACAGGTCAAACACCTCGGCCAGGGTAAGGGCAGCGGCTGCATCCGCCCACAGGTTGCCGCCGGCGCTGGAGATGCCATCCTGCCGGGCGATGGCCGGGTCCACCCCGCCGCCGATATTCAGGTGGACGGCATGGGGGGCATGCAGGCGTTTGGCCAGCAGCAGCGCCACCATCGGCAGGTGCGAGGATACGCCGTGGAACACGGTCTCCCCATCGCGGATGAGGCGGGCCATTGTGACGGCCATCATGTCGCAGGGGCGGATCATATGCCTGCCCTCCCGCGCTCGTGCAGCCAGGAGGTGAGCGCCTGCGCGTCTTCCAACGCCAGAAAGGAAGAAATCTCCGCCTCGTCCGCCGGGTAACATCCCTGGCAGCTGCACGGCGCCGCACCCCTGGGCTGGTACACCACGCCATGCACCATAAAATGGGGGATCTGCGCCTTGCGCTCCGACCGCCGGAAGTGCCCTTCCTGCACGATCTCCTCAGCGGTGATGAGCACCTTGGCGGCTGCGCGGCTCATCAGGATATCCTCATACTCCGGCCCCTCAATGCGGGCGTTGCCCAGCTCGTCGGCCTGCTGCACGTGCAGGATGGCCCAGTCCGGCCGCAGGGCGCGCACCGCGGATACTTCCTGACCGCTGAAGGGATCGCGCACCCTGGCAAAGTAGGGGTGGGCACGGGGGAGATCGCTCTGCTTAAGGCCGGCCACCGGCATAAAGGGAAGGCCATAGGCCGCGGCGCGCAGGGCGGAGATGACGGTGTAGCAGGCGTGTTCGTTGGCCTGTATCTGCCCCTGTTCCACCCCTTTGCGGTAGTTAGGGCACAGGCCGAAGTGGCTCTCGTAGCTGATAAACCCCGCGTCCACACTGGCTACCCCGCCTGCCAGGCACAGCAGATCCACATCCATAGCGCCGGCGGTCTTTACCAGCCGCAGGCCGCGCTTGCCTTGCCGGGCCAGCTCGTACACCGCGGCCATGGGCGCGCGGTTGAGGGTATTTCCCCCCAGGGCCAGCAGGGCACCGTCCGGGATGGCCCTCACCGCGTCACGCAGGCTGGTCAGCTTGCTCATTTGGCTGCGTTGGCGGCAATGTGTACCGCATCCCACACGCCGGAAAACGGCGGCGCGTAGGCCAGGTCCACCATGCCTAACTCCTCGGTGCTCATGCCGGCGTGGATGGCGATGGCCAGCATATCCGCCCGCAGCACCGCGCCGCTGCCGTAGGGCCCGGCGGCATTGGCGCCCAGCAGCAGGCGGCTGCCCTGCTCCCAGATCAGCTGGATGGTCAGCTCCTTCCGGCCGGGGTAATAGGCCGGGTGGTTGAATGCCTTGACGGTGTTGGTGGCATAGTTTTTGCCGGTGCGCTTGGCGTCCTGCTCGCTCATGCCGGTGCGGCCCATCTCCAGCCCGCACACCTTGATGGCCGCGGTGCCCAGCGCGCCGATAAAGGCCTCGCTCTCGCCGGCCATGTTGCCACCGGCGATGCGGCCGCACTTGTTGGCCACCGTGCCCAGCGGCAGGAAGAAATCTTCCCCCGTGATGCGGTTGTACACCACGGCGCAGTCGCCTGCGGCGTACACATCTGCAAGCGATGTGCGCATCTGCCGGTCTACCAGCAGCGCGCCATTGCGTGCCATGCTGATGCCGCTGCTGCGCAGAAAATCCGTCGCCGGCACCACGCCCGCGCACATCACCACCAGGTCGGCCGCGTAGGAGGCGAGGGAGGTATGCACCACCCGCTCGTTGCCCCGCGCCTCAATGGCGCTGACCTTCTCGCCCAGGCGCAGGTTGACGCCCTCGCGCGCCAGCTCCTCCGCCGCCAACTGAGAGAATGCCGGTTCAAAGGGCGTGAGCAGGCGGTCGGCCGCCTCGATCAGCGTGACGGACAGCTTGCGCTCCAGCAGGGCCTCGGCCATCTCCACGCCGATGTAGCCGCCGCCCACAATCACGGCGCTGCGCACATCGGGCAGTTTGAGGATCTTTTCCAGCAGCAGCCCGTCCTCCATGGATTTTAGGTAGAATACGCCGGTCAAATCAGCCCCCGGAATGGGTAGCACCACGCTGTCGCAGCCCACGGCGATCATCAGCTTGTCGTAGCTGTCTTCAAACACGCGGCCGCTGTCTAGGTCCTTGATCTGTACAATGCGCCGCGCTGGATCCACCTCGATTGCCTCGTGGCGCAAAAAGGTCTGTATGCCCTGCTTTTCAAATGCCTCCCGGCTGCGGGCAATCAGCAAGTCCGGGTTGTCGTTGACGCCGCCGACAAAATAGGGAATGCCGCACGCGCCATAGGAAAGGAAACTGCCCCGTTCGTATACGAGGACCTGGGCATCGGGCATGGTGCGCTTCAACTTGGAGGCTGCGGACATGCCGGCCGCAACGCCGCCGATGATAATGGCTTTCATAGGAACGGCATCCTTTCCATATCAGGTGGTTGATGCGGTGGTTGATGCAGCGGTTAAGGTGAGAGCAGATCAGGTGCCGCGCAGCCGGTCGATGACGGCCTGGCGGATCCGTTCAATATCTGCGGAAGACAGCCCGCCCGTGCTGCCATTGGCTGGCGCAGCAGAGCTTCCGGCGGGCTGATAGGTCTTCACTTCGGGGGAGGCATCGGCGCTCAGCGGGGAGTGCCCGGCCAATACATCCTGCACATTGGAGGGGCGGGGCGCGCAGGGGGGCACGCCACCGGCATGGATGCCCATGCGGGTGCGGATGTCCAGCAGTTCCTGCACCTGATCGCAGCTGAGCACATTGGCCTTGCCGATCACATTGCCGGTATACATCAGCACCATGGCATAGTGCTCCATGGATTCCAGGCGGTAAAACGCCTCAATCAGCGATTTGCCCCAGCTGACTGCGCCGTGGTTGGCCAGCAGCAGGGCATTATAGTCCTTGCAATAGGGGGCGACAGAGTCCGGCAGCGCAGGGGAGCCCGGCGTCTCGTAGTGCACGCAGGGCACCGTGCCCAGGTTGACCAGCGCCTCGGGGTAGATGGCCTTGTCCAGGCTGATGCCGGCAATGGCAAAGGAGGTGCAGATAGGCGGGTGGGCGTGGGTAACGCCCCGTATGTCGGGGTTCTCCTGATAGATGCGCAGGTGCATCTTGATCTCGGAGGAGGGGTCCAGGTCCCCCTGGCGGATCACCCGTCCGTCGAGGTACATCTTGACCAGCATGTCCTCGGTCATAAAGCCCTTGGATACGCCGGTAGGCGTGGCCCAGATGATGTCGTCATCCACCTTGCAGGTGATGTTGCCGTCATTGGCCGCCACAAAGTTCTTTTGATACATGCGGCGCCCAACGTCCAGTATCGTCTGTTTGGCTTCGTGATCTGTAGGGTATTCCCGGTGTGCCATCGGTTTCTCCTTGCCTGCCTGTGGCTATTATTTTTGAATAAACGCTGCTTCGTGTTTGTTTAGCGCCCGAAAATTGAGGCCTGACCGTACTATCTGAGATTAGGCCGATTATACCCCCGATCCCACATACTGTCAACTGTTTTATTAAAATAATCTTCTTGTTTGATAAAAAGTAAAATTTGTTTAATTAAACAAATCAAACTGAAACAAAAAAGCCGAGCCTCCACGCAATCGGGAAGCTCGGCTTGGGTCTGGCTGACGAGGTAGAGTACGATACCGGCTGGATATTTGGTTAGGGGGGTATTTTGTTAAGTTGTATATTTGGTGGCTTACCCTTTCGAAAACTCGCACCGGAACCGAATGAAATTCTGATATTGACATCAAGATCAGGAATCTTTAGACTACTATTGAAAGAGCAATCTTTCTGGGGTTTGCATTTTGCGAACGAGGGAGAGTCACCTTACGGGTGGCTCTTTCTTATGGGAAACTCTTTAGCCCCTTTCCAGTCACCTCTGGATAACCGCTAATTTTCGGATATAGTGTTTGAAACGCCATATCTTTTTTGTTGTGAACAAAATATTTCTGTATTGGATATGCATAAAGATCCGCTAACTCTAAAAGCCAATATGACATCTGACTATCAGCTGCGTTACACCATTTTGGATTGAAATAAACTCCTTTAATACAAGAAAATTCCTTTGATGAACAATAATTAGAGCCATGATCTAGTAAACGTTTAATAAAATCCAGCAGTTCTTTATCTTCCTTTTTACCTCTGGATTCTAAAACAATAATGTAACTGGCATTTCTACCAATGCTATATACTATTCGTTCTAATACAAAAGTCATGCACAGGTCATATGGTGACTGAGGACGAGTATATTGTTCGACATGAGCCAGCTTATCAATGTGTGAAGAGTATAGACAAATAGGTACCTGTGATAACAGATTGCCCAAGTCATGAATAAAACCGTCATAATCAATATTGCCTGGCTTAAATGCTGTGCTTTTTTTTCGAATATCTCTAGAGTGGAAGCAAATGCGCTTTAGGCCATCCTTATATTGAAAAAGAGCATTCTGCCAATATTTGTGCTTGAGTGCCATTACCGCTTCTCTAGTATCTACAAACTTGCTTGTGGCAATACAGCAAGCAGTAACGGTAAAATGTCTTTCATTTTTATCAAGAGATTTACCTGAAGTTTTTGCATTTCGAACGTGCTTCAAATCGGCATTACCGCTTTCATCAATACCGATGATATAGTCAATATTCCGTGGAATGCTGTCAATGTGTGTGGGGCGATTTCGCCAGTTTTTATTCAAAACGCATCCTCCGAGTTATCTTATACTACCAATCTATGTCCTTGGCCTAAAACCATTTACCTACTACCCTTGCATATATCTGTTCAAATGACTGTATGTCATGCCAGAATACATTGTTAAACAAGCACCGAATCGACAACACGATCAGGCGGTGATCCTGAACCTCCTCAGTCACTATACTTCTTAAAATTCTCAGCCTGCTCCATTACCTTCTCAAACACTTCCTCATCCCATTCCGGTGGGTAGCCGTTGTTATAAAGCAAAACTGTCAGCTTCATATTCAATTGATTTTTAATATCGTCCCTGGTAGACCAATCGGCAAACTGGGTTTTGCTATCCACCAATTCCTTGATCTTCTTCGCAAGAACAAGGCATTTTTCATCTGCATAGTGGAAGCCATGGTTATCCCTCACCTTGACCAGAATGTCGTAGAATGCTTTTTCTTCGTATGTAATGCCCAGTTTTTCAAAGGATGCTTGGTCGGCTTTTAAGTCCTCCAGGATTTTAAGCAGCTCATCGGACAAGCCATTCACAAAATCCTCCACAACTTCGCTGGTAAAGATCAGCTTATCCCGGCTATTGTAAGCATCAATAACCTTACGCAGACGCACATCAAATTCAATCGCCTTCACCTTGTTTGTCAACCCATAACCGGTAATGGCCTTACGCAGCAATTTCAGAAGGGCATTGAACTTGCTAATGGGCATGTTGATCAAATCCAACTGCTGCATGAAGTCATCACCGAACAAATCAATGGATTTCTCGACATTGATGATATCCTCGATGCCCGTACAGGTAATGGCCAGTTTCACCATCTCCTCTACATGACGGTTCATGACTTCAGCATCGGGCGCATCACCCATGGTTTGCTTGTAGATGATGGAGCGAATGGCCAGATAGAACTGCGCTTTCGTGGTTTCAGCATCGCTCAACTCACCAGTAGGGAAACAGATCTCATAGGCAGCTTTCATCTTTCGAGAAAGCACCATGAACCGGGTTTCCATTTCTTTGCTGGTTTGCACATATTCTGCTGCCAGGTTCAGGCAAAGCAAACGCTCCAGGGGATCTCCCTCATAGAACTTTTTAGCGTTAAACCCATGCAACAGGCTATCCAGCAAGGATAAATGATTGCGGAAAATAGCCAGGGAGATTTTAATTTCATCCACAGGGCTTTCCTGCTCACCGCCGTACTGCTTTACGGCTTCCAGCATATTCTGTTTGATGCCGATGT
>JAAZBU010000012.1 GCA_012513645.1 Clostridiales bacterium | reverse complement strand
GCCTGCGCAGCGCCATGGGCTACTGCGGCACCCCCTCCATCGACGCGCTCAAGCGCGACGCCGAGTTCATCCGCATCACCTCCGCCGGCCTCATCGAGAGCCACCCCCACGACATCTTCATCACCAAGGAAGCGCCGAACTACTCCCGCATGGACTAACGCTTAACAGCAATTATAACAGTGCGGCCGTTCCGATCGGAACGGCCGCCTGTTTATGTCTGTGTACTTGTCTTACTCCTGAAAGAGCCACGAAACGCGATGAGGGGCGAAGGATTCTTTAGCTCCATCGTTCCCCTTTCCCGAGCTCAAATTGTGCCATCGCGGCGCAAAGAAATGCGCTGGATTTTTGCCGGTGACAAGGAGCAGGAACGCAGGCGTAGCAGCGCTACGTCAAGTGAACTGCGACGACGTCACGGGTGAAAAGACAAGCATTTCCTGCGCCGCGATCAGCAATTTGAGCTGCTTATTTCGCGTTCTTCACCTGTGCCCACAGGGTATTGTAGATCGTAATCCGGTCCTGAATGTCGTGGAAGAACTCGCAGTTGTCGATCACTTCCTGGGACGGGTTGAGGTTGGGGTTTTCAAGGTACTCCTCACCCATCAGGTCGATGGCCGCCTGGTTGGGGCTGGAGTATTCGATGTACTCACAGTTCATCTGGGCGATCTCCGGGCGGCTCATGAAGTCGATGAACTTAAGCGCGTTCTCCGGGTTCTTGGCGGCCCGGGGCACTACCATGCCGTCCACCCAAACGTTGGAGCCCTCCTTGGGCACAACATAGGCCAGGTTTTCGTTGAGGTTGATGGCGTACTGCGCGTCACCCGACCATACCACGCCCAGGATGCCCTCTCCGGCCACCATCTTGTCCTTGGTCTCGTCCACCTGGTAGGCCTTGACGATGCCGTCCTGCTTTTGCTTGACCAGCAGATCGGTCGCGGCCTTCAGCTCGGCGGGGTCCTGGGTGTTCATGGAGTAGCCCAGGTACTTGAGCGCCAGGCCCATGCTGTCGCGGATGCTATCCAGCATAAAGACCTCGCCCTTGTAGGTATCTTCAAACAGCACCTGCCAGCTGTCAATGGGGCCCTGTACGCGGGTAGTATCGTACAGGATGCCCACCGTGCCCCACATGTAGGGGACGGAGTATTTGTGATCCGGGTCATAGCTGGGGTTTTTGAGCCATTCCAGCGTGTTGTCGGCGTTGGGCACCTGGGCGAAGTCCAGCTCCATCAGCAGGTCTTCCTTGACGAAGCGCTCGATCACATAATCGGAGGGAAACACCACGTCAAAGGCGGCGGGGTTGGTACGCACCTGCACCATCATGTCCTCGTTGGTGGTGAAGCGCATGTAGTTGACCTTGATGCCGGTCTCTTTTTCAAAGAGCTCGAGGGCTTCGGGGTTGACGTAATCCTCCCAGTTGAAGACGTTGACAACGCCCTCGGCCTGGACGGGGAGCAGGGGCAGCAGCATGGCTGCGGCCAGCAGCACGATGAGCAGTTTTTTCAATGCGGGATACCTCCTGTGTTGTTTGGTGATGTCACTTGTTGTCCGCCGTGCGCCGGTTGATGACCAGCAGCAGGACTAACAGTGCCACAAACATCAGCGCGCTCAGCGCGTTCATGGTGGGTTTGATGCCCTTGCGGGCCTCGGAGTAGATGAGGGTGGACAGGTTTTGCACCAGCGGGCTGGTGGTGAAGTAGCTGATGGTAAAGTCGTCCAGCGACAGGGTGAAGGCCAGCATGGCCCCCGTGATAACGCCCGGGCGGATGGCCGGCAAAATCACCTTGCGCAGCGCGTAGCCGGGGGTGGCCCCCAGGTCCAGCGCGGCCTCGTAGCTGAACTTGTTCATCTCCTTGAGCTTGGGCAGCACCGACAGCACCACATAGGGCGTGTTGAAGGTGATGTGCGCCAGCAGCATGGTAAAGTAGCCGCGCTCCACCTTGGTGAAGATAAACAGCAGCATCAGCGAGATGCCGGTCACGATGTCGGGCATGGTCATGGGGATGTTGGTCACGGTCATCATGGCGGCCTGGGGGCGCTTGCGCATGGCATGGATGCCGATGGCGGCCAGCGTGCCCAAAATGGTGGAGAAGGCCGCGGCCAGCAGCGCGATGGTCACCGTAACGTACAGCGCCTGCATGATGGACGGGCTGTTGATCAGCTCCTGATACCAGCGGAAGGAAAAGCCCTCCCACTTGGCGCGGCTGATGCCGGCATTGAAGCTCTGCACAATGAGCACCGCGATGGGCACGTACAAAAACAGCAGAATCAGCGCCAGGTAGGTGCGCTTGATGGTTTTCATCAGATCAGGCTCCCCCCTTCCCCTTCAGGGTCTACCTTGCGCAGCAGGCCCAGGCTGAGCAAAATCAGCACCATCATGATCAGGCTCAGCGCGCTGCCCACATTCCAGTCGTCGGCGGTCAGGAAGGTGCGCTCGATCAGGTCTCCAAACATCTCGGTATTGCCGCCGCCCAGCACCCTGGGAATGAAAAAGGTGGTCACCGAGGGCATGAATACCATGGTGATGCCTGACACGATGCCCGGCATGCTGATGGGAAAGGTGACCCGGCGGAAGGTGGTCCATTGGTCTGCGCCCAGGTCCATGGCGGCCTCGGACAGGCGGGGGTCCTGCCGGCTGAGCGAGTTGTAGATGGGGAACACCATAAACGGCAGGTAGTTGTACACCATGCCCAGCAGCACGGCCTGGGAGTTGTACATCAGCCGCAGCTTGGGCAGCCCCATGCCCTGCAGCAGCGTGTTGATGAGGCCGTTATCCTCCAGCAGCGACATCCAGGCGATGGTGCGCAGCAGGAAGTTCATCCACATGGGGATGATGAACAGCACCACGATGGTAGCGCCCAGCTTGAACTCCCGGTCAGCCATGATGTGCGCCGCAGGATACCCCAGCACCAGCGAAATGACCGTGCACAAAAAGGCCATCCACACCGAGTAGACCAGCGTGCCCACATTCACCGTGCCGCGGGCGCCCATGCCCAAGGCGTTGGGGTCAAAGCCCTGGCGGAGCAGGTCGTTCTTCATGGCGCGGTTGCTGTCCCAGAAGTTGGCGAAGTTCTCCAGCGTGAAGCTGCCGGCCTTGTCCGTGAAGGCGTAGTACGCAATCAATATCAGCGGCAGCACGGTAAATACCACCATCCACAGCGTGTAGGGCCAGGCGTACAGCGAGCGCCGTACGCCCCGGTTGCGGCGGATGGTGATGGCCAGCATGGCCACAAAGCCCGCCAGCCCCAGCGCCATCAGCCACCAGCCCCAGGCCGGTACGCGCATGTCAGTCATTGGGCACGTCCTCCTCCATGGGGCGCATGATGTGGATGTTAAACGGCACCACCGACAGCCCCACGCGGGAGCCCTCAGGCTGCATGCTGGTGGAGTGCACCTTCCAGGTGAACCCGCCGGCGTCGATGATCATCTCGTAGTGCACGCCCTTAAACAGCACGCTTTTCACCGTGCCCACAATCTGCCCCACGTCCTCGCCCACGATGAGCATATCCTCCGGGCGGATCAGCACGTCCACCGGCGCATCCTTGGGGAAGCCGAAGTCCACGCAGGTGAAGTTGGTGCCGCAAAAATTGACCAGCTCGTCGCGCACCATGCGGCCGCGGATGATGTTGCTCTCGCCGATGAAGTTGGCCACATAGGCCGAGCGCGGCTCATCGTAGATGTGCTTGGGCGGGCCAATCTGCTCGATGCGGC
>JAAZBU010000118.1 GCA_012513645.1 Clostridiales bacterium | reverse complement strand
TCGATTTCCATCTGCATGATGCGGCGGCGGCGCTCGTCCAGTTCCTGCGGCAAGCTGTCCATCTCCGTGCGGATCATGGCGCAGGCCTCGTCCACCAGGTCGATGGCCTTGTCGGGCAAAAAGCGGTCGCTGATATAGCGGTGCGACAATGTGGCCGCGGCAATCAGGGCATTGTCCTGAATTTTCACGCCGTGGAACACCTCATAGCGCTCCCGCAGGCCGCGCAAAATGGAGATGGTATCCTCCACCGTGGGTTCCTCCACCATCACGGGCTGGAAGCGGCGCTCCAGCGCGGCATCCTTTTCAATATATTTGCGGTACTCATCCAGCGTGGTGGCGCCGATACAGTGCAGTTCGCCGCGCGCCAGCATGGGCTTTAACAGGTTGCCCGCGTCCATGCTGCCCTCGGTCTTGCCGGCGCCCACAATGGTATGCAGCTCGTCAATGAACAGCAGCACGCGGCCTTCCGCCTGCTTAACCTCAGCCAGCACGGCCTTGAGGCGCTCCTCAAACTCGCCGCGGAACTTGGCGCCCGCAATCAGCGCGCCCATATCCAGCGATACCACGCGGCGGTCGCGCAGGTTGTCGGGCACGTCGCCGGCCACGATGCGCTGGGCCAGCCCCTCGGCGATGGCCGTCTTGCCCACGCCGGGCTCGCCGATGAGCACCGGGTTGTTCTTGGTCTTTCGGCTTAAAATGCGCACCACATCGCGGATCTCGGCGTCACGGCCGATGACCGGGTCCAGCTTCTGCTTCTGTGCCAGGTCCGTCAGGTCGGTGCCGTATTTCTCCAGCGCCTCGTACGTATCCTCGGGGTTGTCGCTGGTGACGCGGGTGGCCCCGCGCACGGTGTTTAGCGCGGACAGGAAATCCGCCTCCCTGATATCCTGGCGCTGCAACAGGGCCTTCACCGCGCGGTCCGGCGCGGCCAGCAGGCCCAGGAACAGGTGCTCCACCGACAGGTATTCATCGCGCATCCGCTCGGCGGCCTTGGCAGCCTCCTGCAGGGCGCGATCCATCTCTTGGGATACATAGGTTTTGCCCTGTTCGCGGGACAGGCCGCGCACGCGGGGCAGCTTTTCAATATCTTGCATGGCCGCGGCAGACACCTGCCCGGCATTTTTGTTCATCTTGATGAGCAGCTGGGGGATCAGCCCCTCGGGCTGCTCCGTCAGCGCGTACAGCAGGTGCACCTGCTCCAGCGTCTGCTGGCCGTACTCTGTGGCCAGCGCCTGCGCGCGCTGGATGGCCTCCATGCTCTTTTGCGTGTACTGGTTCTGGTTCATCCTTCATCCTCCTTGGGTCATCGAATACTGACCTTCTTTGACCTTTATTTATTATAGCACGCTGATGCTGCCTGTCAACAGAAAAATCAAGGAAATTGCAGAAAGTTTGTGCGGAAAATTTGAAGCGGGAGTATCCCCGGAATATCCCCGGGATGCCCGGCTTGTCCTTGCCAGCGAACGCCTGTTATGATATGCTCATCGCATTCGAGGTGAGCGCATTGAACATGAATTGGTCGCAGAACAGCAAGCGGTTTCGGAGCATCGTGCTGCTGATGCTCCTGGCCTTTTTTCTGTATCGCATCGATCTGTTCTATGGGCTGCTCACCAGCTTTCTGGGCATCATATCGGCCTTCATCTTCGGCCTGCTGCTGGCCCTGATCATCAACTTGCCCCTGCGCTTTCTGGAGCGCAGCCTGCGCTATTTCGACAGGTATCCGCTGTGGCTGCGCATCAGGCGCGCCGCCTGCCTCACGCTGAGCGTGCTGTTTGTGCTGGCGGTGGTGGTGTTGATTCTGGTGGTCATCATCCCCGAGGTGGTGGTGGCGGTGGAGACGCTGATCCGCCGCATCCCCGATGTGCTGACCCAGTTAGAGGAGTGGCTGACCGGCTACAACACCAACCTGCGCCAACTGCTGGGCGTCAAGGGCACCGATGAAACCAGCATCCGCGATTTTGTGGAGCGCGCGGGCAACTTCATGCTGGGCGGCCTTTCCTATTCGTCCAGCGTGGTGTTTACCGCGGCGCAGCTGATCATCAACCTGGTGGTGGGGCTGGTGTTCGCCATCTATCTGCTGTTTTCCAAGGAGCGCATCCGCGGGCAGATCAGCACGCTGCTGGCGGCTTATCTGTCCGAGCGGCACAGGCAGTCGGTTACCCGCGTCATCACCATGATGATCGATACCTACTCCCGCTTCTTGGGCGGCCAGGTGCTCCAATCTCTGGTGTCTGCCGCGCTCATCTGGATGTTCATGCTCATCTTCGGCTTCCCCTATCCGGTGCTGGTCAGCCTGATCACCTTCATCTGTGCCTTTATCCCCATCTTCGGCCCCTATATCGCCGGCCTGCTGGGGGCGGTGCTGGTATTTACGGTGTCCCCGGGCCAGGCGCCGTGGTTCTTGCTGATGTACTTCATCGTACAGCAGTTGGAGGGCAGCCTGATCTACCCGCGCATTCTGTCCAACGCCATTGACATCCCGTCCATCTGGGTGCTGGTGGCGGTCACGGTGGGCGGCGGCATCATGGGCATTGCCGGCATGCTGCTGTTCATCCCGCTGTTTGCGGTGATCTACCGCCTGCTGGCCGAGGATGCCAGGCGCCGCATCGCCCTCAAGCAGCCGGAGGAAGCGCATGGCTGAGCTTCGCTTTCGGCGGGTCACCAAGGCGTTTGATGAGGATGCCGGCCTGTTTGATTTCTCCGTCCAGGTGGAGCAAGGGCAGGCCTTTGGGCTGCTGGGGCCGGGCGGCGCCGGCAAGTCCACCGCGCTGAGCCTGCTGATGGGCTTTATCCGCCCGGATGACGGCGAGGTCAGCATCCGGGGGATGGATTGCTTTACCCAGCGGCACGTGCTGATGCAGTATGTGGGCTATGTGCCGCGGGATGCCCGGCTGCCTGCGCGCACCACGGGCGATCAGTTCATCCGCCTGCTGTCGGCCGCGCGGGGGGACACCTGGCGCAAGCGCATGCAGAAGCTGATGGAGCGGCTGGACCTCAACCCCCTGGGCGACTGGGCGTATATGGCGCCGGACGACCGCCGCAAGGTGGTGCTGCTGCTCGGCTTTTTGAATGATCCGAAGATTTTGCTGCTGGACGAGCCCTGCGCCGGGCTTGACCCCAATGCCCGCAACGCCGTGCTGGATCTCATTGAGGAGGAGCGGCAGGCCGGCAAGACCATCTTCATGACTTCCCACGTGTTCGAGGAGGTGCAGCGCTGCTGCGACCAGGTGGGCATCATCCGTGAAGGGCGGCTGGTCACGGTGCAGCCTGCCCGCGCCCTGACCTACACCCGGCAGAAGGTATATCACATCACCTTTGAAGATATCCACCAGGCAGCGGCCTTTGCCCAGGAGTGGGAGACGGGGGTGGAGCTGCTGCGCAACCGGGTGATCGTGGCCGTGCCGGCCAGCCCGCAGGTGCTGCTCAAAACCCTGACCAAGTACACGGTGCTGGACCTGGTGGGCGGGCGGGAGGAGCTGGAGAGCAGCTTCCTGCGCTCCTTCGGGGGGGACCTGGTATGACAAAGCGCGTGCTGTTTTCCTTTCAGCTCAAAAAGCAGCTGGGCATCACGTTGCTGTTTGCCGCGGCGGCCTCGCTGCTGTCGGCCGGGGCTGTGCTACTGTATGAGGAGCAGCATGTGCTTGCCCTGGCGGATGCCCGGGCGCAGTCGCCCGCGCTGTTTGCCGCCCTGGGGGTGGGGGGCAGCGCCTCGCTGCTGCAGCACCTGGGGGCGCTGTTGTACGGCTTTTTGCTGCCTGTGCTGGGCATGGTGCTGGGGGCTGTATTAGCAGCCCGGCTGATGGCCGCCCAGGTGGAGACGGGGGAGATGGCCTACTGGCTGGCCCTGCCCCAGCGGCGGGCCGCCCATGCGTTGAGCCAGTGGGGCGTGTTGATGGCCTGCCTGGCCATATTCACCGTGGTGCCCGCGCTGGTGGCAGCGGTGGCGGCGATGGTGTTCAAGCCGGGCGCGCTGCAGGTGCCCTGGTTTGCGCAGCTCAACCTGGGGCTTCTTGGGCTGTACCTGGCGTCCGGCAGCCTGGGCATGATGCTGTCCTGCGGCATGGACGAGCGACGGCGCGCGCGCCGGCTTGCTTTGCTGCTCAGCGGGCTGCTGCTGGTGATTGGCCTGGCGGGCCGCGTGCGGGAGGTGCCCGGGTTTGTACGCTGGCTCAGTTTTTACTCGTTGTTTGACGTACCCGCCCTGACAGCCGGGCGCATGGAGGGCATGCTGCTCATTTTGCCCGGCCTGGCAGCGGTGTTTCTGCTGGCAGGTATGCGGTGGTTTGCGGCTCGGGATTTGCCGTTATAGTATGAAATATTGTATGTGGAGGCATGTATGAAAAAACTCTTTATCAGCGCGGACATCGAGGGGACCTGCGGCATCACCAATTGGAATGAAACCGAAAAGAACCACGCCGATTGGCGCTACTTTGCCGATCAGATGACCCGTGAGGTAGCGGCCGCCTGCGAGGGCGCCCACGACAGCGGCTTTGATCAGGTGCTGGTCAAGGATGCGCACGACAGCGCCCGCAACATCGACCCCCGCGGCCTGCCGCGCTATGCGCAGATCATCCGGGGCTGGGGCGGGCACCCCTACAGCATGATGCTGGGGCTGGACGGCAGCTTTGACGGCGCGGTGATGACCGGCTACCACAACGCAGCCGGCCGCGATACCAACCCCTTGGCTCACACCATGACCACGCAGCTGACCAGCCTGGTCATCAACGGCGAGCTGGCCAGCGAGCTGATGCTCAACGCCATGATTGCGGCCTATGAGGGCGTGCCCGTATATGCGGTCACGGGGGACAAGGGCCTGTGCGACTGGATGCAGTCAAAAAACCCCAACACCGCGGTGGTGCCCGTCAACGAGGGCATGGGCGGCGCCGTGCGCTCCATCCACCCGGAGGAAGCCCTGCGCCAGATCCGCGAAATCGTGCGCGAGGCCGTCAAGCGCCCCAAGGCGGACTGCCTGTTCCCGTTGCCCAAGCACTTTGAGGTGGAGTTCACCCACCGGGAGCACACCAAGACGCGGCGCAGCAGCTTCTACCCTGGCATCGAGGTGGTGAACGAGCGCACGCTACGCTACCGCCACGATGATTACTTTGAGGTGCTGCGCATGCTGCACTTCTGCCTGTGATGCAATAGGCAATCGTGCGGATTGCCTGAGAGGAGTTTGTCATGAGCACGAAGGCGTTCCCCATCGGCATCATACTGGAATCCCTGCGGCTGCCCACCCCTAAGGCGCTGGATACCATCCGCGATCTGGGTGTGCAGGGCCTGCAGGTATATGCCACGCACGGCGAGCTGTCGCCCAAAAAGCTGACGCCCGCCGGCAAGGCCGAGTTTCTGCGCATGGTGAAGGACCGCGGCCTGGTGATCTCCGCCCTGTGCGGCGACCTGGGGCACGGCTTTGGCGACCCGCAGAAGAATCCGCAGCTGATTGAGGATTCCAAGCGTATCCTGGACCTGGCCAAGGAGTGGGAGACCGACATCGTGACCACCCACATCGGCGTGGTGCCAAGCGATCCCAAGCACCCCCGTTACGCCATCATGCAGGATGCCTGCGGCCAGTTGGCTGCGTATGCCGACTCGCTGGGCGCGCACTTTGCCGTGGAAACGGGGCCGGAAACGGCCGACACGCTGTGCGGCTTTCTGGATTCGCTCAATTCCACCGGTGTGGCCGTCAACCTGGACCCGGCCAACCTGGTGATGGTGACGGGGGACGACCCGGTGCGCGCCGTGCACACCCTCAAAAAATACATCGTGCACACCCACGCCAAGGATGGCCGCAAGCTGTTTGACAAGGACCCCGAGCTGATCTACGGCATAGCCTTTGAGGATGCGGTGACCGATGCCGCCTTCATCGAGCTGCCCCTGGGCGAGGGCGATGTGCCCTTTGACCGCTACCTTGAGGCGCTGCGGGCCATTGGCTACGATGGCTTCCTCACCATCGAGCGCGAGGTGGGCGACCAGCCCGTGCGCGATATCGCCGCCGCGGTGGACTTTTTGCGCCAGCAGTGGAATGGAGGGGCCCAATGAAGATCGGCGTCAGCAGCTACAGCTTTGCCAAGCATATCGCCCAGGCAAAGGCAAGCTATCTGGACATCTGCAACATTGCCCGCCGCATGGGCTATGACGGCATCGAGTTTATCGACCTGAGCCTGGAGGTACAAAAGGCTGACAGCCTGGAGGACCTGGCGCGCGAAATCCGCGCCCACTGCGAGGCCATTGGCCTGTCGGTCATCGCCTACACCGTGGGGGCGGATTTTCTGAATCGCGGGGCAGAGGAAGTAAGCCGCGTCAAGCGCCAGGTGGATATCGCCCGGCTGTTGGGCGCGGGCGTGCTGCGCCACGATGCCACCTGGTCCCTGCCTGAGGGGACGGACTGGCGCTCGGCCGTGGAGGCCATCAAGGCGCCCATCCGCGAGGTGGCGGCCTATGCGCAGCAGTTTGACATCCGCACCTGCACCGAAAATCACGGCTATGTGCTGCAGGATGCGCACCGGGTGGAGACGCTGATCCGCGCGGTGGATCACCCCAACTACGGCTGGCTGATCGACATGGGCAATTTCATGTGCGCGGATGAGCCGGCGGTGCACGCCGTGTCCATAGCCGCGCCCTACGCCGTGCATGTGCACGCCAAGGATTTTCTCTACCAGCCGCCCTGGGCCCGGGACCCGGGGGAAGGGTGGTTCAAAAGCCGCAATGGCGCCTACCTGCGCGGCACGGTGGCCGGCCACGGCGTGGTGCCCATCGCCTGGTGCGTTGACAAGCTGCGCGAAGCCGGCTACGACGGCTGGCTTTCCTATGAGTTTGAGGGCATGGAGGAATGCCTGCCCGCCGTGGAGGCGGCACAAAAGTACCTGCGTAAACTGATTTAGTATATATTGCCAACAAACACAGCCCCCTTCATTGCCTGCCGGGCACGAAGGGGGCTGTTCGATAATGCTTCGTTCTCTTACTTCACCGCTGCGTCCAGCGCCTGAATCAGGCCGTCCGCGTCCAGTTTGCCCTTGAGGTAGTTATCCTTTGCGTAGTAAGCCGCCTCGGGCAGGCGCCTGGTCATCACCACCAGGTTCGGCGCGATCTCCTGCCGGTAGCGGGCCAATGTTTCAGGCTTGGGGCCATAGTCTGCATAGTCGCCGTTCTTCAGCCGCTCTTCCATGCGCGCGATGTCGCCCGGTTCGGAGTCTGTCGCTTTGCGCGAGGCAAGATCGTTCTGAATGGTGTACAGAGCCAGCTCATCGGCCGTCATTTCCTTGTCCAGCAGTCGCAGGAACTGGCCGGACAGGTTGCCCGACAGCCAGAGAACATAGTCCAGCGCCGCTTCCTTGTTGTCCGCGTTGGCGTTTACCACGACGACTGTGATGTCGGCGGTATAGGCGGGGTTGTCGCCCAGGCGCAGGTAGAGGTTGTCGTCTTCGGTCAGGCTGTTGCTGTTTTCGTTGATCAGGGCATATCGTCTAC
>JAAZBU010000117.1 GCA_012513645.1 Clostridiales bacterium | reverse complement strand
GGGAGGTGCCGACCAGAATGAAGATGATGGCCAGCAGCGGCAGGGCCAGGTAGCCGTTTTCCATGATCAGCTTTTTGGCCTTGGGCAGCTTATCCTTGGCCAGGCCCATCAGGCCGTGCTTCTTGGACTCCAGGTCGATGATCATGTAGATGCCGGTGAAGTACAGCAGCGCCGGGATGATGGCGGCCTTGATGATGGTGCCGTAGTTGACGCCCACCGAGTCCACCATCAGGAAGGCGGCAGCGCCCATGACCGGGGGCATGATCTGACCGCCGGTGGAGGCGGCGGCTTCCACCGCGCCGGCAAACTGTGGGCGGTAGCCCATGCGCTTCATCATGGGGATGGTGAAGCTGCCCGTGCCCACCGTGTTGGCCACCGAGCTGCCCGATACCGTGCCCATCAGCGCGGAGCTGAGGACGGCCACCTTGGCGGGGCCGCCACGGCGGTGACCGGCCAGGGCGTTGGCCAGGTCGATGAAGAACTGCCCGACGCCCGTCTTCTCCAGGAAGGCGCCAAACAGCATGAACAGGAAGATGAAGGTCGTACAGGCGCCGATGGCCGGGCCGAAGACCCCCTCCTTGTCATACCACAGGTGCTCCACAATCTTGCGGATGCTCAGGTTGCTCTTGAGGAAGCCGGGCAGGTATTGCCCAAACAGGGCGATCAGGATGAACGTGCCCGCGATGATGACGATGGGCAGGCCCACCACGCGCCGCGTTGCCTCCAGCAGCAAAATGACGCCCAATATGCCCAGGTACATTTCATAGGGTTTCAGCCGCAGGCGGGCGTTGAGGGCGTTCTCGTTGACCACCTGGTAAAAGCACACGCCAAAGGCGATGACTGCCAGCGCGATGTCATACCAGGGCAAGGTCGTCTTGCTGGAGGTTCTTTTTGCGGGATACAGCAGAAAGCCCAGCAGCATCACCAGCCCCAGGTGCAGGGGGCGGATGAAGGTGATGGGGTTAAAAGTGTTGTACAGCTGGATGATGGAAAACAGCACGCAGATGACGCCGATGGCTTTGCCGCGGAAGTCCGGAAGCACACGGAAGGCGCTTTCGCGGTCATATTTGTTCATGATCGCTTCCAGCTCGGCCTGGTTGACCTCTTCGTGCACTGCCTCGATCGGCGCCTCAACACCCGGCGGGATAATCGCCTCAGGCATGTCGGGGATATTGTTTTGATCGGCCATGATAACACTCCTTGTTGTAATCAGGGAGGTACCCGATGGAGACGGATACCTCCCTGTAAGAATACCGGTTTATGTCTGGCAGACTACCCGATTGCGGGCTGCCATCACGCCGGAGGGGTCAGAGCGTTCAGGGCAGCTTGGACTGCTCGGGAATCTCTACGCCCACTTCGGTGAAGTATTTGGCTGCGCCGGGGTGGATGGGGCAGGGAATGCCCTCGACGGCAAAGGCAGGATCCAGCACCTGGGCCTTGGCGTGCGTCATTTCACCCTTCTTTTCAAACAGGGCCTTGGTCAGGTTGTACACCAGCTCCTCATCCAGATCCTTGGCAACGATGATGGTGGCCGTGATGGAGGGGATGGTTACCTCAGGCTCCTGGCCCTCGTAGGTGCCGGCCGGCACTTTGACGGGCACATAGAAGGAATACTTTTCCTGCAGGGTGGCCATCTGCTCGTCCGTCAGGCTGATCAGGCGCACGGGGCGCTTGATGGCGGCGGAGATGATGCCCGTGTTGGGGATACCGGCGGTAACGAAGAAGGCATCAATGGTCATGTTCTGGAAAGCGGTGGAGCTCTCGTCAAAGGACAGCCACTGCACCTTGATGTCTTCCGTGGTCAGGCCGGCCAGCTCGAGGATCTGCAGGGCGTTGATGGAGGTGCCCGATCCGGCGGCGCCGATGGACACGGCCTTGCCCTTGAGGTCTTCGATGTTCTTGATGTCGCCGTCAGCGGCAACGACCAGGTGCACGGCTTCGGGGTAAAGGGCAGCCATGGCGTAGAAGTTGTCAAACTTTTCGCCTTCAAAGATGTCCTTATCGCCGTTGTAGGCGTAGAAGATGGTGTCGTTCTGGGACCAGCCCAGCTGATAGCCGCCGTCGCAGACTTCTACGATGTTGGCCTTGGAGGCGCCGGTGACCAAGGGGGTGACTTCCACATCCAGGTCACTCCTGTTCCACATGGTGGCAATCTCGGAGCCAAAGGCATAGTAGGTGCCGGCGGTGCCGCCGGTGCCCATGGTGAGCACGGTCACGGCGGAGGCGGGCAGGGCAGTCAGCAGGCACAGGGCGAAGACCAGGGCGAGGATCCTTTTCATGATGTCGAATTCTCCTTTCGATTGTGGGGTCTTATTTAGATATCCGAGTTGAGTTGCACATAGTTTACCAGATATGATAAAGGTCTGTCAAACAAACGAAGATAAAACATACAAAGACCGTATAATTACAGGAAAGTACGCATCAGTTTCACGGCCTCATCCCCGCCGGAAGAAAGCAGGGAAACGCTGCCGGGCTGGCCGCTATCGTTCAGCAGGTGCAGGCTGCGCAGCTTGTCCTCCAGCTGGCGGGCTACGCGCGGGCTGTCGTCAATCAGCTGAGCGCCGCGGAAGAAGGGGGCGATGGCCTCCTTCAGGAAGGGGTAGTGGGTGCAGCCCAGCACCACCACGTCGAAGCGGCGATCCTGATAGGGGGCAAACAGATCGGTCAAAAATGCATGCAGGTTGTCGCCGCCCAGCTCCCGGCGCTCCACAAACTCCATCAGCCCGGGCGCGGGCAGGCTGACCACATGGTCGCCATGCTGGCCGTACAGCGCGGCGTAGCGCTCGGTTTTAAAGGTGGCCGGTGTGGCCAACGCCAGGATGTCGCCCGAGCGGCGCAATTTCTGCGCCTCCTCCAGCGCCGGCTGAATGCCCAGCACGGGGATCAGCAGCTCCTGCTGGAGGGCCGCCAGCGCCACGCCGGTGGCCGTGTTGCAGGCGATGACCAGCGCCTTGATGCCCCGCTGCACCAGCTGCTCCGCCGCCGCGCGGGTGAGGGCCAGGATGTCTTCCGGCGGGCGCACCCCGTAGGGCGCGTTGGCCGAGTCTCCATAGTAGACCAGGTTCTCGTGGGGCAGGGCTTCGCGCACCGTTTTCAGCACGCTCAATCCCCCGATGCCGCTGTCAAACAGCCCGATGGGCGCAGTGGATGCCATGGGATACCTCCAAATGTGTACTTGATTGTTGTCCCAGTATAGGCGAAAACCAGTACAAAGTAAACGCCGCTTTGATAGGTGACCGCGTTGCCGCGGGCGGATGTGCATGGTACAATCCGGCTGTACAACAATACAGACAGGGGGATATCAGCATGGGCAGTTTGAGGCTGGCCCGGCAGGAGGACCTGCCGGCCATGATGGATATTTTTGCGCAGGCCAAGGCCTACATGGCGACGCAGGGCATCGACCAGTGGCAGGGCGACTACCCGGGGGAACAGGACTTCCGGGAGGACATCGCCAACGGAAATTCCTGGCTATGGGTGGAAAATGACCAGGTGGCGGGCATCGCGGCCCTGGTGATGGGGGACGATCCCTTCTACCGGGTGATTGATGCCACCACGGCCTCGGGCGGCACCGGGTGGCTAACAGAGGACACGCCCTACGCGGCCCTGCACCGCTTTGCCCTGCGAAAAGACAGGCGGGGGGCGGGGGCTGCCTCGGCCATGATGCGGGCGATGGAGGATGTCTGCCGCGCCCGGGGGGCTGCCAGCCTGCGCACCGATACCCACCGGGGCAACATGCCCATGCGTGGCTTTCTGCTCAAAAGCGGCTTCACTTTGTGCGGCGAAGTGATCTACGATGTGATCACCGACGCCGACCCGGTGCGCATCGCGTTTGAAAAGCGGTTCGTCTGACCGGGCGCAGCCCGAGTGGACAGGCCGGAACAAAGGAGGCATGAGCATGATGCAATTGGTTTGTTACCGCAAGTGCAGCACCTGCCGCAAGGTGGTCCAGCTGCTGCACGACAAGGGCGTAGTGTTTGAGGAGCGGCAGATCGACCTGGAGCGCCCCACGGAGCAAGAGCTGCGGCGCTGGCATCGGCTCAGCGGCTTGCCGCTGCGCCGCTTTTTCAACACCAGCGGCATGAAATACCGGGCGCTTGGGTTGGCGCAAAAGCTGAACGACATGCCGGAGGATGAGCAGTACCGCCTGCTGGCCACCGACGGCATGCTGGTCAAGCGCCCCATCTTGCTGGGCGGGGACAAGGTGCTGGTGGGCGCTGACGTGACCCGGTGGGCTGGCGGACACAACGCCTGAAGTAGTCATATGTACAAAAGCCCGGCCGCAATGATTGCGGCCGGGCTTTTGTGTAACGAGGCGAATTAGGTAATGGGCGCGGGGTTGAACAGGCACAGGTCGTTGTGGATGCCATAGCGCTCGGCAGCGGGGCGGATGCGCCCGCTGGCCACATCCACAATCTGGCGGAACAGCGCCTCGCCCAGCCGGGGGATGGTGCTGCCGCCCGTGGCGGCCGGGCCCGCGTCAAAGTCGATCAGGTCGCCCCACTGCTCCTTCAGCTCGGTGCGGGAACTCACCTTGATGACCGGCGCTGCGGCCAGGCCGTAGGGCGTGCCGCGGCCCGTCATGAACACCTGCAGGGTGATGCCGCTGGCCAGCTGGCAGGGGCCGCACACAAAATCGCTGGCCGGGGTGGCGGCGAAGATCATGCCGCGGCGGGTGGGCCGCTCGGCGGGCGACAGCACCTGCACGATGGGGGCCGTGCCGGACTTGGCGATGGCGCCCAGCGTCTTTTCCACAATGTTGCTCAGCCCGCCCTCCCTGTTGCCGGGGGAGGGGTTGACGCTGCGGTCTACCTGGCCGCCGCGCAGGTAGTCATCGTACCAGCGCATCTCCTGGGCCAGCCTGTCCCGGCAGGCTTCGTCCACGCAGCGCCGGGCGATCAGGTGCACGGCGTCGCGCACCTCGGTCACCTCGGAAAACAGCACCGTGCCGCCCGCCTCCACCAACAGGTCAGCCGCGTAGCCGGCCACGGGGTTGGCCGTCATGCCGGAGAAGGCATCGCTGCCGCCGCACTGCAGGCCGATCATCAGCTGCGACAGGGGCAGCACCTGCCGCCGGCGGCGGTTGAGGCGCTCCAGCTTGCGCTCGGCCATGCGCAGGATGGCGGCCACCATGGCGTCAAAGCCCGCCTCCTGCTGCAGGAGGATCACGTTGCCCTGCGTGTTGTCCCGGGCATCCAGCAGCAGGCCGGCATGCAGCGGCTCGCAGCCCAGGCCCACCGCCATCACCTCGCCGCCGAAGTTGGGGTGGTGCACCAGGTGGCGCAGCGTGCGCAGGGGGATGGCGGCGCCGGGCGCGTCGATGGCCACGCCGCAGCCGAAGGCATGGGTGAGCGGGGCAATGCCCTCCACATGGGGGTAGCGGGGCAGCAGCTCCCGGCGGATGCGCTCCGCGGCCATGTTCACCACCCCGGCCACGCACTGCACGGTGGTGTGGATGCCCAGCAGGTTGCGGGTGCCGGCGTAGCCGCCGCCGGCGTCGGGATACCCTTCAAAGGTGCGCAGCGGCGCCCGGGGCAGCGGCGGCGCGGCCTGGCCCCAGGGCATGTCATGCAGCGCGGGCGGGTCGGGCAGGCGCAGCGCGGCTTCGTGCACCCAGTCTCCCCGCCGAACTGGTGCCAGCGCGTAGCCGATCACCGCGCCATAGCGGATGACCTCGCCGCCCTCGGGGATATCCTTCAGGGCTATTTTGTGGGCCTGGGGGATATCCCGGAGGGCGTTCACGCCGGGCGCAGCCATTTCGCCCCCGGCGATGTCCCGCACGGCGACGGCCACGTTGTCCCGCTCATGCAGGCGAAGGATTAGGTGTTTCTTCATATCATGATCAGCCCCCTGCCGGGCGGTCACCCCGCGATGAACGCCTTCAGCTCGTCCACAAAGCGTTCGGGCTCCTCCAGGTGGCTGGCGTGGGCGCTGTGTTCAAACACAAGCTCGCTGTAGCGGCCGCCGTTCTCTTTGTATTGCTCCAGCACGGCGCGGGTCTGGCCCACCATGGGCTGGGGCGGGAAGGCCTCGGCCCCGGGATAGCCGGGCACCACGCCCAGCTGGCCCAGCACCGCCAGGTCGGAGTAACTCTGGTCGCTGACCAACGTATCCTTGGCGCCGCGGATCCACAGCACGGGGGGGTGCGGGTTGATCTGGGCAAAGGCGGATACATTGGCGTACTGGGGTGCCAGGGCGTTGGAGATGCCGCGCGTGCCGGGCAGCACATAGGGGAATTCGGCCAGCGGCTGATAGTCGCCGGGGTAATAGTCCTCCCCCAGGTGTATTTTGAGCAGCTCGTCCACATACAGGTCCTGCCAGGCCTTGTCCACCGGCCAGCCGGCGGCGAAGAGGGATTTCTCCAGCACCGCGCGGGCGGCCATGGGGTCGTCGCCGCGGTCCTGCTCCCCAAGCTTTTGCAAAAAGGCCGGGTTGGCAAAGCCGCCGGGCGAGCCCCAGCCCCGCTCGTCATACATCCGGCCCTCCTCGCCGCGGGTGCCGCCAAAGCCATAGGGCGACATGGGGGACAGCAATATCAGGTGCGTCAGGCGCTCCGGGTGGTTGACGGCATAGCGCCAGGCCACGCCGCCGCCCAGCGACCAGCCCAGCAGGGCAAAGCGCTGCCAGCCCAGGGCATCGGCCAGGGCGTTGAGGTCGTCCGCCCAGTCGCACAGCGCGGTGGGCGCGTGCACGGGGGTGGCCTGGGTGTCGCCAAAGCCGTTGAGGTCGGGCGCCACGATGTCAAAGTGCGGCGCCAGGGCCTGGATGGTGGGGAAGAAAAACGCGGCCGAGGACGCGTTGCCGTGCACCAGCATCAGCTTGGGTTTGCCCGGGTTGGACAGGCGGTAGCAGGCCGTGCGCCGGCGGGCGGTATCTATCAAGGTCTTCTGCGGGTTGGTCATGGTATTACACACCCCTTCCTTATGGTTGCTGTTTGTGTGGATTATATTAGGGGCGGCGGGGGCTGTCAAATGCCGCCGCTTCGTTCTTTTTTGGTATCTGTGCCCTACGGCCATTGTGGATTGATTGACTTGCCCATGTGCCCCGGATATGATGGCCTGTATCGGCCCTTTTTTTGAGGGATACGGAGGGATGGCATGAAGGCGATCGTGGCAAAATTCGGCGGGACGTCGCTGGCGGATGCGGACAGCTTCCGCTATGTGGCGCATATTGTGCAGCAAAGCACCGACAGGCGGTATGTGGTGGTATCGGCGCCCGGCAAGCGCAACGGCAATGACCACAAGATCACCGACATGCTGCTGATGTGCTACCAGCTGGCCAGCCACCAGCTGCGCTTTGAGGATGTGTTTGCCATCATCCGCGCCCGGTTCATGGAGATTCACCAGGGCCTGGGCCTCAAGCAGGAGCTGGCCCCGGTGCTGGATGACATCGAGCACCGCATCCGCGCCGGCGCCGACCGCGACTACTGCGCCAGCCGGGGCGAGTATGTCAACGCGCTGCTGATGGCCGAATACCTGGGCTGGCCCATGGTGGACGGCACGGAGATCATCCGCTTTCACACCGGCGGCCGCCTGGATGACAAGGCCACCTACCGCCTGATCAGGCAGCGCCTGGCCGAGGTGGAGCGCGCGGTGATCCCCGGCTTTTACGGGCAGGATGGGGAGGGCAGCATCATCACCTTCTCCCGCGGCGGCAGCGATATCTCGGGCGCGCTGGTGACCCGCGGGGTGGAGGCCGCCCTGTATGAAAACTGGACCGACGTGTCCGGCTTTCTGATGGCCGACCCGGCCGTTGTGCCCGACCCGCAGCCCATCCACAGCATCACCTACAAGGAGCTGCGCGAGCTGTCCTACATGGGGGCGCAGGTGCTGCACGAGGAGGCGGTCTTCCCCGTGCGGGAGGCCGGCATTCCCATCCACATCAAGAACACGCAGCGCCCGCAGGACCCGGGCACGCTGAT
>JAAZBU010000116.1 GCA_012513645.1 Clostridiales bacterium | reverse complement strand
TGACGCCGATTTTCTTGACATCGGTCACGCCGGAGTCAGCGATGGAGGCCATGTTCATGGCGCGCAGCAGCATGATGCGGCCTTCGGTGATGTAGATGGGCTGCACCGGGAAGGTGAAGCGCTGGTTGCCCTCGGCGGGCAGGTAGTACTGCAGGGCGGAGCCGGTGCCCCAGTACACGGAGGGGATGCCCTCTTCCACGATGTAATCCTGGGAGGAGCCGATGTTCCAGGTGCCCAGGTTGCCCACCAGGGAGAAGACCTGGTCATCCTCGACCAGCTTCTGCATGTAGATGCGGCCCTGCGCGCCGTCGGTGCCGTCGTCATAGCTGATGTGATCCAGGTAGTAGCCTACGCCATCGGCGCCCTTGGCCACGCCGCCCAGCACTTCGTTGACGTACTTGACATACAGCTTGTAGAACTGGCTGTAGGGCACGCCCACGCTGGCCACAGCGCCGGTCTCGCACATGACGGAGCCGATCTTGACGGTGCCCTTGTACTGGACACCGTCCTTCTCGAAGGCTTTGGTGTCCACGCCGGTCTCGGCCAGCGCAAAGGCGGCCATCGACAGTAACATGGCAAGAACCAGAATCAGGGATACGATTTTCTTCATGTTGGTCTCTCCTTGAGGTTATTCCTCATTTTTATTTATCAAACGCGGTTGTCCCGCGCCCAATACGGGGTTATGGGGTCCGTCTGTCAGGTCCGTTGGTCAGGCCCGCTGGCCGCCCAGGTAGGCCTCCACCAGCCCCTCATCGTGAATCAGCTCGCTGGCCGGGCCCTGCATGTTCACCTTGCCCAGCTCCAGCACATAGGCATAGTCGGCGATCTTGAGGGTCTGGAAGGCATTCTGCTCGACGATGAGGATGGTATTGCCGGCCTCCCGCAGGCGGCTGATGACGTTGAAAATGTCCCGGATGATCAGCGGCGCCAGGCCCAGGCTGGGCTCGTCCAGCAGCAGCACATTGGGGGAGGCCATCAGTGCCCGGCCGATGGCCAGCATCTGCTGCTCACCGCCCGACAAAGTGTTGGCCTGCTGGGTGCGGCGCTCCTTGAGGATGGGGAACAGCGCATAGATCTCCTCAAAGTTTTCACTGATGATCTGGCGCTTGCTCTTGCCGCCGCGGCCCTTGAGGCCGTAGGCGCCCACCAGCAGGTTTTCCTCCACGGTGAGGCCCTGCAAGATCAGCCGCCCCTCGGGGGACTGGATGACGCCCTGCTCGGCAATGCGGTAGGGGTACATGCCCACCAGGTCTTTCTGCCCGGCCAGCACGATGCTGCCCGCGCGGGGCTTGACCAGGCCTGAGATGGTTTTGAGCAGCGTGGACTTGCCGGCGCCGTTGGCGCCCAGGATGGCTACGATGCTGCCCTCCTCCACCGACAGGCTGACATCCTTGAGGGCCTCGATGGCGCCGTAGCTGACGGTCAGGTTTTTGATATCAAGCATGCTGGCCATCACTGCGCCTCCATTGCATCCGTGTCGTTGGTGCCCAGGTAGGCCTCCTGCACGGTGGGGTTGTTCTGTATCTCGGCGGGGGTGCCGTAGGCCAGCTTCTTGCCAAAGGAGATGGCGCAGATGTGGTCGCACAGGTCCATCACCAGGCCCATGTTGTGCTCCACCAGGAAGATGGTTACCTGATAGTCCTGCTGAATGCGGCGGATCATGTGGGTCAGCTCCACCGTCTCCTGGTCGTTGAGGCCGGCGGCCGGCTCGTCCAGGATGATCAGGTTGGCGCCGGCCATCAGCGTGCGGGCCAGCTCGATGCGCTTTAAAATGCCGTAGGGCTGCCCCACGGGCGGCAGGTCCTTGATGGCGGTCAGGCCGCAGTAGTCCAGCACCTTCATGGCCCTGGCGCGGATCACCTTCTCCTCCTGGCGCACGCGCCGGGTGTTGAACATCTGCTGAAACAGGCTGGCCTGATACTGCCTGTGGGCAGCGATGAGCAGGTTTTCCAGGATGCTCAGCTCGCCGATCACCTCCACGTTCTGGAAGGTGCGCACGATGCCCTTGGAGATGATGTCGTGCACCTCATAGTTGTTGAGGTTGAGCACGTTGCCCTCCCGCGTGCGGTAGAGGATATTGCCCGACGTGGGCTTGTAAAACTGGGTGATGCAGTTGAACACCGTGGTCTTGCCGGCGCCGTTGGGGCCGATGAGGCCGAAGATCTCGCCCTGCTTGACGTCAAAGCTCAGCCCGTCCACCGCCCGCAGGCCGCCAAAGACCATGCTCAGGTCATCCAGCCGCAGGCACACGTCCTCGGGCAGCTGGTGCTGGGCCTGGCGCTCGCTGTCCATCAGCGCGGCCTTCTTCTGTTTCAGCTCCTCGGCCTTGCGGGCCACATGGGCCTTGTGCCTTTCCTCGGCCGCCTGCAGGCGCTCCGGGGCCAGGCGGCCGCGCTCCAGCGCCATCAGCTCGTCCTGGAAGCGGATGTCGTTTTCCAGCCGCTCAATCTGGCGGTACAGCTTGCGGCGCAGCCGGGCGCCCTTGGGGTCGTTGAAGCTACGCGTATCCGTCGCCTTGCCCATCAGCTCAACCTCCTGTCAGCCTTTTTGAAGGAGGCCTTGACGTTATTGACCAGCTGCGTCAGCCCGCCGGGGTAGAACATGACCACCAGAATGATGATCAGGCCGATGGTGACGTTGATGACCCACGGGTTTTCGCGGAAGAAGGGGATATCCTGCAGGAAGATGGGCGTGATGCCAAACACGATGAAGCTGCCCATGAAGGTGCCGATGAGGTTGCGCGAACCGCCGATGAGCACCGCCGCCAGGATATTCAGGGAGAACATGATGGTGTAGTTCTGCGGCGCCGAGAAGCGCAGGTAGCTCATGAACATCACGCCGCCCAGCCCCGCGTAGGCGGTGGACAGCAGGAAGGCCAGCAGCCGGTACTTGAGCAGCGAAATGCCCATCGCCTGGGCCGCGCTGCTGGAGTTTTTCATGGCCAGCATGGCCCGGCCGGTGCTGGACTTGCCCAGGTTGTACGTCAGCATCATCAGCCCCACGGTGATGATCACCAACAGGATGTAAAACGCCTTTTGCGCATCCTGCCGGGACATGCCAAGCAGCGTCTGAAAGATGGGGTACTTGGAGATTGAGGCGCCGTTGGGGCCGTTGGTGAAGTCCAGCCAGTTGTTGAACAGCTGGTAGAAAATCTCCGACAGGCCCAGGGTCACAATCGCCAGGAAAATGCCCTCGATGCGCAGCGAGATGAAGCCGACAATGGCGCCCAGCGCCAGCGACACCAGCAGCGCCGCCAGCAGCACCACGACGTAGGGCACGCCGGGCATATTTTTGAGGGCGTAGGCTGTGATGTAGGCGCCCAGGCCCACAAAGCCGGCCGTGCCCAGCGACGCCAGCCCAGCGTAGCCCAGCAAAAAGGTGAAGCCGTAGCCCACGATGGCGTAGATCATCACCGAGGCAAAGCCGTTGAGCATGGAGGATTTGGGCCACGCGCCATCGGTCAGGATGGCGGTCAGCTGCAGGCCGATCAGCAGCACGCCAATCAGCACAAAGCCCGCGAAGGGATGCCGCAGCGCGCTTTTGAGCCTGCCGGAGGCCTGGGAATCGTGTGCGTTTTGCAGCTTACACCTTCTTGATGTACTTCTTGCCCAACAGGCCGTTGGGGAAGATGAGGATCAGCAGCAGCACCGCCACAAAGGTGATCAGATTCTGCCACATGCCGGCGTTGGGGCCCATGAGGTTGGGGTTGCCGGCAAAGTTGTAGATCAGCGGGATGATGACCGCCCCCAGAATGGGCGCGGGGAAGCTGCCAAAGCCGCCCAGCACGCAGGCCAGAAAGCCGAACACCTGGGCGTTGCCCATCAAGGTGACGTTGAGCGCCGTGCCCGCCCCCGTGAAGAAGCCGCCCAGGGCCGCCAGGCCGCCGGCCAGCGCCCACGAGAACGCGGTAATCACCCGGGTGTTGACGCCCAGCATCTGGGCGACGGATTCGTTGGCGGCCGTGGCGCGCACGCCCAGCCCCCACTTGGTAAACTTAAGCGCCGCAAACACCGCGGCCAGCACCACCGCGGCCAGGCCGAAGCCCAGCAGGCCCATCTCGGTGATGTTCATGGTGTGCCCCAACAGGGGGAAGGACAGGATGCCCGTGCTGAAGGACTTGCCCGGGCGCGTCCACAGCGTGATGTCGCGGAAGATGACCGGGGTGACGTTGACCAGAATCATCATCACACCCATGGTGATCATCTGCTTGCCGCTGGGGGTGATGTGGCGGGCGCGGCGGATGAGCGCCACGTCCACAAACATGCCCAGCAAAAAGCTGACCGCGATGCCCATCAGCAGGCAGACCCACAGCGGCAGGTCTGTCCACAGCAAGGACGCCCAGGTCACCGCGAAGGTGCCCACGGTGGCGATCAGCCCCTGCGCGAAGTTGGTGGTGGCCGTCGTGCGGAAGATCAGCACGATGCCCATCGTCACCAGCGTGTAACGCCCGATCATGGGCAGGGAGTTGATGATGGTTTGCAGGATTTCCGGTATGCTCATACGCTTGCAGGACCCCACTGTATGATGTTCGCGGCCCAGACATAGCCGATGCCGGCGGCCAGCATGCACAGCACCGACCCATCCTTCACCTTGCCCTGTTCAAGCGCCAGGTGCAAAGAGAGGATCTGGTCAATCTGCCCGATGTGGCCATAGTCTTCCAGGTAGATGGATTGGTCTTCGGTCAGGCCCAGGTCCTTGAGCATGCCCAGGTGGCCCGAGCGCTTGATGTGCAAAATGGCCAGGTAGTCCAGGTCGCTCATCTGGAGGTTTGACTTCTCCAGCGATTTTTCGATGCAGGTTACCCAGTTGGCGGCGCTCACCTGGTTGAGGCGTGCCTTCATCTTCTCCGGCTCAAACAGCCGCAGGGAGTGGCGGGCCTCCTCCAGGTTGTCGCAGGTGATGGGCTTGGCGGTGCCGCCGTACTCCACACCCGCGGTGCGCGCGAGCGACCCATCCGACAGGATGTGGCTGCCCAACAGCAGGTTGCGGCCCAGGTTTTTCCTGAGCAATATCGCGCCGCCGCCCGCGCCCAGGTTGTACATCATGGACATGTTGCGGTCGGTATAGTCCACAAAGTCGCCGTTGCGGTAGCCGCCCACCACCATCACGGTGTTGATTTCATCGTCTGCCAGCAGCATGTCGCGGGCGATCTTCATGGCGGATACGCAGGTGCAGCAGCGGTTTTGTACGTCGATGCCCCAGGCGTTGACCGCACCGATGCGATCCTGAATGTACAGCGCCGAGGTGGTCAGGGGGTATTCCTTCCACTCCTCGCCGATGCACAGGATCACATCGATCTCCCGGGGGTCAACGCCCGTGTTTTTCAGGCAATCCAGGGCTGCCAGCGCGCCCATCTCCTGAGTGCCGTCGGCCACGGGGTCCTGGGGCACCAGCTTTTGCTTGATGCCCAGCTTGTCCCGCACGGCCTCCTCACTCCATACCCCCTGGGTAGCGGCAGATATCTGCGCAGCGGTCATCACGCCCTTTGGCAGGTAGATGCCCGTGCCTACAATGCCCACATGATTGCCTTTGTTCATTAGAAGTTCTCCTCCGATATTGTTGCCGGATTACAGGCGCATGCCGCCGTCGGCCTGCAGGGTCTGCCCGGTGATGTAGCTGGCTTCGTCGCTGGCCAGGAACAGCGCCACGTTAGCGATCTCATGCGGCTGGCCCAGGCGGCCCAGCATGGTCATGGCAGCGAACTTGTCCAGCAGGTCCTGCGGCACGGTCTTGAGGATGTCGGTCATGGTGTAGCCGGGGGCGATGGCGTTCACGCGCACATTGCCGCCCTTCATGGCAAACTCCTTGGCCCAGCTCTTGGTCATGCCCATGATGCCGGCCTTGGTGGCGGCATAGTTGGCCTGGCCCACATTGCCAAACACACCCACAACGCTGGAGATGCTGATGATGCTGCCGCCGCCCTGCTGCTGCATGTAGGGCCCCACCAGGCGGGTGAGGTTGAAGACGCCCTTGAGGTTCACGGCGATCACGGCGTCCCACTGGTCGTCGGTCATCTTGCGGGTCAGGGCGTCGCGGGTGATGCCCGCGTTGTTGACCAGCACGTCGATGCGGCCGTACTTTTCCTTGGCGTGGTTGAACAGCGCCTCACAGGCAGCGGTGTCGGTCACGTTGAGCGGAAAGTATTCCACATTCTGGGCCTCATAGCTCAGCTCGGTCACGTCGGCCGCGATAACCTTGGCGCCCTCCTTGGCAAACAGCTGGGCCATTTCCCCGCCCAGTCCCTTTGCCGCGCCGGTGATGATTGCTACTTTTCCTTCGAGTCTCATGTGATCCATCCTTTGTCAATTATTTCCCGGGGTTATCTCATTATACACGTTTTATGATGATTGCGGTACCCATGCCGCCGCCGATGCACAGCGAGGCCAGGCCGACCTGCTTGTTCAGGCGCTTGAGGCCGTACAGCAGCGTCACCAGGATGCGGTTGCCCGACGCGCCCACCGGGTGGCCCAGCGCGA
>JAAZBU010000115.1 GCA_012513645.1 Clostridiales bacterium | reverse complement strand
TGGACGCTGCGGCCCAGATGGGCAAGAAGGTGCTGGACGCAGACCTGGCCGGCCGCGCCGTGCCCGAGGTGGCGCAGACGCTGCCGCGCATCCACAAGCTGCCCATCGCGCCGCTCACCTGCTGCGATGCCTGGGGCAACGTGATTATCATCCGCGAGACCCATGGCTACGACTTTGCCGAGCAACTGGGCAAGATGGTCAGCATCCCGGCTTACGAGCCCATCGGCATGGCCTGCTTTGCCATGAAGGTGAAGGATGCCCGCAAGGCCATCGTCAAGGGCACCATGACCCGCAACCTGGAGACCGGCCGCGCGGTGCGCGAGGCGCATGAGGCTGGCCGCGACCCGGCGGATGCTTTTGCCAACGCAGCGGGCGGCCAGGTGGTCTTCCGCGGGGAAGTCACCAAGAAGGAATGGGAGAGCCGCGGCGGCTACATGTTCGTGGATCTCTACATCAAGGGCAAGGAAGGCTTTGCCGGCCACGAGCTAAAGCTATGGGCCAAGAACGAAAACCACATGAGCTGGCTGGACGGCAAGCCCTACATCATGAGCCCGGACCTGCTGCAATGCGTGTACGAGGATGGCGGCGACCCCATCACCAACACCGACATCAAGGAAGGCGACCAGGTGGCTGTGGTGGCCATTGCCAACCCGCTGTACCGCAGCGAGGAGGGCATCAAGGTGCTGGGCCCCATCCACTACGGTTTCAAGGATATCCCCTACAAGCCCATGGAAGAAGTGCTGGGCTGATAGACCCGGGGCCCGGCCTACGCAAGCCGGGCCCTCTTTTGCTGCAAGCATGGACAAGGAGGCCGGTATGCAAGCATCCAATACCATCAAGTGGTTCCGCCGCATTGCGCAGATTCCCCGTGTGTCAGGCAACGAGCGCGCCATCAGCGACTGGCTGGTGCAGACAGCCCGCGGCATGGGGCTGGAGGCCCGGCAGGATGAGGCGCTCAACGTCGTCATCCGCAAGGGGCAGGGCACACCCATCACCCTGCAGGGGCATATGGACATGGTGGGCGAGAAGGAGGCGGGCAGCGGCCACGACTTCGCCCGCGACCCCATCCAGCTGGTGGAAAAGGGCGATATGCTCTATGCCGACGGTACCACCTTGGGCGCCGACAACGGCATGGCGGTGGCCATGATGCTGAGCCTGATGGAGGAGCAGGATGACACGCTGCCGCCATTGGAAGCCCTGATTACCACCGGGGAAGAGGTGGGGCTGATTGGCGCCAACCGGCTGACCAGTGACATGCTGCGGGGCCGCGCGCTGATCAACCTGGACGCGGAGGAGGAAGGCGTGTTCCTGACCAGTTGCGCTGGCGGAGAGACCGTGCACGCGCGCTTCACCCCACATCGGGAAGGGACGGCATGTCCCACGCTGCGCATCGCGCTGGGCGGCTTCCGTGGCGGCCACTCGGGGCTGGAGATTGACAAGGGCCGCCTCAACGCCATCAAGGAGCTGGCTGCGCTGCTGCGGCAAAACGGCGCGCAGCTGGTCAGCCTCACCGCGCCGGGTAAGTTTAACGCCATCAGCCGGCAGGCGGAGGCCGTGGTCGCGGTGCAGGACGAAGGGACGTTGATAGACCGGGCGGAGCAGGCGCTGGCGGCCTGGCGCAAACAGGAGCCGGAGGCCGTGCTGAATATCGCGGCGGCAGACCCCGCGCAGCCCATGACCAGGCCCGCGTCCGACGCGCTGCTGGCGCTGCTGGCTGCCTGGCCGAATGGCGTACACACCATGAGCGAGGATTTGCCCGGCCTGGTGGAAAGCTCGGCCAACCTGGGGCTGATTGAGCAGCAGGGCGACACCCTGACCATCACCGCCTCCATCCGCTCCAGCGCGCCCGCGCGCATGCAGGAGCTGGAGGACGCCATGCGCGCCCTGTGCGACCGGGCGGGCGGCACCATCGAGATAACCGGCAAGTACCCCGGCTGGGCCTATGAAAAGGAGAGCGCCCTGCGCGATACCGCCGTGCGCGTCTGGCAGGA
>JAAZBU010000011.1 GCA_012513645.1 Clostridiales bacterium | reverse complement strand
GAGGTTTCGTCAGTATGGCAAGATATACAGGCTCCGTTTGCCGCCTTTGCCGCCGGGAAGGCACCAAGCTCTTCCTCAAGGGCGAAAAGTGCTTCTCTCAGAAGTGCGCGGTTGGCAAGCGCCCCACCCCGCCCGGCCAGCATGGCCAGGCCCGTCAGCGCAAGATGAGCGAGTACGGCACCCAGCTGCGTGAAAAGCAGAAGGCCCGCCGCGCATACGGCTTGCTGGAGACCCAGTTCAAACGCACCTACGACCGCGCCACCACCATGAAGGGCGTCACCGGCGAGTTGCTGCTGCAGCTGCTTGAGCGCCGCCTGGACAACGTGGTGTACCGCGCTGGCCTTGCGTCTTCGCGTCCCGCCGCCCGTCAGCTGGTTACCCATGGGCACTTCCAGGTCAACGGCCGCAAGGTGGACATCCCCTCCTTCACCGTGGATGTGGACGATGTAATCACCGTCCGCCAGCGCAGCAAGGAGATGGAGCACTTCAAGGCCGTGCGCGAGGGCAGCCCCCGCATCCTGCCCAAGTGGTTGTCCGTCAACGCAGACGAGCTCAAGGCCACCGTATCCGCTCTGCCTGCCCGCGAGGACATTGACTTCGCCCTGCAGGAGAACATGATCGTCGAGTTCTACTCCCGCTAATCCGCATCAATTTCTCTACCTGATACAGACGATTAGCAAGAGGAGGAGTACCGGCAGTGATGGTAGATATCGAAAATCCGCGTATCGAGCGCATTGGCAGCCACGAGGACGAGTTCTACGGCCGTTTTACGGTAGAACCCCTGGATCGCGGCTATGGCCACACACTGGGCAACGCGCTGCGGCGCGTGCTGCTCAGCTCCCTGCCCGGCGCTGCTGTCACCAGCATCCAGATCGAGGGCATTCAGCATGAGTTCTCCACCATTCCCGGCGTCAAGGAGGACGTGACGGAGATCATCCTCAACATGAAGGAGTTGACGCTCCGTTCCTTCTCCACCGAGCCCAAGGTGCTGGAGATCAACGTCAAGGGCCCCAAGGTCGTGACCGCGGCCGACATCCGCGTGGACAGCGAGGTGGAGGTGGTTAACCCCGACCTGCACATCGCAACCCTGGGCAAAGACACCTCCTTGCAGATGTGGCTCACGGTGGAGCGCGGCAGCGGCTATGTGCCCGCCGAAAAGAACAAGCAGACGCCCACCGTCATCGGCGTGATCCCGATCGACTCGATCTACACGCCCATCCGCAAGGTCAACTACCAGGTGGAAAACACCCGCGTAGGCCAGATCACCGACTATGACAAGTTGGTGCTGGAAGTGTGGACCAACGGCAGCCTCAACCCTGAGGAGGCCGTGGGCATGGCCGCCAAGCTGCTGACCGAGCAGCTGGCGCTGTTCACCAGCCTGACGGATCACCCCGTGCAGACTGCTGCCGCCGAGGCCGAAGGGGCCATGGCCGGCAAGTCCATGGACATGACCATCGAAGAGCTGGATCTGTCCGTGCGCGCGTTCAACTGCCTCAAGCGCGCCGGCATCAACACCGTCGCCGAGCTGGTTCAGAAGGACCAGGAGGAGATGATGAAGGTGCGCAACCTTGGCAAGAAGAGCCTGGAGGAAGTGGAGCAGAAGCTCGCGGTCCTTGGCCTGGCTCTGCGCCAGTCCGAAGAATAAACCACTGCCCGTCCGGGCAAAGGAGGAAACCCCATGGCTGTACAACGTAAACTTGGCCGGTCGAGCGATCAGCGCAAAGCGCTGCTGCGCAACCAGGTGACCAACCTGCTGTGGTACGGCCGCATCGAGACGACGCTTGCCCGTGCCAAGGAAGTGCGCAGCATTGCTGATAAGATGGTCACCCTGGCCATCCGCGAGCACGAGAATACCGTGCCCGCCACCAAGGAATACCACAACGAAAAGGGACAGATTGTCACCATCGACGTGGTCAATGACGCGCCGGCCAAGCTGCACGCCCGCCGCCTGATGATGGCCTACCTGTACGAGATGCCCCACGCCCGCGAAGAGGATGAGACCAAGAAGGAATATCGCGAGCGCACCAAGGAGAACAACCATCCCCTGATCGAGAAGATGTTCCGCGAGTATGCGCCCAAGTACCAGAAGCGCAACCAGGAAAAGAACTCCTCCGGCGGCTACACCCGCATCTACAAGCTGGGGCCCCGCCGCGGCGATGGCGCCGAGCGTGTCATCATCGAGATGGTGTAACGCGGCATCCATACGAATGCATCCCATAAAAGTGCCTCCGGGCACTTTTTTGTTATATAATAACTGAACGCAATCATAAATGCTTCACTGAGCTTGCTTTTTTTCGCTCTCGCATTGCCTCTCTCAGTCAGCGTAGCGCCGCTATGCCTCCTTCATTCAGCTGCGCGGGAACGAAAAAATTCTGCGCTCATCAGTGCATTTACTCTTTTGTTCAGTTTTATCAGCGCTTTGATTGTGTCCGGTTGACACCTGTGGTATCATAGCCGCGCCTTCATCGGCGAAATGTAACATTGTTGGAGGGTAATCATGCGCAAGTATCTGGCCGAGTTTATCGGTACGCTGGTTCTGGTTCTGTTTGCCTGCGGCACCGCCGCGGTGACCGGCTGCACCTCTGCTGCCGACCCCGCCTACCTGCTGACCGCGCTTTCCTTTGGCCTGGTGATCGTGGCCATGGCCTACTCCATCGGCAATATCTCGGGCTGCCACATCAACCCCGCTGTGTCCATCAGCATGCTCATCTCGGGCAAGATCACCGGCAAGGATTTTGTGGGCTATGTGGTGGCGCAGGTTGCGGGCGCGGTGGCGGGCGCTGCCATCCTGGCGGCGCTGATCGGCACCGGCCGCGGGCTGGGCACCAACGGCCTGTTTGAGGCCAATGTGATGAAGTCCCTGATCGTGGAAGTGATCCTCACCTTTGTGTTTGTGCTGACCATTCTGGGCGTCACCTCGCGCGAGAAGTATCAGGCCCAGGCCGGCCTGGTGATCGGCCTCACGCTCACCTTGGTGCACATCCTGGGCATCTACTTCACCGGCACCTCGGTCAACCCGGCGCGCAGCTTCGGCCCGGCGCTGATCATGGCCCTCAGCGGTGACGGTGCCGCGCTCAGCGTGGTCTGGGTGTTCATCGTGGCGCCCTTGGTTGGCGGCGGCCTGGCGGCAGCCTGCTGGAAGGCGCTGGACCAGGAGAAATTGACGGTCTGATTCTTTTACGCTATGCTAAACGCGAGGGAAACCCCGCGTTTTTTCATTTTCAGTTTTCAACCCACGCCATATCGGGTATACTAAGCACAGTACAAAGTGAAAGGATGATTCGGTGCGGCGTATCGGGATTTTTGCCGGAGCGTTTGACCCCATACACAGGGGGCATGTCAGCATTATGCAAAATGCCCTGGCAAAATCCAAGGTGGATGAGATTGTGCTGGTGCCGGGTGGCGGCCAGCCTTACCGCACGCCCATCGCCACCGCGCAGCAGCAGCGCGAGATGATCGACCTGGCCATCCGCGATCTGCCCGATGTGCGCGTCGCGCAGGAGCACCTCTTCAAGCCTGGGCAGAATGCCGTGGATACGGTGCGGGCCATCATGCGCGAGCACAGCGGGGCCGAGTTTACTTACATCATCGGCGCCGATAAGCTGGCCGGCCTGCTGCACTGGCCCAAGGCCGGGCGCCTGTTTGAACTGTGCGACCTTTTGATCTACCCCCGGGCGGGCTACAACACGCAGGAGCTGACGCTGTTCGCCATCGCCCGCGGGGTGCGCGCGCAGATGCTGGCCGTACAGCCGGTCAACATGTCCTCCAGCCTGGTGCGCACACAGATCGGCCTGCTCAGCGACGCGGGGGACATGATCCTCCCGCAGGTAGCCCGCTACATCGCCCGGCAGGGGCTGTATCACCCGCCCTATGAGCAGCTGATTCGCCCCCACATGACGCCCCGGCGCTATGCCCACACGCTGGGCGTGCGCGATCTGGCGGTGGAGCTGGCCTGGCACCATCACCTGCCGCTGCAAAAGGCGGCGGTGGCCGCGCTGCTGCACGATGTGGCCAAGTGCATGAAGCTCAGCCAGCTGCAGGCCGTGGCCCACCAATACCATTTAAGCGACGATCAGCAGGTGCTGGGCAGCAACGCGCTGCTTCACGGCAAGGCAGGCGCCGTCCTGGCGGCGGTCAAGTACCATATTCGCGATGAGGACGTGCTCAACGCCATCCGCTATCACACCACGGGGCGCGCCCACATGTCACCGCTGGAGCTGTGCATCTTTGTGGCCGATGCGGCCGAGGCCGGGCGCAGCGACTACCCGGGCCTGGCGGATATCCGCCGCCTGATGTGGGTGGATCTGGCGCAGGCCGCGCTGATCTCCATGCAGGGTACCAGGGCATACGTTGCCTCCGCCGGCCAAAGCTACAGCCAGGATACCGACGCCGCCATCCGATATTTGGAGCGCGCCGTCAAAGACCTTTCCGCCTGATACAGGCTTATTACATCATAAGGAGGACTCTGATGCAGGAAAAAGACTTGGCGCTCAGGATCGCACAGGCGCTCTACGACAGGAAGGCGCAGGATATCCTGGTGCTCAAGGTTGGGCATCTGACCGTGCTGGCCGATTACCTGGTGATCGCCAACGGCAACAACGCGCTGCAAACCCGCGCCCTGATGGAGCATGTGGACGAGGCGCTCAGCGCGCAGGGCGTCATGCCCACGCGCCTGGAGGGCCAGAATGAGGGCCGCTGGATCGTGATGGATTACAGCTCCGTCATCGTGCACCTCTTCCACCCGGAGGACCGCAGCTTTTACCGGCTGGAGCGCCTGTGGGCGGACGGCAGCAACCGGGTGGCCCTGCCCTTTGAAACAGAGCAACAGGCAGAGCCCGTCCAATGAACATCCAGATGTACATCTACAAGCGCAACTTCGACGTTCAAAAGGCCGAGCGGTATTTCAAGGAGCGGCGGATATCCTATCAGGCCGTCGACCTGAAAAAGCACAAGCTGGGCCGCCGGGAGCTGGAGCTGTTTGCCCGCGGCCGCGGCGTGCGCGCGCTGATCAATGTGGGGGATGAGGCCGTCAAGTCTCACCCCATTGCCTATACCACCGACCAGGGGCGCATGCTGGACTACCTGGCCGACATGCCCCAGTTTCTCATCAGCCCCATCATCCGTGACGGGCAGAGGGTGATGGTGGGCTTTGACCAGGCGGAGATGGACCGCTGGCTGTCGCCCCCGGCATCCACGTGAGCTGATATACGCTGAGCGTGTATTTGGAAATAGGAATAAAGACAAAGGAGAATCAGACATGAAGAAACTTGCTGCTGTACTCGCTGTTGTTGCTGTTATTCTGGCTGTCGTTCTTGGCATCCAGATGGGGCAGAAGAACAAGCTGCAGACCGATCTGGACGCCCAGAAGGCGATCGTCACCCAGATGGAGGCCGACCAGGCCACCCTGGCCGAAACACAGACCCAGGTGACCGACCTGGCCAATGAAAAGACCGCGCTGACCGCCGAGCTGGAGGTGGCGCGCAAGGGCATGGAGGATGCCCAGGCGCAGGTAACGGCGCTGACCGATGAGAAGAGCACCATGGCCGGCGAGCTGGCCGTGGCGCAGAAGAACCTGGAGGAGCTTAACACCCAGGTTGTCGCCCTCAACGAGGCCAAGGCCGCCCTGGAGGGCGGGCAGGCCGATGCCGGCAAGCTGCAGGAGGAGTATGCCGCGCTGCTGACGCAGGTGGATGCCCTCAACAAGGCCAGCGAGGATTCGGCCAAGGTGCAGGCGGACGCCGCCGCCAAGGCGGAGGAAGAGGCCAAGGCCAAAGCCGCCCTGGAAACTGAGTTTGAAGCCCTGAAGCTGAAGGCGCAGGAGCTGGAGACCAAGGTGGCCGACGCTGCCAACATAGCAGCGGAGTATGAGGCCCTGAAGTTGAAGGCCCAGGAACTGGAGACCAAGTTAGCCGATGAAAGCAAGCTGGTGGCCGAATACAAGGCCCAGTTGGATGAGGCTGCGGCCCTGGCGGCGCAAGCCCAGCAGGCCGTGGCGGAAACCCCTGTGGCCGAGGTGACCGAAGTGGCCGCTACCGAGGAGCCCGTGGCTGAGGCCACCGAGGAGCCCGTGGCTGAGGCCACTGAGGAGCCCGTCGCTGTGGCGCAGGAGCCTGTCACCATCAACATCTTCCACACCAACGACGTGCACAGCCGCGTGGAAGGCAATGACAAGGACCTCATCGGCCACGCCAAGCTGGCCACCATCGTCAAGGAAGCCCGCGCCGCCGGCCCCGTGCTGCTGCTGGATGTGGGCGACGGCCTGCACGGCATGTCCTTTGCCACTGTGCTGCAGGGCGAGAGCATTGTCAACCTGATGAACATACTGGGTTACGATGCCATGGAGCCCGGCAACCACGACTTCAACTACGGCTACGAGCGCCTGGCCGAGCTGGAGAAGCTGATGGCCTTTGACGTGGTCAACAGCAACATCATGAAGGAAGACGGCACCAATGCCTTTAAGCCCTTTGTCATCAAGGAGCTGGGCGGCAAGCGCATTGCGCTGGTGGGTGCTGCCAACCCGCAGATCAAGAGCGCCATTCACCCCAACATGATCAAGGGCCTGGTGTTTGAGGGCGTGGAAGCGGTGGAGAAGGCCGTCAACGATGCCCGCGCCCAGGGTGCGGATGCCGTGATTCTGCTGGCCCACTGGGGCGCGGATGGCGGCTACGACCCCAACAGCGCGATCCTTGCCAAGATTGAGGGCGTGGACCTGGTGATCGACGGCCACAGCCATACCAAGTATGAGGACATTGAGCAGGTCGAGGGCAGCGCCCTGATCGTCAGCTCCTACGAATACCTCAAGTCCATCGGCCGTGTGCTGATGAGCTTTGATGCCGAGGGCAAGGTGGCGGTCGAGGTCGATCCCATCACCTTTGAAGAGACCGTGGACGTGCAGCCCGACGAGGAAGTGCTCAAGTTCATCGAGGAGACCAAGGCCGCCATTGCCGAGGTGACCTCCCAGGTGGTGGGCAGCACCAAGATGAAGCTGGAAGGTGCGCGTGAAATGGTGCGCACCCAGGAGACCAACCTGGGTGACCTGGCCACCGACGCCCTGCGCGTCAGCACCGAGGCCGACTTCGCCATCACCAACGGCGGCGGCATCCGCACCTCCGTTGAGGCGGGCGACATCACCAAGGGCAACCTGATCGAGGTGTTCCCCTTTGGCAACTCGGTGGTGCTCATCGAGGTGACCGGTGAAAAGCTGCTCCAGGCCATGGAGCACGGCCTGCGCCTCTACCCCGAACAGAACGGCGGCTTCCCGCACATCTCGGGCGGCGTGCTGACGTTTGATCCCTCCCAGGAAGCCGGCCAGCGCGTGGTCAGCCTGACCATCGGCGGCGAGGAAGTGGATCCCCAGAAGGCCTACAAGGTGGCCACCAACGACTTCATGGCCGCCGGCGGCGATGACTACGCCATGTTTGCCGACTGCCCGGTGCTGCTGTACGGCGGCACGCTGGACGAGGCCCTGATCCAGTACATCCAGGATAAGGGCGTCATCGAGCAGGAAGTGGAAGGCCGCATCATCAACATTCAGGAAGCTGAAGAAAACAAGGCTGCCTGACCCAACAGACAACAACAGCCGGGGCGTCACTGCCCCGGCTGTTTCCTGCATATTATCGCAAAAGGAGCGTCCCAAATGAGCAAGGCCCATGTCCTCAGCGGGCTGGACAGCATAGGCCGCTACGACCACCTCTTGAAGGGCCGGCGCATCGGCCTGATGACCAACCCGACCGGCATCGACCACGCGCTGCGCAGCGGCATCGACATATTGCACAGCCGATACGGCCTGAGCGCCTTATTTGGCTGCGAGCACGGCGTGCGGGGGAATGCCCAGGCTGGCGAGGCGGTTGAGCCCTATGTGGATGAGCACACTGGCGTGATGGTGTACAGCGTGTACGGCCAGACCGACCGGCTGACGGAGGAGATGCTGGACGCCTTTGACGTGCTGGTGTTTGACATGCAGGATGTGGGCGTCCGCTGCTACACCTACCTGTATTCGCTGGCCTACGCCATGCAGGCATGCGCCCGGGCGGGCAAAAGCATGCTGGTGCTGGACCGCATCAACCCCATCGGCGGGCACAAACACGGCGGCACCATCCTGGACCCGCGCTTTCGCTCCTTTGTGGGGGATTATGGGCTGCCCACCCGCTACGCGCTGACCATCGGCGAGTACGCCCGCTATGTGCGTCAGCACCTGGGGCTTGACATAGACCTGAAGGTGGTGCCGCTGACCGGGTGGTCGCGGCACATGTACCTGGACGATACGGATCTGCCCTGGGTAGCCCCCTCGCCCAACTGCCCCACGCTCAATGCCGCCCTGGCCTACATCGGCACCTGCATCTTTGAGGGCACCAATGTATCCGAGGGGCGGGGGACCACGCTGCCCTTTGAATTGATCGGCGCGCCCTGGATCGACAGCGCCGCGCTGGCAAAGCGCATGGCCGCGTGCGGCATCAAGGGCGTCCATTTCAGGCCGGCGTCCTTTCAGCCGGCGTTCAGCAAGCATCAGGGGCAATTGTGCCACGGGGTGCAGCTGCATATAACGGATCGCGAGCAGGCGGACAACTTTTATGCCGGGCTGAAGCTGCTGGAGGTGATCCGCGAACTGTATCCTGAACGGCTCCAATACCTCAGCTGGGATGGGGGAAAGACCCATGCGCTGGACAAGCTGCTGGGCACGGATGCCTTTCGCACGGGCAGGCAGACGGCGGATGAACTGACGGCCGCCCATGCGCCCGGGGTGGCCGACTTTGTGGAGCGGGCCAAGCCCTTTATGCTGTATCCATAGCGGCTACAGCAGGGAGCGCTGCACCAGCGACCAGACCTTGGGCACGAAGATGATCAGCCCGATCACAAAGGCGGCCGCGGCGGTCATCAGCACGGCGCCGGCCGCGGTATCCTTGGCCAGCTTGGCTTGGGGATGGGGCTGGGGGCTGACCAGGTTGACCGCCGATTCGATGGCGGTGTTGATGAGCTCCGCCGCAGTCACCAGCCCAAACAGCGCGATCAGCACGCACCACTCCCAGGTGCTGCACTGAAGCACCAGCGCGAACACCGTCACCAGCGCCATGGCCGCGAAGTGGATCACCATGTTGCGCTCGGCCTTCAGGCCGCTGATGATGCCGTCGATGGCGTGGGCGAAGCTCTGCACCAGGCTGCCGCGGGCGCCCACATCGTACAGGCGGTCGCTGAGGCTGAGGTCTTCATAGAAATAGGCGCTTACAAAGCCGGTGAAGATGGCCAGGTACACGGCGGATATCAGGTAGCCGGCCAGCACGTCGGTCAGGTAGTGTACGCCCAGGTAGATGCGGCTGAAGCCCACCAGCGCGATGGCCACCAGGCACAGCAGCGTCAGCAGCCGCTTGGCCGCCCTATTCAGGCCTGAGCGGCGGATCAGGTAGATGGCAAAGCCGTAGAAGGCGGCTGCCGCCATGCTGTGCCCGCTGGGAAAGCTGAACCCCCGCTCCAGCACCAGGCGGGAGACCACCATGGGCCGCGGGCGGGCGAATACCTCCTTGAGGCCCAGGTTGAGCATCACCGAGATGGCCAGGTTGGTGAAGATGGGCGCCCAGTGCCTGCGCTGGCGCACGGCAAACACCAGCACAAAGCTGAACACCACCAGCACCAGCGGGTGAGCCAGCTGTGAGCAGACCCGCATCACATCGGTCAGCGGGGTATTGCGCCAGCCCTGAATATACAGCGATACGGCCTCGTCCAGCGGCTGCACCAGCGGCAGGTTGAGCGCCAGCAGGGCAAAGGCGGCGGCGGGCAGCAGGGTCAACAGCCATGTCCATTGAAAGCGAATGCGCATAGCGCCTCCTTGAAGGGTGATCGGTGCGATTATAGCACGGCATGCCGGTCGATGCGAGGGCGGGCGGCATGGCGGGGCAATCGTAAACTTTCTGACACAATATCCCTGCCCGGCCCTTCCGTGATATAATGGAGCCGCCCACAACGGGCGCAAGGAGACGAATATGACACTACGCAGATTCTTTGCCTTTAGCCTGTCCCTGCTGCTGCTTATTGGCCTGATGCCCGTGCAGGCCAGCACCGAGGGCTTTCAGCCGCCATGCTTTGACGGCCCTGCGGACTACAGCTATCAGGATGAAGGCCTGTCTGTCGCCATCAAGCGCTATCACCAGAACGACATCGTATATTTCGTAGCCGATGTGCAGGTGAAGAGTGCCAGCCAGCTGCTGGCCGGCCTGAGCAGCGACAAGCCCAACGGCCGCGAGGAGCAGATTGAAGCCATCGCCGCCCGCAACGGCGCGGTGCTGGCCGTCAACGGCGACTACTACGGCGCGCACAAGTACGGCACCATCATCCGCAATGGGCAGCTAATCCGCTCCACCACCACCACGCGCAACATGCTGATGGTGGATGTGAATGGCGACATGAGCGTACGCGTGGACCGTGACCAGGACAATGCCCCCAAACTGGGGGATGAGCTGGTGGCCCAGGGCATCTGGCAGGCCTTTGAGTTTGGGCCCGAGCTGGTGCGCGATGGGCAGGCCGTCACCTTCAGCCCCAAGTTTGACGTCATTTCCACCCGTGATACCCGCCGCGAGCCCCGCACCGCCATGGGACAGATCGGCCCGTTGCACTACATCGTGGTGGTGGCCGACGGCCGGCAGGATGGCTATTCCATCGGCATGACGCTGCCCGAACTGCAGCAGGTGTTCATCGACCATGGCGCTGTAACGGCCATGAACCTCGATGGCGGCGGCTCCACCGAGATGTGGTTCCAGGGGCAGACCATCAACCGCCCCTTCTCCGGCAGGCGTGACATTTCGGACATCATCTACTTCAAATAACAAAGCCCCGGTTTTCCGCCAACGACAAAGCCTCCGCGCGTTCATGTGCGGAGGCTTTGGTGTTAGATGAAAGCGCGTTATGCCTTACCTAATAGATATTTTTGCTCGGCCTCGCGGATGAGCTTCTCGCAGGCGTCCACCTGCTTCATGTCATCCTTCACCAGCGGGGCCAGCGGCGCGCGCACCGAGCCGCAGTGCACGCCCTTGCGGCGCAGCAGCTCCTTGATGACGGCGTACATGTTGCCATGGCAGGCGCACAGCGCCTCGATGATGCGGCAGATGTCAAACTGCAGGGCCTGGGCCTGTTCAAAGGCCCCGTCGGCCACCAGCTGATCGGCCTTGAGGAACAGGCCGGGCATGGCCGCATAGGTACCGCCGATGCCGCCCGAGGCGCCCATCAGGCGGCCGGCGACGAACTGCTCGTCCGGGCCGTTGAGCACGCTGATGCGCCCCTCGCCCGCGGCCACAAACTGCTGGATGTCATACACCGGCATGGAGGAATTCTTGACCGCCTTGACGCGCGGGTTGTTCATCATCTCCCGCAGCAGCGGCAGAGTCAGCGCCACGCCGGCCAGCTGGGGGATGTTATAGATGACAAAGTCCGTATTGGGGGCGGCGGAGGAGATGTCGTTCCAGTACTTGGCGATGGCATGCTCGGGCAGCCGGAAGTAGATGGGGGGGATGGCGGCGATGGCGTCCACACCAAGGCGCTCGGCGTGCCGGGCTAGCTCCATGGAGTCCCGGGTGCTGTTGGCGGCCACATGGGCGATAATCGTCATCTTGCCGCCCACGGCCTCCATCACGCTGTCCAGGATCTGCTTTCGCTCCTCCACGCTCAGGTAGATGCATTCGCCGGAGGAGCCGTTGACGTACAGGCCCTGCACGCCCTGCGCCAGCAGGTGCCTGGCCAGCGCCTGGGTGCGGCTGGGGGATACCCCACCCACATCGTCATAGCAGGCGTAAAAGGCGGGGATGACGCCGAGGTACTTCTTGTCGGGTGTTGCGTTGGTCATTGATATCAAGCCCTTCTGCGCGAACAGGGTCTCAGCCCTTCACCGCGCCCATGGTGATGCCCCGCGTAAAGAAGCGCTGGAACATCAAAAACACGACCACAATCGGGATGGCGGCCAGCGCAGCGCCGGCCATGATAAGGCCAAAGTCGGTGAACATCTCATCCTGCAGCTTGGCAATGCCTACGGAAATGGTGTAGGTGCGTGCCGTGTTGAGCATCAGCAGCTGCAAAAAGTAGTCATTCCACGCCGAGATGAAGGTGAAGATGGCCAGCGCGCCGATGCCGGGGGCCACCATGGGCAGCACGATCTGGATGAACGTCTGCACCTCGCCCGCGCCGTCGATGCGCGTTGCCTCCAGGATGGAGCCGGGGATGTTTTCGGAGAACTGTTTCATCAAAAACACGCCGAACGGCCAGCCCACCGTGGGGAAGATGACCGCCCACAGGGTGTTGTGCAGCCCCAGGAAGCTTATCTCCTTGAGCAGGGGAATCAGGATCACCTGCTTGGGCAGCGCCATGGCCATCACAAAGATGGAGAAGATGAGCGCACGGCAGGCAAAGCGCTTCTTGGCGATGGCGTAGCCCGCCATGGTGGCCGTGATGCAGATCAGCAGCATGGCCATCCCGCAGATGAACAGGGTGTTGAGCAGCCAGGAGATGGCGGGCCGCTCCATCAGGCGCGCGTAGTTGGTGGTGATGGGGTTGGTGGGAAACCATACCGGCGCCGGGGCGTTGATGGCCTGGGCATCCTTGAAGGAGCCGGTGACGATCCAATACAGCGGGAAGGTAAAAATGACCGCCAGGATAAAGAGCATCACGTAGGAGAGCACGCGGTAAGGGGTGATGCGCTGCACAGTGGTTTGCATATCGTCCTCCTCCTACTCGTTGTCGCTCTTGGCGAGGCGGAACTGGAAAAAGCTGAAAATCGCGATGAGCAGGGCCAGCAGGATGCCCATGGCGTTGCCGTAGCCGTACTCGTTGAGCTTGTACGCGTGGTAGTAGATGTTGTACATGATGGTGTTGGTGGCGTTGTTGGGGCCGCCCGATGTGAGCAGCTGAATCAGCGCGAAGCACTGGAACGAGTTGATGGTGGTGATCACCAGAATGTACAGCGTGGTCGGCATGATCTGCGGCCACTTGATTTTCCAGAACACCTGCATGTGGTTGGCGCCGTCCACCTCGCCCGCCTCCACCAAGGAGGGGTCCACATTGGCCAGCGCAGAGATGTACAGCACGATGGGCTGGCCGATGGAGGTGGTAAACAAAATGGTGATGATGCACCACAGCGCGGTGGCCGGGTTGCCCAGCCAGTTGATGTTGCTGGAGATGATGCCCAGGCTCTTGAACACATAGTTGAGCAGGCCGTAGTAGTTGTTGAACATCCACTTCCACACCACGGTGACCGCCACCGTGCCCGTGACGATGGGCAGGTAAAATATGATGCGGATCAGCGAGGAGGTGAACTGGCTCGACTTGTAGACGGCGGATGCCACCCACAGCGAGAACAGCGTGACCAGGGGCACGCTGACCAGCACGATCACCAGCGTGTTGCCCAGCGACTTGATAAACACCGCATCCTTGAAGGCGCGGATGTAGTTGCTAAGCCCCACAAAGCCGAAGGTGGTCATGGAGTAGTCCGTAAAGCTGGTCACCAGGGCCATGCCCATGGGGAAGATGACAAAGCCCAGGAAGAACAGCAGGCTGGGCAGCATAAAGGCATAGCCGACCAGGTTTTCCCTCCTGCGCCGCTGCCGGGCCTGTTGGGTCAGCGTGTATTGCATGCAATCCTCCTTGCCGGGTAGTAGGGAAATGTGCTCCCCGCCGCTGGGGCAAGGAGCACATCTCCCTTCAAGGGTCAGCCGCTATGGACTTACTTGACGTTGACGTTGTTGATGTAGGTCTCCACTTCAGCCTTCACATCGCCGCCCGCAAAGATGCGCTGCAGCAGGTTCCACCACTCGGTGCGCTGCACGGGCCAGTTGGGCGTGACGCTGTAGTAGTCGCCCAGGTAGGGCATGAAGACGGAGAACTCCTTGTTGGCTTCCTTTTCGGTGCCGGTGTAGATGTCGCCAAAGGAGGCGCGGACCGGGAAGAAGCCGGTGGCGAACACGGACTTGGGGCCCTGCACGGGGTCATCGCTGACGAACTTGATGAACTCCTTGGCGGCCGCAATGCGCTTTTCGTCGTTGTTGTTGAAGATGCCGAAGCCCCAGATGCCGCCGGCCAGCTCGGGCACGCCGTCATCGCTGGGGAACGCCATGGCGTAGGGGGTGAACTGGGCCTGGGAGGCGTAGTTGGCCGCGTTGGCAGCGTTCCAGGCCAGGCTCATGTTGGCGGTGCCGTTGGCAAACAGCTGCAGCTCGTCGCCGGCCACGATGCCGGGGTCAGCGGTCAGCAGGCCTTCGTTCACCATGTCCTGCAGCTTCTGCAGGCCCTTGATGCCGGCTTCGCTGTTCATGGTGTATTCGGTGTGCTCGGGGTTGGTGAAGGAGGCAGAGTACAGGTTCATTGCCAGCGCACGGGTGCCCTGGTCGCCGCCCTGGCCGCCGCAGTACACGATGCCGGTGTGGGCAACGCCGCTGTCCTTGAGGGCCTTCATGGCCAGTTCAAAGTTCTCGGTGGTCCAGGTACGGGTGTCCTGGTCCAGGTACTTGAGGGCATCGGCCTTCTCAAAGGCTTCGTAGTTGATGGCCATGGTGTGGGTGGTCATGCACAGGGGGTACTCGTAGTACTTGCCGTCCAGCTGGCAGGCGGCCACAACGGCCTCGCTCACCGCGCTGATGTCCTTGAGGGCTTCCTCAGTCCACAGGTCGGCCAGGTCCACCATCTTGCCCTTGGCGCCCCAGTTGCTCACCAGGCGCTCCGGGCCTTCCATGATGATGTCGGGCGTGGTGCCGGCTTCGATGGCGCCGGTCACCTGGTCGTCGCCGGACTGGTAGTCCAGGTACTCAACGCTGACGGAGATGTTGGGGTACTTCTCGTTGAAAGCAGCCACGATGCCGTTCACGGTGTCGGCATCCTTCCATGCGCCGATGGGGTAGGTCCACATCGTGATGGCAACTTTCTCCTCCGCCAGGGAGACCGCGCTGAGGGACAGCAGCATCACTGCCGCCAGCAAAAGGGCCAGTGTCTTCTTCATGGGGTTTCCTCCTCTGTTCGATTGCGCTCCGAATTGGATTGCTCTTGACGAACATCCTATCGATATTATCCTACAATGTCAAGCGTTTTTAGAGTGAATTTCGAAATTATGGTGGATATATGCCCGAATACTCGCCGCATCATACTACAAAGGACGAACTTTCCGAAGATTTGCAAGTATATTCATCAATCCGCGGCACGGGAGGTTGACAAAAAGGCCATACACGCCTATAAATGAAGGGAAGACACCAAGGAGAAGCACATGAATAGAAAACGCGGCGAGAAGCTCTATGCCCAGGTATTCAGGCAGATTAGGTCCTACATTATCCAGCGCAACCTGCAGCCGGGCGACCTGCTGCCCACCGAGCAGGCGCTGGTGGAGATGCTGGGCGTCAGCCGGAATGTGCTGCGCGAAGCCATCAAATCCATGGAGATCATGGGCATGGTATCCGCCCAGGCGGGCCGGGGCACGGTGCTGAAGGATTTTAATCTGGACTTTGTTTTTCAAAATGTCATCTTCGCGGCCATAGGGGACGAGGACCCCACCATCGCCGACATGCTGGAGATACGCAAGCGCCTGGAGTTGAGCTTCATGCGCAGGGCGTTTGCCACCCTGCAGGAGGAGGACATTGCCCGCCTGCGCGCCATCATGCAGGAGATCAAGGCCCAGTGGGAGCTGCGCCGGCTGTTCCATGCGGATGACCGCGCCTTCCATATGACCATCTTCTCCCGCGTGGGCAACCGCACCCTCACCTCTTTGATGGAGGCGATATGGGATGTGGACGCCAACTTCAAAACCGAGGAGAAGTTTAAGCACCTGGACGACACCATCGTCAAGCACGAGAACATCGTGCGGGCGCTGGAGGCGCGCAATGAGGAGGCCTTTGAGGCGGCCATGATGGCGCACTTTGCCTCGGGCAAGTACACGCGGCTGGACGACAGCTTTGCCGAGTATTAAGGAGTAAGCGATGCAGACAACACTAAAGCAGACACACCAATGGGTCAAGGAGGAGCTGGCGCGCTGCATCTCCTTCTGGCTGGAAAATGGCATGGATCAGGAGCACGGCGGCGTATACACCTGCCTGGACCGAAAGGGCGAGGTATTTTCCACCGACAAGAGCGTTTGGATGCAGGGCCGATGCGCGTGGACATTTTCCCGCCTGTGCGCCCAGTACGGCGTGAAGGAGGAGTGGCTCAAGGCGGCGGAGAGCTGCCTTCAGTTTCTGGAGGACTACTGCATCAACCGCGAGCTGGGCGGCCGCATGTACTTCACCGTCACCAAGGATGGCAGGCCCCTGCGCCAGCGGCGCTACAACTTCAGCGAGGGCTTTTACGCCATGGCCAACGCGGAGTACTACGGCCTGACGGGTAAAACGGAGCACCTGGAGCGCGCGCGCCGCGCCTACAACCTGATCTGGGACCTGAACCACGGCCTGATCGCCGACCCCACCGGCCTGGGCCCCAAGACCATCGCCGCCACCCGCACAGGCCGCGCCCTGGCCGACCCCATGATCTACCTCAACCTCACGGCCACCCTGCGCCGGGTGGACCCGGACTGGGCCGATACCTACGACCAGCGCGCCCGCCAGTGCGTGCACGATATCTTTGCCTATCACCGCAAGCCCGACATGGGCTGCACGCTGGAGAGCGTGGGGCCGGACGGGGAGTTCATGGACGAGTTCACGGCGGGCCGCGTGGTCAACCCCGGCCATGTGATTGAGTGCAGCTGGTTTTTGCTGGAGGAGGCAGGCCGCCTGCACGACAAGCAGCTGCTGGCCGACACCCTGGCCATGTACCGCGATGCCATCGAGGCCGGGTGGGACAAGGAGTACGGCGGCCTGCTGTACTTCCTGGACTGCCTGGGCAAGCCGCCCGAGGCCTACGAGCACGACATGAAGCTGTGGTGGCCCCACAATGAGGGGCTGATCGCCTCCCTGATGGCCTACCGCGATACGGGGGATGAGTACTACCTGCGCTGGTTCAACAAGCTGCTGGCCTACTGCCAGGCATACTTCAGCGATCCCGAGTATGGCGAGTGGTACGGCTACCTGCGCCGGGACGGCAAGCCGACCGAGCCGCCCTGCAAGGGCAGCACCTTCAAGGGCCCCTTCCACCTGCCCCGCATGCTGATGATGCTGGATGAAATGTTAGATGGGCTGACCAAAGAAAAGGAGCAGGCCTGATGCCTGCCCTCATATGATGAAGGATTGATTTTTACTCGATGTTCGGCTGTGCGCCATCCTGCTGCCGCCAGCCGGTGACGGCCTTGTCAAAGGTATTCACCCACAGGTGCTCCCCCTCCCGCCAGTCGGGCAGGGGGAGATTTGTATCCCAGTACAGCAGCCGGTCGTCCTTCAGGTCCTCCGCGTTGCCCACGTTCAGCATGAAGGGCATGAAGCGCACATTGTC
>JAAZBU010000010.1 GCA_012513645.1 Clostridiales bacterium | reverse complement strand
GATGATGTCACGAAGGGACAGCCCGGTCTCCTTGTTGACGATGAGGCCAGCCAGCCATCCGGCAATGGCGCCTACAACAATCCAAATCAAAATGGTGGTTAAATCCATACGTTAGATCTCCTTCCATGTCGGCCGCTGCGACTTTCCCTGCGGCTCGCTTCTCTTTTTTATACCCTATTTGTTACAACCTTAGTCACAATTGTCCCCATTTTTTCACTTTTGACTGTGTAAAATTGATTATAATCAAGGTATTATGCGCCAAATGCGTCTATAATGGGCATGAGAATAAAAGCGGAGGATGTATGATGAGCGAAATGTTTTGCTACCAGTGCCAGGAGGCGGCGGGAAACCGCGGCTGTGACAAGGCGGGCGTATGCGGCAAGATGCCCGATGTGGCCCGCGGGCAGGATTTTCTGATCTGGCTGACCAAGGGGCTGAGCGCCGCCGCCGTGCAGGCGCGCAAGGCGGGGATCGCTGTGGACAAGGAAGTCAACCATCTGGTAACCGGCAGCCTGTTTATGACCATCACCAACGCCAACTTTGACCTGGCCGCCATCCGCGCCCAGACCCACCGGGTGCTGACCGCGCTGCGCAGCCTGCGCCGCCAACTGCCGCAGGGCATTGCTCTGCCCGAGGCCGCCCGCTGGGACAGCGAGGATGAGGCGCTGTGGGCCGACAAGGAGCGGGAGATCGGCGTGCTATCCACCCGGGATGAGGATGTGCGCAGCCTGCGCGAGTTGGTGGTCTACGGCCTCAAGGGCCTGAGCGCCTACAGCAAGCACGCCAATGTGCTGCTGCGAGACGATGAGGAGGTGGACCTGTTCATCCAGCAGGCGCTGACCGCCACGCTGGACGACAGCCTGAATGCCGACCAGCTGGTGCAGTTAGTGCTGGATACCGGCGCCGCCGGCGTGAAGGGCATGGCGCTGCTGGATGCCGCCAACACCGGCCGCTATGGCGACCCGGAGATCACCCAGGTGGACATCGGCGTGCGCGGCCGGCCGGGCATTCTGGTATCGGGCCACGACCTGCGCGACCTGGAGATGCTGTTAGAGCAAAGCCGCGATGCCGGCATCGACATCTACACCCACTCGGAGATGCTGCCCGCCCAGTACTACCCCTTCTTTAAGCAGTACCCCCACTTTGCCGGCAACTACGGCAATGCCTGGTGGAAGCAAAAGGACGAGTTCGACAGCTTTAACGGCCCCATTCTGATGACCACCAACTGCATCGTGCCCCCCAGGGACAGCTACATGCAGCGCCTGTTCACCACCGGCATGGCCGGCTGGCCGGGCTGCCCGCACATCCCCGGCGGCATCGGCGAGGAGAAGGACTTTTCCGCCATCATCCGCATGGCCCAGGCCTGCCCGCCGCCCACGCAGATCGAGCAGGGCACCATCATAGGCGGCTTTGCCCACGCCCAGGTCTTTAAGCTGGCCGACCAGGTGGTGGAGGCCGTCAAATCCGGCGCCATCCGCAAGTTTGTGGTGATGGCCGGCTGCGATGGCCGCCAGAAGGGCCGCGACTACTACACGGAGTTTGCCCGGGCGCTGCCCCAAGATACCGTCATCCTCACCGCCGGCTGCGCCAAGTACCGCTACAACAAGCTGGCCCTGGGCGACATCGGCGGCATCCCCCGCGTGCTGGACGCCGGGCAGTGCAACGACTCCTACTCCCTGGTGCTGATTGCCCTCAAGCTGGCCGAAGTATTTAAGGTGAACAGCGTCAACGACCTGCCCATCTTCTACAACATCGCGTGGTACGAGCAAAAGGCCGTCATCGTGCTGCTGGCCCTGCTGAGCCTGGGCGTGAAGCACATCCACCTGGGGCCCACGCTGCCCGCCTTCCTCAGCCCGGGCGTCGCCAAGGTGCTGGTGGACAAGTTCCACCTGGCCCCCATCGGCACCGTGGAGGAAGATCTGGTGTTCGCCTGAGCAAACCGGTACATGGCGGCAGCAGCGCCGGGGCTCCTTCCCTTTGACAGGAGGACATGACTATGTTTGACATCCGCCTCAAGCGTGCCTACGAACCTGCCGACCCGACCGACGGATACCGCGTGCTGGTGGACCGCCTGTGGCCCCGCGGCCTGAGCAAGCAGGCCGCCCGCCTGGACGGCTGGGCCAAGGAGCTGACCCCCTCGACCGACCTGCGCCGCGCCTACCACAGCGGCGAGCTGCCCTTCGACCAGTTTGCCGCGGCCTACCGGCGCGAGCTGGACCGGCGCGACGAGGCCCGCGACAGCGCGCGGCAGCTGGCCGACACCCTCAAACAGCAGCCTGTCACGCTGGTGTACGCCACCAGCAACACCGAGCAGAACCACGCCCAGATACTGCTCGCCTGGCTGCGCAACCGGATGGGCGAAATAGATTAGGCCTGGGGCACTGCCCCGGAAAGGAGACCCCATGAAAGCCATCGTTGACGAAAGCACCTGCATCGGCTGCGGCCTGTGCGAGGGCATCGCCCCCAACACCTTCCAGATGGACGGCAGCCTGGCCAAGGTCATTGAAGACCCGGTCAGCGACGAAGACGCCGCCCGCGAGGCCTGCGACAGCTGCCCCGTAACCGCGATTACCCTGGAGGACTAACCCAAGGCGCAGGGGCTGGGCCATGTGGCCCTCCCCCGGCGCCCCGGCCGAGAGGAGCATGACCATGAAGCAACAAGGCGAGCTGGTTGGCTGCCAGCACTGCCACCAAAGCTGCGGCGGACAGGGCTGCGTGGGCAAGGTGCCCATGTTCAGCATGCTGGACGCGCACAGCCTCAACCAGGTGTCCCAATTGGTGCGCCGCCGCGAGTTGGAGCCAAAGGCCACGCTGTTCACCGCCGGCGATCCCATTCAGGGCGTCTACATCGTGCGCTCGGGCTCGCTCAAGCTGGTGCGCTACGACCTGCACGGGGAGGAGCGCATCCTGGATGTGCTGCGCGAAGGGGACTTCTACGGCGGCAACAGCCTGTTTCACCAGAGCCACGCGCCGGAGACCGCCATCGCGCTGGAAAAGACGGGCATCTGCTTTTTGCCGGAGGTGGGCCTGCGCGACGTGCTGATGCGCAACCCGGCCATCGGCCTCAAAATCATCCAGTACTACAGCGCCGCCCACGAGCGGGACAGAAGCCTGCTGGAGATCCTGTCCATCCGGGACGTGATGCAGCGGGTGTGCCGCTTTTTGCTCTGGCAGGGGGAGAACGGCGCCGCGCGGTCCCTCACCCAGGAGGAGATCGCCCGCATGATCGGCACCGCGCCCGAAACCCTCAACCGCAAGCTGGCCGAGCTCAAGCGCGAGGGCATCATCCGCCTGGACGGCCACCGCAACATCCGCATCGAGCAGCCGCATCGGCTGGAGAATTACGGGGCCTGATACGGAAAGCTTTGCCCATGCAAAAGGCAGGAGACGCTGATGTCTCCTGCCTTTTTGTATGTTGGGAGGATGTGCTTACTCCCGCTGCGTCTGGCTCAAATCCACCATCTGCTGGGCCATGATCTTGAGCCTGTCCTTGAGCAGGTACACGCAATCCAGCTCCTTGCAGTAGCCGCGCACGATATCCTCTGCAAAGGCGGCGCAGCTGGGCGAGCCGCAGGAGCCGCAGTCGTACCCCGGCAGCCGGGCGGCGATGGCATCCATCTCGTCCATCATGGCCAGGGCGCGGTCCATGTCGTCGCTGAGTTTCATCACGCCATTGGGGCGGATGGGCTCCTCCAGGCGCAGGGAGGAGGGCAGCGGCGGCGCGCCATCGGCGGCCTCCTCCGGGTCGCGGCCGGGCAGGTCGCGCGCCAGGGCGCGCAGGGTGTTGCGGGCCACATAGTTGTTGCCATATACCAGCGGCCCGCCCACGCAGCCGCCCACACAGGCGGCTGCCTCCAGAAAGTCCAGGTCGCTCAATTTGCCGTTTTCAATCTCCTCCAGCACGCGGATCACATTGTCGATGCCATCCACCGCCAGGCTGTTCTCGCACAGCGAGGCCTCGCTCTCGCCGCCGGCGGCGGCCCAGCGCAGGCCGCTGGGGGTGGCCGCCGGCATGGTCTTTGAGCCCTTGAAGCGCTCCAACTCGGGCAGCACGGCGGCATACACCTCCTGGATGGAGATGGCGCCATCCACCTGGGAGGCGCGCTGCCCAATGGGGCTGCGGATGGCCGTCATCTTAGCCGGGCAGGGCGTAATGAAAAATACGCCCACCTCAGCCAGCTGCACGCCGCGGGCCTTGCAGTATTCCCTGCGGGCAGCGGCGGCGGCCACCTCCATGGGCTGCTTGAGGGGCACAATATGATCAATCAGGCCGGGGAAGCGCACCTGGATGATGCGCGTCACCGTGGGGCAGGCGGAGGAAATCAGCGGCCGGGGGCGATGCCGGTCGCGCAGCAGCTCGCGCAGGGCGCGGGTCACCGCATCGGCGCCGCGGGCCACCTCGTACACCTCGTCAAAGCCGATGGCGCGTATCGCATCCAGGATCTGCCCCAGGCTGTGGATGCTGCGCCCGAACTGAGCAAAGAAGCTGGGCGCCGGCAGGGCAATGCGGTGCGAGAAGCGGTCAAGATCCTCCAGGATGTCGGTCATGGCCACCTTGGCATGATAGGGGCACACGCGGATGCACTGTCCGCAGTCGATGCACAGCTCCTTGATGATGTGCGCCCGGCCGCCGCGCACGCGGATGGCCTGCGTGGGGCAGTGCATCAGGCAGTTGGAGCAGCCCCGGCAGCTCTCCTTATCCAGTGTGACAGAATGATACCTGGCTTCCACGGGCTGGACGCTCCTTTCAGGGTGCCGGGGGAATACCCCAACAGCACCCGCGGGCCACCATGGCCCGCCGGCAGAATGTCAAACGGAATCCCGCTGTATCGCTGATTATGACAGGTAAAAGACGGCCTCGATGCGCGTGCCCTGCCCCGGCTGGCTTTGGATATCAAACGCATCGGCGTTGCGCTTGATGTTGGGCAGGCCCATCCCCGCGCCAAAGCCCATGCTCTGGGCCTCCTCGTTGGCGGTGGAAAAGCCTTCTCGCATCGCGCTGTCGATATCGGCGATGCCCGGCCCCACGTCCTGCGTGGTCAGGCGGATGTGATCGGCCTCCACCTGCAGGCACATCTCGCCCCCCAGGCTGTGTATGACCATATTCATCTCCGCCTCATAGGCGGCCACTGATACCCGGCGCATCATGTCGGCACTCACGCCCAGCTGGCGCAGCGTGCGCTTGATATCCGCCGAGGCCTCGCCCGCGCGGGTATAATCGCCATGTTGGATGGGGTAATGCTTGTCCAGCGCCGAGGCGCTCATGAAGCGCTCTGCTGCGCAGCGCCGGACGGCATCAGCGCCCCGCGCAGCCCGGCCTCGTACAGCAGCCCGGCGGAGGTAAACATGGTGTGCGGCGAACACAGCACCACCAGCCCCATCTCTTCCGCGCGCTCCAGCATCTCCTGCCCGGGCATTTTGCCCCGGGCGAAGATGAGGCACTTGAGGTCCAGTATCTCTGCCGTGCGCAGCACATGCATGTTGGTAAGCCCGGTCAGCAGCACGGTTTTCTCCGTTACAAAGGCCAGCACGTCGCTCATCAGATCAGAGCAGCAAGCGCTGTAGACGGGCTGGTCCAGCCTGTCATGCCCGATGAGCACCCGGCTGCCCAGCTTGTCGGCCAAATCGCGAATCGTCATGCCGTCCTCCTTTTCCAGCGCTATTGTACTGGGGCCGGCGATGCTTGTCAATCGAAGGACAAGGGAGGCGGGCAAGGGCGCATTGTTGTGAGGGATGGCGCAAAGAAATGCACGTAAATACGCAACATTCCACATAAAATAAACGTGTTGCCGTCAAAATTTCGACGACTTCCTGCATATTTTTGCAATATTGAAAGAAAATCCTTCCCTTTTTAACGTTAACGTGATAAAATTAGTATTATTTGTAAAGCGGATGCATTTGGCGGGAGCCTATTCATTGTAGACCCAGAGGAGATATGCGATGGGAAAATTGATTGAAGAATTGATGAAGATGGGTTACAGTTTTCAGGAGGGGAATCCGCTGCTCACGCTGCCGGTCAACGGCAGCTCCGTCCAGGTCAACGAGTTGCGCGTCCAGTCGCCCGAGGGGCAGATCATTTTGCTCAAGCGGGACATGACGCCCATGCTGTTCCCCGGGGATACCGACGGCGAGCCCCACAACGACGCCACGGGCGAGGATGGCATCCGCACCACCTGCGGCGCCGTGTATCAGGATTACTACAAGCTGGATGAAGAGGCCACGTCCCTGCTGCTGTACAACCACAGCCTGCGCACCCACAAGTACCTGGTGCAGGAGCGCCAGCGCATCGGCCTGACCTCCATCAAGGAGGGCGCGCCCGAAAGCTTTTTCGTGCTGGATGAGTTCAACGTGGGGATGGGCGTGGGCCTGATCGAGACCGGGCGCTACGCCGATGGCCGCTTCGTGGCGCAAAGCGCCAACCAATCCCTCTATGAAGACGCTGACGTGCTGCGCATGCACTTTGACCACCTGCCCGATCAGCGAGATGTTGAGGATGCCCTGATTATCCGCAAGATGGAGCGGGATTTTAAACTGGGCCGCCACCGGGAGACATTCACCTGCACGGATTGCCAGCAGACCAGGCACTGGCTGGATATTCCGGGCACGATTCAGGAAAAGCTCGCGCTGCGCATGATGCGCAAGTGCGGCTGCACCACGCAAAAGAAGTGAGGTAAGAAAACCATATGACCAACAAGGTACCCGACCGCGCATCCGACGCCATGATGCGTCGGATGCCCGCCTACTACCGCCAGCTGCGGGACCTGGAAGCCCTGGGCTTCATCGACCTGTCCAGCAAGGACCTCGCGCGCCGCATGAACCTGACCGACTCCCAGATCCGCCACGATTTCAACGCCTTTGGCGGCTTTGGCCGGCGCGGGCGCGGCTACAATGTGGCGCTGCTGCGCCGCTCCATCGGCGATATCCTGGATATCAACCGCCCCCATGATGTCATTATCATCGGCGCGGGCAACATCGGCCGGGCGCTGGCGCAATACAAGGGCTTTCCCGACAGTGGCTTCCGGCTCAAAGCCATTTTTGACAGCGACCCCGAGCTGGTTGGCAAAAAGATCAGCGGCGTCAAGGTGTTCAACATCTCGTCGCTGAGCAAGTACCTGGCCAAATCGCCCACAGACATCGCCATCATCTGCACCCCGGGCGACAAGGCGCAGGCACTGGTGGAGCCGCTGGCCGCCGGCGGCATCAAGGGCATCTGGAACTTTGCCGCCATGGATATCACGGCCCCGCCGCAGGTGGTTGTGAGCAACGTGCACCTGACGGACAGCCTGATGATGCTGACGTTCCGCATGCACGAAAAAGAGGTGCTGGAGGAAAACAAGAGCTGGGTCTCCTCCGATGTGGAGAGCAAGCCGTAACACAGCGGCACCTCATCCCGCAACAGACCTTTTGCCGCATCCAGGAAGCGGCCGGCGTGGCATTGCCCATCCGGCCGCTTCCTGCTTTGTGTTGCCTGTTATGTGCTGATGATGTTCACTCCTTGAAAAGCTGCGCCGTTTGCCCTATCCTGTGAGGAACACACCCGGCCGCCGGCCGGCAGACAGGAGTATCCATGACCGCAACCCACGAAAAAAACAGCGGCGCCATGCGCTCGGCCCGCCTGATGTTCTGGACCACCGGCGTATTCTGGTTTTCGCAGTACGCCACCACGCCCTTCCTCAACGCGGAGCTGCAGCGCATGGGTGTCAGCGCGGCCTTTATGGGCCTGGTGGCCGGGCTGTATGGCCTCAGCCAGATGCTGCTGCGCCTGCCCCTGGGCATGGCGGCCGACCGAATGGGCCGGCAAAAGCCCTTCATTGTGCTGGGCTGCGGGCTGCTGACGGTGGCCGGGTTCGGCTTTCTTAAGTGGTATACGCCGCATAGTTTTCTGTGGCTGCGCGCGCTGATGGGCGTATCCTCCTCGGCGTGGGTCAGCTTCACGGTGCTGTATGGCAGCTATTACCCGGCAACGGAGGCGCCGCGGCGCATATCGCAGCTCAATGTGGCCAACCAGTCCGGCCGGCTGCTGTGCTACACGCTGGGCGCGTGGCTGGTGGCAGGCTGGGGCGTTCGCTCCGCCTTCTGGATGGGCGCGCTGTCGGCGGCGCTGTGCTTTGCCATGAGCCTGATGGTGAAGGAGCAGCCCAAGCCCGGCCAGGCCACCACCTGGGGCAGCATGCTGGAGGTAGCGCGGGACCCCTATATGCAGCGCACCTCGCTGCTGGGCATTCTCACACAGCTGGTGGCATTCAGCACCTACATCAGCTTCACGGTCAACCTGGCCATCCGCCTGGGCGCGCAGGAGGCGCAGCTGAGCTTGCTCAACATCGCGCTGATGGTGCCCACGGTGCTGGCCAATATACTCATGTCCGGCTGGATGCTGCGGCGGGTGCCCGTGCGCTACATCCTGATGATTGGTTTTTTATGCGCCGCGCTGTACTGCGTGCTGGCGCCGCTGGCCGGGTCCATGATGATGCTGTACCTGTGCCAGCCGCTGGCCGGCATTGCCAGCGCCTGCACCTTTGGCACGCTGCTGGGCCAGTGCGTGCGCGATATACCGCCCGAGCGCCGCGCCGCGGGCATGGGGCTGTTTCAGGCGGTATACGGCATCGGCATGACGCTGGGGCCGGTATTGATGGGCGTGATGATCGACTGGATGGGCCT
>JAAZBU010000114.1 GCA_012513645.1 Clostridiales bacterium | reverse complement strand
GCTCCACCTTGTGGCCGCTGTCCCTGATGCCCGCGGTATCGGAAAAGTTGACGCGCACGCCGCCCAGCGAGGCCGTGCCGCGCACGATGTCCCGGGTGGTGCCCGCCTCATCGGTCACGATGGCGCGCTCCTCCCCCAGCAGGGTGTTGAGCAGCGAGCTCTTGCCCACATTGGGGCGGCCCACGATGGCCACCTCAAAGCCCCGCTCCAGGATGCGGGCGGCGCGCTCATCGCAGGCGGCGGCCAGCCGCCCGGCCAGCGCGCGGGTGCGGGGCAGCAGGCCGCGCAGGGCCTCCTGCTCGTCAATCTCCTCCGGGTAATCCAGCGCCGCCGCCACGCCCGACAGGATGTCGGTCAGCTCCGCCTGCGCGCCGCGGATAAAGGCGCTGGCGCCGCCCTGCAAATCGCGCACCGCGGCGCGGGCCGCCTGCTCGCCCGATGCCTCGATCAGCTGCATCACGGCCTCGGCCCGGCTGAGATCCACCCGGCCATTGAGAAACGCCCGCTTGGTGAACTCCCCCGGCTGGGCGGGCACGGCCCCCAGCGCCCACAGCGCCGAGAGCAAAGCGCCCGTCACGTATTCGCCGCCGTGCAGGTGGATCTCGGCCACATCTTCCCGCGTGTAGCTGCGGGGCGCCTTCATCAGCACGGCCATGCCCTCGTCAATCACATCGCTGCCGCGCATGGCGTGCCCGTACAGCAACAGATGGCTTGGAAAGCCGGGCTGCCCGCCCGCCGGCCGAAACACCTGATGCAACAGCGCTTCCGCCTGCGGGCCGCTGATGCGAACAATGGAAATACCCCCCTTGCCCGGTGGGGTGGCGACTGCCGCGATCGTGCTGTTTTCCATGCCTGTGCCTGCCTTTCCGGGCCCAGTATAGAACAAACAGGCGGCTAACACAAGGTTGTCCTGCCCTTGCGCAATAGGCTATAATATGGGGGTCAAGGAGGAAGATCATGGCATTCGCACACCTGCATCTGCATACGGAGTACTCGCTGCTGGACGGCGCCTGCCGCATCCGCGACCTGGTGAAGAAGGTAAAGGCCCTGGGCATGGATGCCTGCGCCGTGACCGACCATGGCGCAATGTACGGCGTGGTGGACTTTTACCAGGCATGCCGCGATGCCGGCATCCACCCGGTGATCGGCTGCGAGGTATATATCTGCCCCGATATGGAGGACAAGCAGGCGCTGTCGCGCGAATACAGCCACCTGATCTTGCTGTGCGAAAACAACACCGGCTACCAGAACCTGATGAAGTTGGTGAGCGAAGGGTTTACCCGCGGCTTTTACTACAAGCCGCGCATCGACTATGCCCTGCTCCGGCAGCACCACGAGGGTCTGATCGCCCTGAGCGCCTGCCTGTCGGGCGAACTGCCCCGCCTGCTGCTGGACGGCCGCTACGAGGATGCGCGCGAGCACGCGCTTTTGATGCAGGACATCATGGGGCAGGGCAACTACTTCATCGAGGTGATGGACCACGGCATCCGCGAGGAAAAGGTCGCGCTGCCGCGCCTGGTGCGCCTGTCGGCCGAGACGGGCATCCCGCTGGTGGCCACCAACGACTGCCACTACCTGGCCCGGGAGGACGCCCCCGCCCAGGAGGTGCTGATGTGCATACAGACCGGCAAGACGCTGGAAGATCAGAACCGCATGCGCATGGACACCGAGGAGCTGTATGTAAAAAGCGAGGAGCAGATGCGCGCACTCTTTCCCGACCTGGCGGACGCGGTGGAGCGCACGCAGGAGATCGCCAAGCGATGCCGGGTGGACTTTGACTTTGCCAGCACGCACCTGCCCTTCTACCCGGTGCCCGAGGGCGAGACCGCCGAGGGGCTGTTCCGCCGGCTGCTGGAGGAGGGGTTTGCCCGGCGTTACCCCGACAACCCGCCCGATGCCCGCAAGCGCCTGCAGTACGAGGTGGATACCATCGTGGGCATGGGGTATGTGGACTACTTCCTCATCGTGTGGGATTTTATCAAGTACGCGCGCGACAACGGCATCATCGTGGGCCCGGGCCGCGGCAGCGGGGTGAGCAGCATGGTGGCCTACTGCCTGCAGATTACCCAGGTAGACCCCATGAAGTACACGCTGCTGTTTGAGCGGTTTTTAAACCCCGAGCGCATCTCCATGCCCGACATCGACATCGACTTTTGCTACGAGCGCCGCCAGGAGGTCATCGACTACGTGGCCCGCCGATACGGGCACGACCACGTGGCGCAGATCATCACCTTTGGCACCATGGCCGCCCGCGGCGTCATCCGCGATGTGGGGCGCGTGCTGGGCTACACCTATCAGGAGACCGACCGCATCGCCAAGATGATCCCGCGGGAGCTCGACATCACGCTGGACAGGGCCCTGCGTGTCAACCACGACATGCGGACGGAATATGAAAACGACAGCCGCACCAAGCACCTGATCGACACCGCGCTGCTGTTAGAGGGCATGCCCCGCCACGCCGGCACCCACGCGGCGGGCGTGCTGATCACCCGCAAGCCCGTCACCGAGTATGTGCCCCTGCAGACCAATGACGAGGTCATCACCACACAGTACGCCATGGGCGTTGTGGAAAAGCTGGGCCTGCTGAAGATGGACTTCCTGGGCCTGCGCACGCTGACGGTGATCCAGGATACGCTGGACATGCTGGCCCGCCAGGGCATCCATTTAAAGGTGGAGGACATCCCCATGGATGACCCGGCGGTGTACCAGATGATCTCCCGGGGCGACACCGACGGCGTGTTCCAGCTGGAAGGCAGCGGCATGCGCACCTTTTTGACCAACATGCGGCCCGAGAACTTTGAGGACATCATCGCGGCCATTTCGCTGTACCGGCCAGGGCCGATGGAGTCCATCCCCCGCTACATCCAGGGCAAGCGCGATCCCAGCAGCATTCAGTACCACACGGAGCTGCTGGCCCCCATCCTCGATGTCACCTACGGCTGCATGGTGTATCAGGAGCAGGTGATGCAGATCGTGCGCGACCTGGCGGGCTACAGCTATGGCCGCAGCGACCTGGTGCGCCGCGCCATGAGCAAGAAAAAGCACGACGTGATGATGAAGGAGCGGCAGTTCTTCATATACGGCTCCGAGGAGGACGGCGTGCCCGGCGCGGTCAAGCAGGGCGTCAGCCCCCAGGCCGCCGAAAAGATATTTGACGAGATGGCCTCCTTTGCCAGCTATGCCTTCAACAAATCCCACGCGGCGGCCTATGCCGTCAACGCCGTGCAGACGGGCTGGCTCAAGTACCACCACCCGGAGGAGTTTATGGCCGCGATGATGAACTCCTTCCTGGGCTCGGCCACGGCGGTGGCAACCTACATCCACTACTGCCGCAAGCACCAGATCCCGGTGATGCCGCCCCATGTCAACCGCTCGTCCGCCCGGTTTACAGTGGGGCATGATGAGCAGGGCCGCAAGGGCATTGTTTTTGGCCTGGCGGCCATCAAGTCCATCGGGGAAAAGGCCGTGCAGCGCATCATTGCGGAGCGCGAGGCCAGGGGCCCCTACCGGGATATCTTCGACTTTTGCCGCCGGGTGGACGCCGAGAGCGTCAACAAGCTGGCCGTGGAAAGCCTGATCAAGGCAGGCTGCTTTGACGGGCTGGGCGGCACGCGCGTGCAGTGCATCAATGTGTTTAAGGATGTGATGGACGCCGGCAGCACCATGAAGCGCAACAACATCGCGGGCCAGGTATCCCTGTTTGACCTGGCGGCGGGCGCTGCCCCCCGCCAGGAGGTAAACAGCTACCCCGACCTGCCCGAATACCCCTGGCGCATGCGCCTGTCCATGGAGAAGGAGATGACGGGCGTATATATCTCTGGCCACCCGCTGGATGAATACGCGGACGCGTTGGACGGCCTGCCCCACAACACGGCCTATGTGTCCGAGCTGGCCGAGCGGGAGGACCACGGCCTGGGCGAGGACGGCCGCCAGGTGAAAATGGGCGGCATGATCGTCTCCCTGCGGGCCAAGGCCACGCGCAAGGGCAGCATGATGGGCTTTGCTGTGCTGGAGGACCTGACCGGGCAGATAGAGTGCCTGCTGTTCCCCGCGGTGTGGGAGCGCTATGGCCGCGACCTGAGCGAGGATACGGCGGTCATCATCACCGGCAAGCTGTCCGTGCGCGAGGATGAGGAGACCAAGCTGCTGGCCGACCGCATCGTGCCGCTGACCCCTTCGGGCGCCCCCGCCGTGCCCGAACCGCCGCGCGATCCCGCGGCACTTGCAAAGGAAGCCCCGGTCAAGTTATACTTGAAACTGCAGCGCAATCAGATGCCGTGCTGCGAGGCAATTTTGCACAAGATGCCCGGCAGCATCCCGGTGTACCTCAACCTGCCGGATGAAGGCATCACGCTGCTCGCCCCCATGGACTGGTGGTGCGACGATGCGATCGACGCGCAGGCAAACCTGCTGGACTGCCTGCCCATTGACAACATAAAGGTGGTATCAAAGGTATGAACAAAATGTCCCTCACGGTGCCGGCCAAGGATGAGTGGGGCCTGGTGTTTCACTCTGCCCTGAGCGCAGTAGGCGTGCTGGCCAATCTGTCCGTGGACATGATCGCCGACCTGCGCAGCGCAAGCGACGAGGCCTTTGCCTTGCTGACGCACCAATCCCGCCCCGTGCACCATGTGGAGCTGGACTGCGAGCTGCGGGAAGGCGAGCTGTTTGTGCGCATGAGCGCGCAGCGGGCCGAAGCCTACCAGCAGTGCGTGCCGGCTGACCCGGAGGTGGCGCACCTCATCTTGGGCGCGCTGGCGACGGACGTGCGGCTGGAGGGCGACTCCTGCGGCATATACAGCATCAACATGACCCTGCCAGCGGTGGCCGTATAGCATGAATGCAGACCTGATACACGAGACAGCCATGGCGTACGCCCTGGACCCGCGCGAGGACACGCTGGAAACGGCGACGCTCACCGCGCTGCCCCTGAGCTATGCCATCGCTGCCCGTTTTTCAGGCAGAGGGATTGACCTGGAGGATCTGCGGCAGGTGGCGGCGCTGGCGCTGGTATCGGCCCTCAAGGGGTTTGACCCCCACCGCGGCCTGCGCTTCACCACCTATGTCACCCCCACCATCATCGGCACCCTGCGCAACCATATCCGCGACCGGGCGCAGATGGTGCGCTTGCCCCGCGGGCTGCGCGAGCAGGGCATCCAGATGGACCGCATGGCCGAGCAGCTGACCCAGAACCTGCACCGCGAGCCCCTGGCACAGGAACTGGCCGACGCCCTGGGCTGGGATATCCAGCGGGTGATCGACGTGCAGGCCATGCGGGAAAAATCCCAGGTGGCCTCCTTTGATGCGCCGGATGAAAACGGGCTGATGCTGTTTGACAAGTTAGGCGGGGAGGAATCGGGCTTTGACGCCTTCGAATCCCGCGAGGACCTGCGCAGCGCCATGCGCAGCCTGGCCGACAACGAGAAAAAGCTGCTGGCCTACCGCTTCCGCGAGCGCCTGTCCCAACAGGCCACCGCGCAGAAGATGGGCATGACGCAGATGCAGGTCTCCCGCATGGAGCGGCGCGTGCTGGCCGCCCTCAAGCAGGAAATGACCTCGGTATGAGGCTGCTGCTGGCACACCGGCTGGCGGAGCAGGGGATCGCCCGGGATGACAAGGATGCGGCGGCTCTGATCATGAGTGGCCGCGTCTACGTCAATGGGCAGCGCGCGCGGGCCGGACAGCGGGTTAAGCCGCAGGACAGCATCCAGGTGCGCGGCCTGAGCGAGCGCTATGTATCCAAGGGCGGGCTGAAGTTGGAGGGCGCGCTTAGCGACTTTGGCCTCAGCCCCCGGGGCCGGGTGTGCATCGATGCCGGCGCCTCCACCGGCGGCTTCACCCACTGCCTGCTGACGCATGGGGCGCAAGCCGTGTACGCGGTGGATGTGGGCTACGGCCAGCTGACCGGCAGCCTGCGGCAAAACCCGCGGGTCATCAACATGGAGCGCACCAACATCGGCGACGATGCGCTGCGCACGCTGGACCCGGTGCCCGACCTGGGCACGTGCGACCTGAGCTACCTGTCGCTGCGCAAGGGCGTGCCGCTGTTTGGGCGTGCCATGCAGGAAACAGGCGACCTCATCTGCCTGGTCAAGCCCCTGTTTGAGGTAGACAGCGCCCAGGCACGCCAGAGCGGCACCCTGCGGGACGATGCCTATGCCCCGCTGCTGCGCCAGCTGATGGACGACCTGAATGCCCTGCCGGGTACCGGCGTGCAGCAGCTGACCCACAGCCCGGTGACGGGCAACGCGGGCACCAGGGAGTTCTTTTTGCACATCCGCTTTGGCGGGGAAGCCCCACCCCCTGTCACACAGGGCGAGATAGACGCCTGCGTGGCCCGGGCGCTGGCGGTGGATCCCTACCGGCGGCCCGGGCTGGAGGAGGCCCCATCACTGACCAATCAACCTGAAGAGGATGCCCATGTTTGAGTTTGACGGCCAGCACAGGGTATTTGGCGTAACGGCGCTGGAGAACCTGTTCATCACCGAGTACATGCCGGGGGCCGACGGCGACTATGTGAAGGTATATCTCAGCGCGCTGTACCACTGCCAGCAGCAGGACAGCAGCTTTGGCGTGCCCGAGATGGCGCTGGAGTTGGGCCTGGGCGAGGACCGCATCGAGGCCGCCCTGCGCTACTGGGAACGCCGCCGGCTGCTGAGCCGCGTCAGCGACAAGCCGCCGCGCTACCGGTTTTACCACCTGGGCGAACGCATGCTCACCGGGCAGGACGCGCCGGGCGGCGATCGGGATTACATCGCCTTTTCCGAGGCCGTCTACGCGCTGTTTCAAAACCGGCGCAAGATACGCCCCAGCGAGATTGCCATGGCCTTTGAGTGGGTCAACGAGATGCACCTGCCCCAGGAGGTGGTGATGATGCTGCTGACCTACTGCATGGACACGCGCGGCGTCAGCTTCACCTTCAAGGCCGCGCAAAAGCTGGCGGCCACCATGGCCGAGGACGGTGTAAAGACGCCGGAGGAGGCCGAGCAGTACCTCAGCCACTCCAAGCACATCAGCGACGGGGCCAGGGCGGTGCTGCGGCGCTTTAATATGCGCCGGCTGCCCACCGAGGACGAGCTGCGCCTCTACCGCCAGTGGACGCAGGACTGGGGCTTCACCCACGACGGCATACTGGCTGCCTGCGCCGAGACGGTCAAGGCCTCCAACCCGTCCTTTGGCTACCTCAATGGCATTCTGGAGGGATTGCGCAGGCGCAATACCCAGGGCCGGGATGCCCGGCAGGTGGAAAAGCAAATTGCCGACGAGAGCCGCGGCCTGGCCGGCGCGCGCGAGGTGCTGGACGCGCTGGGCGTGCGCACCAGCGCCACGCTGATCCTCAAGGCCTACGAAGCACTGCTGCAAGACGCCCCCCACGAGCTGATTGTGCTGGCCGCGCGGGATGTAGCCGCGCGCCGCGGCCGGTTTGAGGACATTGAAAAGCGCCTCAAGGCCTGGCGGGAGCAGGGCATCACCACGGCGGAGGCCGCGGCCAAGGTTGCCCCGGCGCAGCCCGCGGGCGGCAAGGCCCCAAAGACCGTGAGCGCCCAGCGCTACGCGCAGCGCGACTATACCGAGGAACAGCTGTCGGGCAGCGTGGCCAAAATGCTGGAGGAGGCACGCAAGTATGACAAACCCTGAGCTGCTGCAAAAGGTGCTGGCCGAGCGCCGGCAGATACAGGCCCGCAACGAACAGGAGGAGCAGCGCCGCGAGCAGGAGGCCACCGAAAAAAACCCGGAGATCGGCCGCCTGATTGATGAGCGCCGCCGGGCCATCTTTGCCGGCCTGCGCCAGGCGCTAAACGGCATCGTGCCCCAGGGCATTGAGCAGGATACCCTCAAGCGCAACGCCCGCATCGAGCAATTGCTGGCCCAAAGCGGCTACGCGGCAGACTACCTGTCCCCCATCTACGACTGCGAATTGTGCCAGGACAGCGGCTACACCGGCGACGGGCAAAAGGCCCTGTGCGCCTGCGCCATGAAGCGCTATCAGGAGCTGCTGACCGATGCCGCCTTCCGGGACGAAACACAGACCTTTGAAAACTATGACGAGCAGCTGATCCCGGCCACGCCGCTGCCCGGCAAGGGCGTGAGCCAGCGGGCCTACACCCGCCTGCTGCGGGAGCAGTGCGAGGCCTATGCCGACAGCCTGCCCGATGGCCGGGTGCGCAGCCTGCTGCTGTACGGCGGCAGCGGCCTGGGCAAGACCTTTTTGCTGCGGGCCATCGGCGTGCGCGCCACGGGCCGCGGGGTGCATGCCCTGGCGCTGACGGCCAACATGCTGCTCAACCGCATCCGCGCGCAGTACTTCGCCCGCAGCGGCGAGCAAATAGATGACACCCACATGCGCGTGCCCCTGCTGCTGATAGACGACCTGGGCACCGAGCCGCTGTGGGAGGGCATCACGGTGGAGCAGCTGTTTGCCCTGATCGACCACCGTCAGCGCATGGGCCTCAACACCGTCATCAGCACCAACCTGAGCCTGACGGAGCTCAAGACCCGCTACACCGAGCGCCTGACCAGCCGGCTGCTGGACGAGCGCCAGTGCCTCACGCTGGCCTTCTTCGGCGAGGACCTGCGGCTGCGGCGCTGACAGCCCTTTCCCGGACATGTAAAGGAGCAGAGCCATGCAATCCAACATCACCTGCCCCTATTGTAAAAAAAGCTTCGAAATTTCCGATGCCATTCAGCACCATATTGAGGATGAGCTGCAGCGCGCCAAGGACGAGCAGTCTCAAACCCTGCGCAAGGAGTATGATGATGCCTCCCAGGCGCGGGTCCGCCAGGCTGTGGCAGACGCCCTGGCCGAGGCGCAGCAGGCTGCTGACCTGCAGCTGGCCCGCGAGCGCCAGGCCGCCCAGGCGGCGCTGGAAAAGGCCAGGCAATCCACAGAACTGGAGCTGAAAAAGGCGCAGCTGGCGACCGAGCTTGAGACCGACCGGCTGCGCCAGCAGGCCGAGAGCGCCAAGGAAGGCGAAAAGCAGCTGCGCGAGCAGCTGAAAGCGCTGTTAGAGGAGCTAAGCCGGGCCAACCAGGCCAAGGAGGACGCCCAGCTGACCGCCCGCAAGGAGCTGATGGCCAAGGAGCGGACCATCCGCGAGGAGGCAACGCTGAAGGCCTCGGAGGACTTCAACACGAAAATCCGTGAGCAGGAGGAGACCATCAGCAGGCTGCGCGAGCAGCTGACCACCGCCAAGCAGGTGGCCGAGCAGGGCTCTCAACAGCTGCAGGGCGAAATTCTTGAGCTGGACGTCGAGCAGGGCCTGCGCGCGGCATTCCCCTACGATAGCATCGATGAGGTAAAAAAAGGAGAGCGGGGCTCCGATATCCGCCAGGTGGTCAACGAGCAGTTTTATGCCAACTGCGGCCTGATCCTGTGGGAATGCAAGAACGCAAAAACCTACCAGCCCGCCTGGCTGGGCAAGCTAAGGGATGAATTGGCCGCGGAAAAGGCGCAGATCGGCGTCATCGTGTTCAGCCCCACCGACGGCGGCGGGGAGGATTTTAAGCAGCTGGCCGACAACGTGTGGCTGGTGAAGCCGCGGTATGTCATCATGCTGGCCACCTTCCTGCGGGAGGTATGCGTCAAAGTAGCCATCGCCAACCGCAACGCCCAGGGCAAGGACGTGAAAATCGAGATGATATACCAATACCTCACGGGCGGGGAGTTCAACAACCGCATCCGCTACATCATCGAATCCTATGACGAGATGGCCAAGCAGCTGGATACCGAAAAGAAACAGGCCCAGCGGCGCTGGGCGGCACAGGAGAAAATACTGCAAAAGGTCACCGCGAGCCTCTACGGCATGAGCGGCGACCTGCAAGGCATCGCCGGGCAGGAGATCATTGCGCTGCCCGGGCATGGCGAGGATGATGGTGCGGAGGAATCCGCGTTGCCGGAAGGCTAATCCTGCCGCCATGCGGCACGGCACTATGGATTGGTGCCGGCCTCATCCCGCAACGGCCACAGCGCTCGCTTGCGGTCCAGCATCTCGTCCACACGGTCGATATATTGCGCTACATTCTTCACGTTGGGCGCGCGGGTCACCAGCTCGCGGCCGGGGGTGACGCGCTTTGATATGCCGCCCGCGCCCAGCGCCAGCACGCTGACGGTGTCCTCCATCGTGTCTACATTGTACAGGCATTCACGGCCCGGCAGGGCGTAGCCCACGTTGGCCTGGTTGCCGGCCATGTGCTTCTGGCGGTACAGGTAATAGGGGGCCATGCCCATACCCTCCGCCGCGGCGCGGCCCAGCTGCACCATCAGCGCCACCTGTTCGCCATCGGGCAGGGCATCCATCAGGCGGTGCATGTCGCTGGAGCGCTTGACGCACAGGGTATGCACCGTCAGGTTGTCGGGCCCAAGGCCGGCCACCCACTTAAGCGTCTGCTCAAACATGGCGGCGTCCTCCCCGGGCAGCCCGGCAATCAGATCCATGTTGATGATGTCAAAGCCAGCTTTGCGCGCCAGCCGGAAGGCCTGCTCGGCCTGCGCCCTTGTATGCGCGCGCCCGATGGCGGCCAGCGTCATGTCAAAGGCCGTCTGCGGGTTGACCGAGATGCGCTCCACCCCGGCATCGCGGATGGCCTTCAGCTTGTTCTCGTCCATGCTGTCGGGGCGGCCTGCCTCCACCGTGCGCTCCCTTGCGGGGCGCATCAGGGGCTGGGCCGCTTTTAATATGCGCGCCAGCTGCCCCGCCTGCATGGCGGTGGGCGTGCCGCCGCCCATGTAGAAGGCGCGGGGCTTGAGGCCCCTTTGCGCCACCAGGGCAACGGCACCCTCAATCTCCCGCAGCAGTGCCCGGGTATAGGGTTCCAGCAGCTCGCCCCGGCCCACCTGCATGCTGATGAAGCTGCAATACCGGCAGCGGCTGGGGCAAAACGGGATGCCGATGTAGATGTCCACCTCATCGGGTTGCGCCTGTGGCAGCCTGCGCTGGGTATCCACCACCACGGCCAGCAGCCCGGCGCTCTCGGGCCGCAGATCAAACACATCCATCATGCGCGCGCAGGCGCGGTTGAGCGTCAGCCCCTCGCCAAGCGCCTCGTAGATCAGGCGGGTGGGGCGGATGCCTGTCAGCGATCCCCAGGGCGGGTGCTGCCCGGTGGCCTGCTTGAGGGCATGGTACAGCGCCAGCTTCACCTGCCGCTTGTGCAACCGTTTGTCCACCAGGGGATCGGCCATGGATATTTGGGTGTTGCTGTGCTCGCCATTCAGGCAGCCGGACAGGCGGATGTCGCAGCGGCGCTGGCCCTCCGCCAGCTGCTCGGTATGCAGCACGCACAGGTCGGCCTCGCCGTCTGTCAGCGCAGGCGCATCAAAAAACAGCCCGGCGACCTCGGCCATCTCCTTGACGTAGTCGGGCCGCGGGCTGTCGATCTTTATACTGATACGGTGCATAGGGACCTCTTGAAAAATGAGCCGATTGAAGGGCACGCGAGGAAGAGGTCTTGGAGGGGGTTCCCCCACCAAGGGCTATCGTTGCCGGCGGCATGTACGCCGGCAACGCAGGCATGCCGCGAGCAGGTGCTTGCCCCGCAGCGAGTGGCATGCCTACCTCTCAGTTTTCGCGGCCATGCCACAGGCATAGCGAAAACTGCAACCCGGTGCAAAACGCAAGTTTTGCGCCGAGGGCAATCCGTCACGGATTGCCCGTTCACGGTATAATAAAATTAGACCCGTGCCCGGGATAGGCGCGCAGGCCGTGCAGGCCCAGCAGCATGCGCAGCGACTCGCGCATCTGCGCCATGGAGCCGCCGGGCAGGTCGGTGCGGCCATAGTCGCCGTCAAACAGCGTGTCGCCGGTGAACAGGTGATCGCCCATGCGGTAGCTGACACCGCCCGGCGTATGCCCGGGCGTGCCCAGCACCTGGATGGTGATGCCGGCCAGCTTCAATATCTGCCCGTCGGCCACAAAGTCCGTCGCCTCAGGGCGGGGATCCACCTCGCGCACAAAGGTGCCCGCCTGAAAGCGCGTCTTGGTGAGCATGGGCGCGTCCTCGCGGTGGATGTAGATGGGCACGCCCGGGAAGGCATACAGCGCGCCGGTGTGATCCCAATGCCCGTGGGTCATCAAAATGGCGGCCGGCTGCCTGTCCCCCAGCGCCTCCTTGATCTTATGGGCGTCGTCGCCGGGGTCAACCAGCAGCGCGTCCTCGCGCTCGGGCAGGTAGATGACATAGCAGTTTTCCTGCAATTCGCCGGTGGGCACAACCTTTACCTTGATGTCCATGGATACTCCTTCAATCGAATCAATAAAAAGTTAAAACTGTTTGCGGCTGTCCAGCAGCAGCGTGACCGGGCCGTCATTGACCAGCGCCACATGCATGTGGGCGCGAAAGCGCCCCCTTGCCACCGGGATGCCGCCCCCGGCCAGGTGATCGCAGCACAGCTCGTAGAGCGTGTTGGCGCGCTCGGGCTCCTCCGCCTGGGTGAAGCCAGGGCGGTTCTGCCCGCGGGCATCGCCCAGCAGGGTGAACTGGCTCACCAGCAGGGCATGGCCGCCCACGTCCGCCAGGGCCAGGTTCATCTTGCCCTGCGCGTCCTCAAAGATGCGCAGCTTGCGGATTTTGTCCGCCATGTACTGCGCGTCCTTCTCGGTGTCGCCCGCCTCCACGCCTATCAGCACCATCAGCCCATGGCCAATGGCGCTTACCTGCTCCTCCCCCACGGTGACGGATGCCTCCCGCACCCGCTGAACCACTGCCCGCATATACTCTCCTAACTTACGCTGCGGAATGCTTCCAGCACGTCCGAGCGCTTCTGTATTCTGGTGACGGCCTGGCGCAGCTGATCCTTGCTGGTCACCTGCAGGACCATGTGGATGGTCACCGTGCCGTTCTTGTTGCTGCGCATGGATACGGCGGTCACCGGCGCGCCCATGTCGGACACAAAGACGGTGATCTCGCCCAGCAGGCTGGGGTGGTCGTAGGCCACGATGCGCACCGCCGCGTTGAAGGTGCCCGTGCCCTCGTCCGCCCAGCTGACCTGAATGGCGCGCTCGGGCTCGGAGTTGATGGCGTTCACGCAGTCCGACTTGTGCACCGTGACGCCGCGGCCGCGGGTCACATAGCCCACGATCTCATCGCCGGGCACCGGGTTACAGCAGTGGGCAAAGCGCACCAGCATGCCCGGGCCGCCCTCCACGTAGATGCCGTGGGTGGGCTTGCCCTGCTTGAGCACCTCCTTGGGCTCGGGCAAGGTGGGGCCCTTTTTGACGGTCTCCTGCTCGGTTTCCTTCTTTTGCTCCTCCAGCAGGCGGGAGATGACGTAGATGGACGGCAGGCCGCCAAAGCCCACCGCGCCGAACAGGGCCTCCAGGTCGGTGAAGGCATACTTCTTGAGCAGCGGCTCCAGGTACTCGGCCTTGGTGATCTCCCCCAGCTTGACGCCGCGGCGCTTGGCCTCGCGCTCCAGCATGTCGCGGCCCTTCTGCACGTTTTCGCCGTGCAGCTCCTTTTTGAAGAACTGGCGGATCTTGGCCTTGGCCTGCTGGGTCTTGACCACGTTGAGCCAGTCCATGCTGGGGCCCTTGGAGGCAGAGGAGGTCATGATCTCCACCCGGTCGCCCGTCACCAGCTCGGTGTCGATGGGCACCATCTTGCCGTTGACCTTGGCGCCCACGCAGGCGTTGCCCACCTGGGAGTGGATGCGGTAGGCAAAGTCCAGCGGCGTGGCGCCGCGCTGCATGTTGACGATGTCGCCCTTGGGCGTGAAGAGGAAGACCTCCTCGCTGAACAGGTCGGTGCGCAGGCCGTCGATAAACTCCTTGCTGTCGCGGGTCTCGGACTGCCAGTCCAGTATCTGGCGAAGCCAGTACAGCTTTTTGTCCAGCCCGCCGCCCTGCACGCCCTCCTTGTAGTTCCAGTGGGCGGCGATGCCGTACTCGGCCACGCGGTGCATCTCGTAGGTGCGCACCTGCACCTCAAAGGGCGTGGGGATGCTGCGCCCGCCGATCAGCGTGGTGTGCAGCGACTGGTACATGTTGTTCTTGGGCACCGAGATATAGTCCTTAAACCGGCCGGGCACCTGGTTCCACAGCGTGTGCACCGCGCCCAGCACGGAGTAACAGTCCGGTATGTTCTCCACCAGCACGCGGGTGGCAATCAGGTCGTAGATCTGCTCAAAGTGCCGGTTTTGAATGACCATCTTGCGGTAGATGCTGTACAGGTGCTTGGGCCGGCCCTCGATCTCAAAGTTTTTGATGCCCATCTCGTCCAGCTTGTCGCGAAGGGTGGAGATGATGGTCTGTATCTGCTGCTCGCGCTCCACGCGCTTGATGCCCACCTTGTGGGCCACCTCGCGGTAGCCCTCGGGGTCGATGTAGCGCAGCGCCAGGTCCTCAATCTCCTGCTTGATGGTATATACGCCCAGGCGGTGGGCGATGGGGGCGTAGATGTCCAGCGTCTCGTGGGCAATGGCCACCTGCCGCTCCGCCGGCTGAAAGCCCAGCGTGCGCATGTTGTGCAGGCGGTCGGCCAGCTTGATCAACACCACGCGGATATCCCGCCCCATGGCCAGTATCATCTTGCGCAAAGATTCGGCCTGCTGCTCCTCCCGGTCGGAGAAGTTGAGACGGCCCAGCTTGGTCACGCCGTCCACTAACTCCATGATCTCGCGGCCAAACTCCTTCTCGATGATGTCCAGCGTGATGGCTTCGTTATCCTCCACCGTGTCGTGCAAAAGACCGGCGGCCACGGTGGGGGCGTCCAGCATGATGTCCACCAGAATGCTTGCCACATTCTGCGGGTGGACAAAATAGGGCTCGCCGCTGCGGCGCAGCTGGCCGTCGTGCGCCTGCTGCGCAAAGTGGAAGGCCTTTTCGACCACAGCAAGGTCAGCACCCGGATTGTATTGCTGCATCCGGGTGATCATTTCCTCCAAGGTCAGGCATTCAAACTTGCTGTGGGCCACGGGTACTCCTTATGATTGCAGCAGGCGGTAGAGCAGGCTGTCGGCGGGGTCGCGCTTGGTCATGGGCAGCAGGTGCAGGCGGTCATCCTCCAGGCGTGCCAGCCCCAGCTCCTGCAAAATGAGGGCGGCGGCATGGGCACGGGCAGGCGTCCACCCCAGGGCCAGCAGGCTAATACCCCGGCGCGCCTGCACATAGGCCTGGCGCAGCTCGTCCACGCTCAGCCGCAGGGGGGCCAGCAGGCCCTCCATCGCCGCGGCGCGGGGCATGGCGTACAGCCTGGCCTCGGGGAAGCACTCGGCCGCCCAGGCGGCTTCGACCTCGCCCAGCAGCCCGTCGCAGAACACCAGCGCGTCGCAGGGCGCCTGAATGGCCACCAGCGGCACGCGGTAGAGCACCGCGCTGCTGCCCCGGCGGTCGGCATAATCCCCGCTTGCCACGCCCAACTGCGGCCAGCGCAGGTGCATCTGCTGGGCGGTGTCATGCGTGCGGCACAGCAGCAGGGTGCCCCGCAGGGGCACATCGCCGCCAGGCCATTCTTCTGCCCGCGCGGGCAGCCTTGATACATTCGACGCGATGGCCGCCAAGTCCTGCAAGAGGGCGCGCTGTTCCCCCGCCGGGTCGGGCAAAAAGGCCTGCTCCCCCGCGCGGTAGGCCTGCAGCTGAAATTGCGGGCTGACCCGCCCGGCATACTCGTTGAGCGACAGGCGCACCACAGCATCCAGCTGCGGGGGCATACCCTCCGCCCGGTCGCCCAGGCCAAAGGCAATGCCGTCGCGCAGCTGCCCCCGAGCGCGCAGGGCCATCTTCAGGTGGCGGCCGTCCGCGCCCACACGCCGGGCGGAGGCCAGGTCCACATTCTCCAGCAAAAAGGCGGGCGCCGGGTTACCGATACCAAAGGGAGCCAGGCTGTCCATGCGCTCAATCACCCCGGTCTGCACGTCGGCCAGGTCAATGGGCACATCGTAGTACACCTGGGGCAGCAGGGGGCGCCCCCCCAGCTGGCTGCGCACAGCCTGGTCAAAGCGCTGCCGCAGCAGGGGCACATTGTCCGCCGACAATGTCATGCCGGCGGCCGCCCTGTGCCCGCCAAAGCGGGTGAACAGATCCCCGCAGGCCTTGAGCGCCTCGTACAGGTCGATGCCACCCGCCGTACGGCCGGAGCCGGTGGCCGCATCGCCGTCCCGGGTGAGCACCACGGTGGGGAAGCCGTACTTTTCGGCCAGCCTGCCGGCTGCCAGGCCCACCACGCCGCTGTTCCACCCCTCGCCGCACAGCACGATGCTGTGGGCGTGCAGCAGGTTTTCCCCGGCCAGCAGGGCCTCGGCCTGGTCGATCACCTGCCGCTCCTGCTGCTGGCGCTCGCGGTTGATGTCGTCCAGGCGCTGGGCCAGGGCTTCGGCCTCCTCATCCCGGGCGGTGCGCAGCAGTTGCAGCGCATCCTGCGCGGTGGTCAGCCGGCCGCCCGCGTTGAGGCGGGGCGCCAGGCCAAAGCCGACCCGGTCGGCCGACACGCGCTGCCCGGGCGTCAAGCCCGCGGCGCGCATCAGCGCCAGCAGGCCGGGGCGATTGGTGGCCTCCAATGTCTTCAGGCCGTGGAAGGCGATGATGCGGTTTTCCTCCAGCAGGGGCACCATGTCGGCAATGGTGGCCATGGCCGCCAGGTCCAGCTGTTTGGCGGCAAAGGGCAAGCCATGCAGCGCGCAGGACAGCTTCCACGCGGTGCCGGCACCGCACAAGCCGGGGAAGGCATAGCCCCCAAGCAGCGGGTTGATCACGGCATCGGCCGGCGGCAATACATCCGGCGGCTGGTGGTGATCGGTCACGATCACACGCAGGCCCAGCTCCCGGGCCAGCGCCACCTCGTCCACCGCGGTGATGCCGCAGTCAACCGTCAGCAGCAGCTCGGCCTGGGGCGCCAGCTTGCGCACGGCATCGGCGTTGATGCCATAGCCTTCGGTATGCCTGTCCGGGATGTACACCACGGTCTTCAGCCCGGCAGCCCGCAGGGCCTCCTCGGCGATCACAGCGGCGCACAGGCCGTCCACATCGTAGTCGCCGTACACCACGGCCCGCGCCTTGCGCCCGCCCAGCTCGCGGATGAGGGCCACGGCCTGCGCCATGCCCTGCATGCAAAGCGGGTCGTGCAGCGCCTCCAGCCTGGGCGACAAAAAGGCCTCCGCCTGCGCGGCACCCTGCACCCCGCGCGCATGCAACAGCGAAGCCAGCCAGTCCTCCACGCCGGGGATCTGGTGGGGCTGTGCGCGCCGGACGAATGCCTGCATGGTGCTTCCTTTCTTGGTCAGGACGTCAAT
>JAAZBU010000113.1 GCA_012513645.1 Clostridiales bacterium | reverse complement strand
TCCGCATTTTGATGCTCACCTTCTTCTACCGCTACATGCGCCCGCTGATTGACAACGGCTATGTGTACATCGCCATGCCGCCGCTGTACAAGGTAAGCCGCGGCAAGATGGAGCGCTATGTATACGATGACAACGAGCTGCAAAAGCTGCTGGACGAGATTGGCCGCGAGCCCAAGCCCGACATCCAGCGCTACAAAGGCCTGGGCGAGATGTCGGCCGAGCAGCTGTGGGTCACCACCATGGACCCGGAAACCCGCACCATGAAGCAGGTGACCGCCCGCGACGCCGTGGCCGCCGATGAAGCCATGACGCTGCTGATGGGCGACCAGGTGGAGCCCCGGCGCGAGTTCATCGAGCAAAACTACGACCTGGTGGCCGACCTGGACATCTGATTGACAGCGCGGCGAATCATGCGTTTGCTGTACACCCCGATATAGCCCCGATTTCCGTGTTACCCCCGTGCGCCGCTCCGCGGCGCCTGGCCGCCTGTGCGCGGTACATCAAGCTGTAAGGAACCTTTATGAGCGACATCAAAGACAGGCTGTTACCGGCCGACCTGGAAAACGAACTGAAAACTTCCTTCATCTCCTACGCGATGGCCGTCATCATCAACCGCGCGCTGCCCGATGTGCGCGATGGCCTCAAGCCCGTGCACCGGCGCATTCTCTACGCCATGAACGAGCTGGGCATGACGGCGGACAAGCCCTTCCGCAAAAGCGCCCGCATCGTGGGCGAAGTGCTGGGCAAGTACCATCCCCATGGAGACAGCAGCGTGTATGACGCCATGGTGCGCCTGGCGCAGGATTTTTCCACCCGCTCGCTGCTGGTGGAAGGGCAGGGCAACTTCGGCTCAGTGGATGGCGACGGCGCGGCCGCTATGCGTTATACCGAGGCCAGGCTTACCCGGCTGTCCGGTTACCTGATTGGCGAAATCGACAAGGACACGGTGGATTTTTACCCCAACTTTGACGAGACGCTGATGCAGCCCTCCGTGATGCCCAGCCGCTACCCCAACCTGTTGGTCAACGGCTCCAGCGGCATTGCCGTGGGCATGGCCACCAACATCCCGCCCCACAACCTGGGCGAGGTGATTGACGGCACCGTCGCCATGATTGACAACCCGGACATCACCATGGACGAGCTGATGACCCACATCCAGGGGCCAGACTTCCCCACAGGCGGGGTTATCCTGGGCCGCAGCGGCATCCGCGAGGCGTATCACACCGGGCGCGGCCGCATCGTGGTGCGCGCCAAGAGCGAGATCGAAACGCTGGACAACGGCCGCAACCGCATCATCGTCAGCGAGATTCCCTACGCCGTCAACAAATCGCGCCTGATTCAAAAGATTGCCGAGCTCGTGCACGAGAAGCGCCTGGACGGCATCAGCGACCTGCGCGATGAGAGCGACCGCAACGGCATGCGCATCGTTATCGACCTCAAAAAGGACGCGCAGCCCCAGGTGGTGCTCAGCTACCTGTACAAGCACACGCAGATGCAGGAGACCTTTGGCGCCATCATGCTGGCGCTGGTGGACGGCCAGCCCCGCGTGCTGCCGCTGAAGGACATCCTGTTCCACTATATCAACCACCAGAAGGACGTGGTGACCCGCCGCACCCGCTACGATTTGGAGAAGGCCAAGGCGCGCTCCCACATCCTGGAGGGGCTGCTCAAGGCGCTGCTTAACATCGACGAGGTGGTGCACGTCATTCGCTCGTCCAGCGATACGCCCACGGCCAAGGCCCGCCTGATGGAGCGGTTTGAGTTTACCGACGTGCAGGCCCAGGCCATCCTGGACATGCGCCTGGCCCGCCTGACCAACCTGGAGGCCGACAAGCTGCAGG
>JAAZBU010000112.1 GCA_012513645.1 Clostridiales bacterium | reverse complement strand
TGTTCATGGAGAAAGAGTTCCTTTCGTTAGTGTTGTGGTAGCAACAACAGTCTAACCGATTTGACCTCTTTCTCTGCTTTTATCCCTCCTTTAGTGCTCGTTGTCCAATATGTATGGTACTCCTACAGCCCGGGTTGCACGCCGCCGCAGGACGTCTTGCGCTGCCGTCGCAAGTTATGGTATCTTGTTCATATCCTGCCGATAAGGAGGCCGCCGCGTTGCTGCGATACATCGCCAAGAGGCTTTTTTCCGCCTTGATCACCATCGTGGTGCTGATCACGGTCACCTTTGCGCTGATGCGCTTCATGCCGGGCAGTCCCTTTATCAAGGGGGAGCAGCGCATGCCGCCCGAGGTACTGAAGCGCATCGAAGAAAAATACGGCATGGACAAGCCGCTGATTACCCAATACTTTAACTATTTGAAAGATATCGCCCGGGGGGATTTCGGCATCTCCTTCAAGCGCTCGGACGTGGCCGTCAACGACATCATCGACCGGGGCTTCCCCATCTCCGCCCGGGTGGGCGGCGTGGCCGTGCTGGTGTCCTTGCTGATCGGCCTGTCGCTGGGCATCGTATCCGCCGTGCGCAAAGGCGGCCTGCTGGACCGGGCCTCCATGGTGCTGGCCACGGTGGGCATCTCCATCCCCACCTTTGTGACGGCGGTATTGCTGCTGTACTTGTTTGCCGGCATGTGGAACATTCTGCCCACCTACGGCCTGAGCACCTGGCGGCACTACATCCTGCCGGTGGCCTGCCTGTCCTTAAGCCCGGTGGCCTACATTGCGCGCATGACCCGCTCCTCCATGCTGGAGGTGATGCAGCAGGATTATATTCGCACCGCCCGGGCCAAGGGCCTGCGCGAGTCGGTGGTCATCCTGCGCCATGGGCTGCGCAACGCCATATTGCCCGTAGTCACCTACCTGGGCACGCTGGTGGCGGCGTTGCTCACCGGCTCCTTTGTGGTGGAGCGCCTGTACGCCATCCCGGGCATCGGCCGCTATTTTGTAGATTCCATCGGCGCGCGCGACTACAACGTCATCCTGGGCCTCACGGTGTTCTTTGGCATCTTTGTGGTGCTGTGCAATATTCTGGTGGACATCCTGTATGTGCTGGTTGACCCGCGCATCAAGATGACCGAGTGAGCGCGCCATGAAAGGAGCAGACCCTATGCAGGCACAGCCCGACGCAGCAGCCTATGAGTTTATCCCCGAGGCAGAGCGCAAGGCGGCCGAGCAGCTGTCCCGCCCCTCTCTGTCCTACTGGCAGGATGCCTGGCGCCGCCTTAAAAAGGATAAGCTGGCGATGTTGGGCCTGGCCTTCGTGGCGCTGATGGGGTTGATGGCCATCTTTGGCCCGCTGTTCTCCCCCTACGCCTACGATTATTCCGACTTTTCCGCCATCAGCCAGGGCCCCAGCGCCAAGCACTGGTTTGGCACCGACGCGCTGGGGCGCGACCTGTTTGTGCGCATCCTCTACGGCGCGCGCATCAGCCTGGCCATCGGCCTGGTATCGGCGCTGGTCAACATGATCATCGGCGTGGTGTACGGCGGCGTGGCCGGCTTTGTCGGTGGGCGCACCGACAACATCATGATGCGCATCGTTGACATCCTCATCGCCCTTCCTTCGCTGCTGTACATCGTCATTTTGATGATGTTCATGGGCTCCAACATCCGCTCCATCCTGATCGCGCTGTGCATCTCCAGCTGGGTGGGTACGGCGCGCATCACCCGCTCGCAGGTGGTATCCCTCAAGCAGCAGGAGTATGTGCTCAGCGCTCGCCTGGCCGGCGCCAGCAACTGGGAGATATTGATTCGCCACCTGTTGCCCAACTCCATGGGCCCGGTCATCGTATCGGTCACCTTTTTGATCCCCAGCGCCATCTTCTCCGAGGCGTTTCTCAGCTTCCTGGGCATTGGCATCCAGAAGCCCATGGCCAGCTGGGGTTCCCTGGCCAACGATGCCATCGAGACCCTGCGTTCGGCCCCCTACCAGATGTTTTTCCCGGTGGCCGCCATCAGCCTGACGATGTTCTCCCTCAACTTCATCGGCGACGGCCTGCGCGACGCGCTGGATCCGAGGTTGCGCAAATGAGTACAAAACGACTGCTTGAAATTGACAACCTGACCACCACCTTTCACATCCACGTGGGCCAGGTGCAGGCCGTGCGCGGCATCAGCCTGCATGTGGACCAGGGCGAGGCCGTGGGCATCGTGGGCGAATCCGGCTCCGGCAAGAGCGTGAGCATGCTGTCGCTCATGCGCCTGCTGCCGGACTATGCCCGCATCAGCGCCGACCGCATCCTTTTTGAGGGGCAGGATCTGACCCACGCCTCGGTGGACCAGGTGCGCCGCCTGTCGGGCGACCGCATCGGCATGGTGTTTCAGGACCCGATGACCAGCCTCAACCCGCTGATGACCATCGGCCGCCAGATGCAGGAAACGCTTCGCGTGCACCGCAAGATGAGCAGGGCAGACGCCGCCCGGCGGGTGCGCGAGCTGTTGGGGCTGGTGGATATCCCCGATCCCGACAGCCGCCAGAAGCAGTACCCCCACGAGCTGTCCGGCGGCATGCGCCAGCGCGTAATGATCGGCATGGCCATCGCCTCCAACCCCAGCCTGGTCATCGCGGACGAGCCGACCACGGCGCTGGACGTCACCATCCAGGCGCAGATCCTGGCCCTGCTCAAGGGCCTGATGGACAAGATCGGCACCTCCATCATATTGATCACCCACGACCTGGGCGTCATCGCCGGCATGTGCAGCCGCGTGGTGGTGATGTACGGCGGCTGCATTGTGGAGGAGGGCCTGTCGCGCGAGATCTTCTACACCCCGCGCCATCCCTACACCTGGGGCCTGCTGCGCTCCGTCCCCCGCAAGGAGGGCGATCACGCGCCCCTCATCCCCATCCAAGGCACGCCGCCCGACCTCATCAACCCGCCGCCCGGCTGCCCCTTTGAGCCGCGCTGCCCCCACGCCATGCGCATCTGCCGCACCGCCATGCCGGGCGTGACCCGGCTGAGCGATACCCACCGCCTGCGCTGCTACCTGATGGACGAGGGCGCCCCCCGGGTGGCCTGGGAAGGGGGCCGCGCATGACCGCACAGCCGCTGATCCGGGCAGACCGGGTGTCCATGCAGTTTACGGTGGGCTCCTCCATCACCCGCGCCCGCAGGCGCGTATTGACCGCCGTTGACCAGGTGAGCCTGGACATCCACCGTGGCGAGACCTTCGGCCTGGTGGGCGAATCCGGCTGCGGCAAGACCACGCTGGGCCGCCTGCTGGTGCGCCTGTACCGCCCCACCTCGGGCACCATATTGTACGACGGGCAGGACATCACCTCCCTCACCCCCCAGCAGATGATGCCCCTGCGCCGCAAGATGCAGATGATCTTTCAGGACCCATACGCCTCGCTTGACCCGCGCATGACGGTCAGCACCATCATCGCCGAGCCCCTGCGCCGCACCGACATGGACCGCGCCCGGGTGGACGCCCGCGTGCGCGAGCTGCTCACCTTGGTCGGCCTGGATGAAAACCACGCCCGCCGCTACCCGCACGAGTTTTCGGGCGGCCAGCGCCAGCGCATCGGCATCGCCCGGGCGCTCGCCGCCGGGCCCGAGTTCATCGTGTGTGACGAGCCCATCTCCGCGCTGGATGTATCCATCCAGGCGCAGGTTGTCAACATGCTGGAGGAGTTGCAGCAGCGCCTGGGCTTCACCTACCTGTTCGTCTCTCACGACCTGAGCATGGTGCGCCACATCTCCCACCGCGTGGGCGTGATGTACCTGGGCCACATGGTGGAGATGGCCCCGGTGGACGAGCTGTTCACCCACATGGCCCACCCCTACACCCAGGCCCTGATGAGCGCCGTGCCCATCGCCGATCCCGACGCCTCCGCCGCCAGCCAGCGCATCATCCTGCAGGGCGATGTGCCCAACCCCATGGCCCCGCCCAGCGGCTGCCCCTTCCGCACCCGCTGCCCCGTGGTGATGCCCGTGTGCGCCGATCAAAAGCCAGCTTTGCTGGACATCGGAGGCGGTCACTGGGTGGCCTGCCATCGGGTGGGGACATAGCGCGAAGCTGTCGCGCGTATCTAATAGGGCGCTCGTTCATGAGAACGGGTGCCCTTTGGTGCCGTGTCCCTGATTTTCTATTGCCATCGGCAAATCCGCTCATATTATACGGAGCTCAATCGTATAGCATTTCTTCCTGTTGACGCCGTTCTTGATTTTTTGTATCATGGAGTTGCACCGAAATTCAGTTTTGAATGCGGTGAAAAGCTGAAAACTGGTGGTGGGTTTATGGACAGAAGCAATACATCCATCGAGCAGCTCTTTGCACATGAAGGGCCAATAATCAGAAGCAAACGCCTCAAGCTTCATGGCTACGACAGCAGGGCCATCCAATCTATGCTGTCAACAAACACGCTCATTCGGCTAAAAGACGGCTATTACACGATGCAGGATATCCTTCCTGACCTGACCGATGCACAGATTGCCGTTTCCACCATCCCGGATGCTGTGCTCTATTTCCTTTCGGCAGCATCGTTTCACGGACTCATCACGGCTATTCCAACCACCGTCCATGTCGCCGTGCCAAACAAAGGCGTGATGCCAACCAAGCCGAAGTTCCCGCCTGTGGACATCACGCGGCTCATCCCCCGAATCCACGGGCTGGGCAAAATAGTCGAACCCACGGAACCGCTGCCAATTGCTTGCTATGATCGGGAAAGAACCATCTGCGATCTGGCCAGGCGCTGGGAGGAGATTGGCAAAGACCTGCTGATTGAGGCAATCAGAACGTATCTGCAGGGCAGCCGAAACCTGCAGCAGCTCTATGCCTATGCGCAGGACCTGCGCGTGCGCGAAGTCATCCACCCCTACCTGGAGGCCATGGCATGAGCAAAGCGGACAGCATCAAAGCCAGGCTCAGAAACCTGGCCGTTGAAAACAAGAAACCATTTGACTATGTACTCACCCACTATTTTATTGAGCGTTTTCTTTACCGGCTGTCCGTCTCGCCCTATGCCGGGCACTTCGTTCTCAAGGGCGGTCTGCTTTTGCAGGCAATTTTTCACCAGCAAGCTCGGGCAACCAGAGACATTGACTTGCTGGCGAAACAACTCAGCAATCGCACAGAGGCTTTGCTGCATATTCTCAGAGCAATTTGCAGCATCCCTTCTGATGATGGCATTGTGTTTGATACAGACGCTTTGGCATTGACACAAATAACGCCGGAAGCGGATTATCAGGGCGTCCGCGTTGCATTCGACGCCCTTCTGGATCGCACACGAGGGCGGATTCACATCGATATCGGCTTTGGCGACGCCATCATCCCGCATGCCAACAGCATGGCCTATCCCACCATGCTGACAGCCGACGAAATCATCATCAAGGCCTATTCCATGGAATCTGTCATCGCAGAAAAGTTTCAGGCAATGGTAGATTTGGCCTTTGCCAACAGCCGGATGAAGGACTTTTATGATATTGCCATGCTGGCAACGCAATGCTCCTTCGATGGCATTACCCTGCAGACGGCAATTGCACAGACATTCTCTCGCAGGTCAAGCGCGATACAGGATACGCCCGCCGTGTTCACAGAGGCATTTATGCAAGATCGTGACAAGCAGGCGCAATGGCTGGCCTTTGCCAGGCGAATCAACGCAGGCGATGCTCAGTTTCCCGACACAATAACCTTGATTAAAAACTTCCTGGAACCTCTGTACAATGCAAGCAAGCGTAAATTGCCCTGGGCCCAGAGATGGGACCATCACACCCAAAGCTGGCACGACAGGTGACAGGCCACAAGAATCCTTCCAGATAAATAACTACCTTATTAAATGCTCCCGCTACTCCGCCCTGGCAAACTGGCTGTTGTACAGCTCGGCGTACACGCCGTCCTGCGCCATCAGCTCGTCGTGGCTGCCCTGCTCCACGATGTCGCCCTGCTTCATCACCAAAATCAGGTCGGCCTCGCGGATGGTGCTGAGGCGGTGGGCGATGACAAACGCCGTGCGCCCCTGCATCAGCTTGTGCATGGCGCGCTGGATGCGGTGCTCGGTCAGGGTGTCCACGTTGCTGGTGGCCTCGTCCAGTATCATGATGGGGTTGTCCGCCAGGAAGGCGCGGGCGATGGTCAGCAGCTGCCGCTGCCCCTGGGAGATATTGTCCGCCGCCTCGTTGAGCTCCATCTGGTAGCCGCCGGGCAGCGTGCTGATGAAGTGGTCGGCGTGGGCCGCTTTGGCCGCGGCGATGACCTCGTCGTCGGTGGCATCCAGCCGGCCGTAGCGGATGTTCTCCATAATCGTGCCCGAAAACAGCCACGCGTCCTGCAGCACCATGCCAAAGGCGTGGCGCAGCTCGGGCCGCGCGATGTTGCGCAGGTCCACCCCGTCCAGGCGGATGCTGCCCTCGTCCACATCGTAAAAGCGCAGCAGCAGCTTGACCACCGTGGTCTTGCCGGCGCCCGTCTCGCCCACCAGCGCCACCGTCTGCCCGGGGGCCACATGGCAGGTAAAGTCGCGGATGACAGGCTTGTCCTTCTCGTAGCCAAAGGTCACGTGGTCAAAGTCCACCTCGCCCTGCACATCCGTCAGGCATACCGTCTGCTCCCACTCCTGCTCCTCCGCTTCATCCAGGAAGGCGAACACGCGCTCGCTGGCCGCGGCCACCGACTGCAGTTGCCCGGTCAGCTGGGCAAACTGGGTGATGGGCTGGCTGAAGTTGCGCACATAGGCGATGAAGGCCTGGATATCGCCCACGCTGATGCGGCCCATGGACGCCTGCACGGCGCCCACGATGGCCACCGCCACGTAGCCCAGGTTGCCCACAAAGCTCATGATGGGCATCATCAGCCCGCTGAGGAACTGGCCCTTCCACGCGCTGTTGTACTGCTTGTTGTTGATCCGGGCAAAGTCCTGCTCGGTCTCCTCCTCGTGGCGGAAGGCCTTGATCACCAGCTGACCGGAGTAGCTCTCCTCCACCAGGCCGTTGAGCTCACCCATGGCCTCCTGCTGGCTTTTGAAGTACTTGCGCCCCCTGCTCATCACAAAGGCCATGATCACGCCGCTTAAGGGCACGATGCCCAGCACCACCAGCGCCATCAGCGGGCTGATGGAGATCATCATCGCCAACACGCCCAGCACCGTGGCCACGCCGGAGATCGCCTGCGTCACCGTCTCGGACAGGTTCTGGCCGATCAAATCGACATCGTTTGATACCAGGCTGATGATGTCGCCCACCTGGCGGGATTCGAAGTATTTCAGCGGCATCCGGTGGATCTTTTGCGATACGGCGTTGGCCGCGCGGTAGTTAAAATCCATCGCCACGTCCACCATCATGCGCCGCTGCACCCACTGAAACAGCGAGCTGAGCACAAAGATGGCCAGCACGCCCAGTAATATCTGGCCCACGCGGCCAAAGTCGATGCCCCCCTGGCCTTGCACCTTGCGCATCAGGCCATGGAAGATCTCCGTCGTGGCCTGGCCCAGCACCTTGGGGCCGATGATGCCGCTGGCGGAGGACAGCACGGCCAGCCCCGCTGCCAGCAGCAGCTTGTTGCGGTAGGGTTTCAGCCAGGGCAGCAGGCGCTTGAAGGCGGCCTTCAGGCTGCGCTTTTTGCCGTCGGTCGGCGTCATTCCATGCATCAGGCCACGCCCCCCTTCAGTTCCTCTTCGCTCAGCTGGCTCTGGGCAATGTCCCGGTAGCTCTGGCAGGTTTCAAGCAGCTGCTCGTGGCGCCCCTCGCCCACGATGCGCCCCTGCTCCAGCACGATGATCTTGTCGGCCTTCATCACGGTGGCGATGCGCTGGGCCACGATGAGCACGGTGGTGTGCCCCATCTCGCGGCGCAGCGCCTGGCGCAGCATCAGATCGGTGCGGTAATCCAGCGCCGAAAAGCTGTCGTCAAACAGCAGTACCCTGGGCTTGGCCGCGATGGCCCGGGCGATGGACAGCCGCTGGCGCTGCCCGCCCGATACATTGGTGCCCCCGCGGGATACGGCGCTCTGGTAGCCGCCCTCCTTTTCCGCGATAAAACCCCCGGCCTGGGCAATGGCCGCGGCGTGCTCCATGTCGGCGTCCGGCATGCCCGCGTCGCCATACTTGATGTTGCTGGCGATGCTGCCGCTAAAGAGCACCCCTTGCTGGGGCACATAGCCGATCAGCCCGCGCAGCCGGTGCAGCGTCATCTGGCGGATGTCCACCCCGTCAATGGTGATGCGCCCCGCGGTCACGTCGTACATGCGGGGGATCAGGTTGAGCAGCGTGGACTTGCCCGAGCCCGTGCCGCCGATGATGGCCGTCATCTGCCCGGGCCGGGCGGTGAAGGTGATATCCTGCAGCACATCGCCCTGGGCGCCAGGATAACGAAAGCCGACATCGTCAAAGGCGACCTCGCCTTGCCACTGCGCGGGCAACGGGGCCTCCTGCGCCGGGTCCTCGATGTCGGTGCGGGTGCCCAGCACCTCCAGCACGCGCTCGGCCGAGGCATTGGCCCGGGGGATCATGATGGAGCCCATGGACAGCATCATGAACGCCATGATGATGTACATGGTGTAGCTGATCATGGCCATCATGCTGCCCACCTGCAGGCGGCCCAGGTCGATGCCCTTGGCGCCAAACCACACGATCAGCAGCATGGTGATGTTCATCACCAGAAACAGCGAGGGCATCAGCGTCATGAACATGCGGCTGATGTAGCGGGTGACGTCGATGACGTCCAGGTTGGCCTTTTCAAAGCGCGCTTCCTCGTGCCGCTCGCGCGTGAACGCGCGGATGACCGGCAGGCCGGTCAGCACCTCGCGGGTCACCAGGTTTTGCCGGTCCACCAACTTCTGCACAATTTTAAACTTGGGCACCGCCCGCCCGGCCAGCACGCCCACCAGCGCTGAGGCAGCCGCCACGGATAGCACCACGATCCAGCTCAGCCCACTTTGCAGCCCGGCCACCCGCACGATGCCCACGATGCCCATGATGGGCGCGTACAGGAACATGCGCAGCGTCATGGTGCTGGTCTGCTCGATCTGGCGGATGTCGTTGCTGCTGCGGGTGATCAGGCTGGCGGTGGAGAAGCGGTCGATCTCCGCCTTGGAAAAGCCAATCACCTTGTGAAACACCTGGCTGCGCAGGTCGCGCCCGATGCGGGCGGAGGCCCGGCTGCCAAAGTAGCTGCCCATCACGGCGGACAGCCCCATCAGCAGCGTGATGCCCAGCATGATCAGGCCGGTGCGCCACAGGTAAATCTGCTGGATGTTGTAGGCATCAAGCCCCACGCGCTCATACTCCTGCCTCACATACTGGGCGGCCGCCTGCCTCAGCAGGCTCTCAGTCTGCACGCCCTGCTTGTCCAGCTCCCCCTGGGCCATGCTGATGGCCTGTTCGCCGGGGACGATGCCGCTGCGCAGCGCCGCCAGGGCGGCAGGCCCGCCCTGCTGCTCCATCATAAAGAGCACCGCCATGGGCAGCTGCAGGGCCTCATCCAGCCGCTTGAGCTCGTCGCGATCGGTCAGCCTCAGCTGCCAGGCGCCGTCCGCCTGCTCGTAGGCGGCCTCAAACAGGGCCTTGTCCTGCTCCCCCAACAGCCGCAGGATATCCGCATGGCCCTGGTCGCCCAGGCGCTGGGCCACCGCGCTGTCCACGCCGCCCTGCTGGATGCCCACGTCCACCATGCGGGACATATACCCCGGCAGCGACAGCTCGCACGCCGCCTGCGCAATCAGAAACAGCACAATCAGCAGGGCGCTCTTCCACTCCCTGGCCACAAAACGAAATACCTTCAAACTCGGTCCTCCCATGCGGCAGATGCCGCTTGCCGCATTATATAGGCGCAGAAAGGGCAAGTCAACGCGCGCATTGTGCAGCATTCCTTGCCTATGGTATACTTCGGGAAGAAATATAGGGAAAAGGAGACGACCCATGAAAAAGCAACTGGCCTTTCTGCTGCTTCTGGCCTTGATGACAAGCTTGCTCTCCCCTGCCCTGGCCGTCAGCGCCGTGCTCAACCAGCGCATGGCCACCCGCTCGGGCCCGGGCACCCAGTACACCGAGGAGCTGGGCACTTTGCCCCAGGACACCTCCATCACGCTGATCCACTATGTACAGGACAAGAACAATGTGCCCTGGGGGCTGGTGGAATTCAGCCGCAACAACCAGCTGTACCGCGCCTACACCGGCATGAAGCGCATCAACGTGCCGGGCGGCAACGCGCCCTACCTGGCCGAGCACCCCGCGCCTGCCTCGGCCACGGCATCCACCACCGTCTACTACGGCCCGGGCACCCGCTATGCCGCCCGCCGCGAGCAGCTGCATGCCGGCACCCCGCTGCTGGTGATCGCCCAGGAGAATGGCTACCTGCTGTGCGAGTATCAGCAGGGCGACAGGCCGGAGCGCGGCTATGTGCCGGTCAGCGCCACCACCCACGCCGCGGCGCCCACCGCAGCACCCGCCGTGCAGCCGCCCATCTCCCTGCCCGCCACCGGCGGCCTGGTGCTCACCGCGCAAAGCGGTGATACCACGCTCAGCCTGCAATGGGCCGGCGTAGCCGGGGCATCGGAATACCTGGTGCTGGTGCGCGACAGCGCCAGCCAGCTGCCCATCCGCGCCCAGCGCACCGCCATCCCCGCAGCAACGGTGCCCAACCTGCCCCGCAGCCGCGTCTATTCGGTGGAGATCATGGCCCTGGCAGGCGCCCAGGGCGGCGACACCGTGCTGGCCAGCACCACGGTATACCATCAGGTGCCGTAGCCCCGGCCCGGGGGTCAGCCCTTGCGCGGCGGCCGCGGTATAAAGACGCTGGTGCGGCGCTTGTATTCTTCCCAATCGGGGCGACCCTGGTACTTCTTTTCCAGCATGGGCACGCCGGACACATACCGCACCAGCAAGGTGATAATCACCGGGCTGAACACCAGCCACCAGCGCCCCGTTTGCCTGCTGAGGCTGATGAGCCACAGCCCCCACCAAAGCACCGCCTCGCCAAAGTAGTTGGGATGGCGGGTGAGTGACCACAGGCCGGCTGTCATGAGCCGGCCTTTATTGTTCGCATCGGCCTTGAAGCGGCGCAGCTGCGCGTCGCCAATCACCTCAAACCCAAAGCCAAACAGCCACACTGCAAGGCCGAGCCATGTAAATAGATCGGCCGGCCCTGCGCCCGCAATGTTTGTATACACCAGCGGAAAGCCAATGAGCGCATTGAGGGCAAACTGCAGCAGATAGATGCGCAAAAACATGATGCGTTCAAAGTTTTTCGGCCATTTTTCGCGCATTGCCCGGTAGCGGAAGTCCTCCGGCTGGTTGAGGTTGCGCCGGGCCAGGTGCACCGTGAGGCGCAGTCCCCACAGGGTGACCAGTACGAGCATCAGGGTGCCTATGGCGGACCTCGTCCCGAGCACCCACGCCGTCAGCCCGCTGACAACAAAGCCCATGCCCCAGAAGATGTCGATCAGGTCATGTTTGCGCAGTCGCCTGCCTATCGCAAACACACCGGCAAACCCGGCCAGCAGCACTAGATACACCCATACAAACTTCATGCGCCGTCCTCCTGTGGGGCCACATAGGCCACAGCCCAGGCCCCCTCCCCTGAAAAGTTGGCGACCACGGCGGAGATGCCGCTGATGTACGCGGCCTCCTTGCCAATGGCCGCCTGCAAGGATGCCGCCGCGGCCTGCGCGCGGGGCTGGTTGCCAACGTGCACCAGCGCCCATTCCTCCGGCTTGGCGGCCAGCACCCTGTTGATCAGCAGGCGGTCGCTGCGCCGGCGTGAAAAGCTGAGGCCTGTCACCGTGCCCTCCCCCTTGCTGTTGATGGTGATCAGCGGCAGGTAGCCCACCGCCCGCAGCACGCGGCCAATGCGCCGGTTCAGGCGGCCGGAGGCGATCATGGCATCCAGGCTGGGCAGGCTGACCAGAATGCGGGTGCGCGCGCGCCGCGCCTCCAGCGCATCCGCCACGTTGTCCAGGCTGTCGCCCTGCGCAAGCCGCCTGGCGGCATGCAGGGCCAGCAAGCCCTGGGCGGCGGAGTTGAGCCGCGAATCAACTAGGCGGACGCGCCCGGGGGCTACGCCCTGCAGGTATTCCTGATACCTGGCGTGCAGCCCGGACATCGCTGACGATACGCTCAGCACAAGCACCCGGTCATAGCTGTGCAGGATGGGCGCCAGAAACTGGCGCACCTCTTCACCGTTGAGCTGGCTGCTGCTCAGCTGGCCGGACAGGGCCTTCACCCGCTGGCTGCTGATGGTACGGCCATCCTGATAGCTGACGCCCTGGGCCAGCAGGTTCATCGGCAGCACATAGGCATGCGGCCCCAGCAGGTCTGCCGGCACATCCGCGATGGAATCCACCACCAAAGCAGTCTGGCCGGGATAGCTGCGTGTCAGCCGCTGCTGCATGTGCATGTCGTCGGCTTTGACCTGCGCCAGCGCACCGGCTTCGGCCATCAGGTCCACCGCCCGGCCAGGCTCATTGGTGTGCAGGTGAATCCGGGCCAGCCGCCCCGCCTGGGATACCACCAGGCTGTCGCCCAGGGCCGCCAGCTGCTGCCTGATGCCATCGGCCAATTCCTCCCCGGGCAGTTCCACCAGCACCTCGGTGCAAAAGCGGTAGGGCAGCGCTGCCTGCGCCGGGTGCATGGCCTGCGCCGGCTGCTCAAAGTATGGTTCCTCCGCAGCATCCGGCTCCTCCGCCTTGCCACACAGCAGCGCGCGCAGAAAGCCTTCCGCGAAGTAGAGAAACCCCATCGCCCCGGCATCCGGCACCCGCATCGCCCGCTGCTGGGGCAGCACGTTCATGCTGTCCAGCACCGTGGCCTTCAGCCGCGCAAGGGCAGCCTCCGTCATGGCGCGCAAATCCCCCAGCTGGTCCGCCACCGGCTGAAAGCTCTCCGCCAGGCTGCGCATGGCCGTCAGGATGGTTCCCTCCCGGGGCTGCTGGATGGAGCGGTAGGCGTTGCTGTACCCCTGTTCAAGCAGCCGGGCCAAAGCTGCCACGGGCAGCTGGTCCGCCTCCTGGCTGGGCAGCCCAGCCAGGCGAAAGCCATGAAAGTATTGGGAAAAGATGACCCCGCTGTTGCCCCTGGCCCCCAACAGGCTGGCCTCGCTCAGGCGCGTCAGCAGGTCACCGAAGCCGCTGGGTACCGGCAGCTGGCGGCGCAGCTGGGCCATCAGATAGGCCAGGTTGTTGCCGGTGTCCTGATCGGGCACCGGAAAGGCGTTGATGCGGTTCAATTCTTCCCGCTTGCTCTCCACCCGGCGAGCGCCTTGCAGCAGCGCCCGGTGGAAAGCCAGAGGGTCAATGGCATGGTCCATGAGGGGCCCTCCTGATCTCATACTGAACGAAAGAGTTCAATATTACATGAAGATGCGCGTGGTGATGGCGCTGGTGGCCGCCGTGATGAAGGTGCCCCAGGCCAGGTCGATCAGCGTGATGGTGACAGGCCAGTCCTTCATGGTGGCCTGGTTTGTCAGGTCGTAGGTGGCGTACATGGCCAGCCCCAGGAAGGCGCCGGTCCACAACGCCTGCCAGACGGAGCGCTTGTCAATGGCCGGGTTGATGACAAAGAACAGCAGCGCCGCGATGTAGATCACATAGAATACCCCGGCGGCCGGCAGCGTGGGCTTGTCCGCCATCAGGTGGCCGATGTGGGCCTTGTAGAGCTTTGGCGAGATGACGGTGAGCCACACGATGTCAATCACCAGAAACACAGCCGCCGCGACGGCAAAACGCTTTAGCATGACTTATCCTTTCTGCTCATTGGCAAGCGGCAGCACGCAACGCTGATTTTTGACAAACACCAGCACGGCGACGGCCAGCGCCGCCACCGCGCCAATCACAGCCACAGTACCAACCAGCGGGTATTGCCCCTGATACGTGCCCTGGGCCGTGTGCCGATGCCAGATGGCAAAGTACGCCCAGGCGATGGGCAGCGTGAGCGCGGCGTTGCGCAGCCTGCCCTGAATCAGCAGCGTGATGAGCACGGCCGCCGCCAGCACGATGATCGCCCAGGTGGCCGGGGCAATGCCAAAGCCGTCCCATCCCTGCTTGACCAGAAACGCGGCGACGTTGACAAAGGTGGCGATGAGAATCCATCCGCCATACAGGCCGAAGGTCAGGCCGCCCAGCCGCACCGCCATGCCGCCATGCGCCTTGAGCCGCTGGCTGATCAGGGCCAGGCTGGCCGCCAGCGCCAGAATGAACAGGGTGGACAGGCCGATCAGCTCGTAGGAGAAGGCAACCACCCAGGCGATGTTCATGACGCTGGACAGCCAGAACAGCGGGCTGATCTCATCGACCACGCGGGCGGTTTGCCCGTTCCTGTGCTTCACCAGCCAGTAGACCAGCGTGATCAGCATCAGCGTGTACAGCACCGCCCAGATGCTGAAGGCAAAGGGGCTGGGGGTGATGAGGGTGTCATAGCGGTCCGACACCTGTTTTTGCGACAGGCCGTTGATATAACCGAAAGCGCCCAGGGTGTTGATGGCCACCATGACCAGGTAGATGACCAGGTTGAGCCAGGCTTTGAGTTTGGTTTGCATTGTTGTTTCCTTATCTGCGCTGTCAATAGCGCCCGGGGTAAATATTGCGGATGATGGTTTTGCTGAGCGAGAGGTACTGCTGTATCTGTTCCTCTGACAGCCCCTGATAGCAGCGCTGCTCCCACTGCCGCATGATGTCCTGCACCTGCGGGAGCAGGCTTTCGCCCTTGGGGGCAATCACCATCTCCTTGCGGCGGGCATCGTGGGCAAGCGTGCGGCGCAGCAGCAGGCCGCGGTGTTCCATGCTCTTGAGCAGCCTGGACACATTGCCCTTGTCCGTCTGCAGCATTTGCGACAGCAGTTGCAGGTCAACCTGAGGGATGCGCTCCAGCGCAATCAGCAGCACCGCCTCCTGCCAGGTAAGCGCCAGCGGTCGCAGGGTCTCATCCAGCGCTTGCTTCCCATATCGATGAAGAATGCTGATATCGCAGATGAACATACACGGTCACTCCTTCCAATCGTTGGTAAGCACAATTATTGTAACCAACAAACAATCGGATAAACACGATTTATCCGCTTTTTTTGCAGCGAATGGAGTAAACGCCTCATTTTCATTGGACATAGGCAAGAAGCCGGCAGTAAAAAAACCACCGGCCTCTTGCTGTCTGAGGGCAGCCATCAAAGGATGATCGGGTTGCTCCACGCCTTTCTGCCCTGGCTGTCAATCAGCACCACCCGCACCCATTTCTCCGGATAATGGCCGCCGGTGGTCACCGTGTAGCTGCCCTGGGTCAGCCCGGGGCCGGTCAGGTTTCTCTCGGGCGTCCACACCGCGTTGCTTAAAAACACGATGTGCGTAACCGGGCTGCACGTCACGTGCACCCGGCCTTCCTCCAGCCGCAGGCTGTGGATTTCGGGGCCGCAGCTGGCGTGGTAGCGCCCCTGCCGGATGGCGGCCAGCAGGCTCTGCTCGTTCAGCTCATCGGCCTGCACGCGGATGAAGGCGCCCCCCTCCTCGCCCCGGTAGTAGTGGCTGTCGTCCGCGCCCACGGTGTTGAGCACACAGCCGTTTGCCGCTGCCACGTCCAACAGGTTGGCGCTGTCCGCCCGGTCGCCGCTGAAGGGCGGGGCGGACACCCCGTTATAGATTTCGGCGGCCGCCAGCCCTTGCAGGCCCATGATTGTCTCCGGCGTGTTGAGTGACCAGGCGGGGTGCGCCAGGATAGCCAGGCCGCCGCCCGCGTTGATACGGTTGACCGCGCTCTGCGGGTCCGGGGGCAGCACGCCACCCTGCACGACGTCCGCATCCACCCCCACGCCGATCAGGTGCACCACCTGGCTGGGCAGCGTATAGTCCAGCTCAATGCCCGCCAGCACCAGCATGTTCTCCCGCCAGTGGGTATCGCAGGTGCGTTTGCGGTGGTCGGTGATGGCGATAAAGTCGTACCCCAGAGCCAGGTAGCGCTCTTCCGCCGCCTGCAGGCTGAGCACGCCATCGCTGTTTGTGGTGTGCATGTGCAGGTTGCCCTTGAAAAATGGCTTGTCCGGATGAATCAGCTGCATACGCCCTCGCTTTCGCAGGCCATTGTAGCACCCGCAGGCGGGGCTGGCAACGCAACACGGCCCATCAGGCTGGATGGGTGTGCCGATGCTCATCTTCAAGGGCATCGTGTGCATGGTCGTGCAGCTGGGGATTGTCCGCGTGCGCATGCAGATGGATATGGCGGTGCATATGCTCGTGCTCGTGCATCAGGTCGCCGTGGGGATGTGGGTGGCTGTGGGTGTGGGCATGCTCGTGGGTGTGTTGCAGGCCGATGGTATCTCGGATAATCAGCGCGGTAGCGCCCAGCATGATGCCCAACGCCGCGTAGAAGTTCCAGCCCGGCCAGGTGCGAAACAGCAATGCCGACAGGATCACCCCCAGATAGGGCGCCAGCGCGTACCAGGCGCTGGTCTTGGCCGCGCCCAGGTCCCGCTGGGCGCGCACATACAGCAGAATGCTCAGCCCGTAGGATACAAAACCCAGCATCAGCCCAGCCAGCACCAGCGGCCAGGGGGGCAGCCCCTCGCCCGCGGCCAGCGCGATTGCCAGTGCACCGGCCCCGGCCCCCAGCCCCTTGATGATGACGATTTGTCCGCCGCTCTTGTGGGAGATCATGCGGGTGCAGTTGTTTTCCAGCCCCCAGCAGATGCTGGCCAGCACAATCAGCAGCGATCCGACGGACAGCCGCAGCCCCTCCCCTGCCTGCACGCTCAGCAGCATGCTGGCCGCGGTCATCAGCCCGATGGCCCGCCACAGGCGCGGGGATATTTTTTCGCCAAAGGCCAGCAGGGCGATCAGCGAGGTGGCCACGATCTCAAAGCTGTTGAGCAGCGACGCGCTGCGCGGGTCGGTGGTCTGAAGGCCCAGCAGCATCAAAATGGGGGCCGCAATATCCAGCACCACCATGCCAATCACATAGGGCAGGTCGCGCCTGGAAAGCGGCGGCCCATCCTGCTGGCGCATGGCCGGCATCAGCCGCACCCCCGCCATGCCCAGCCCCGCGCCCAAATACAGCAGCGCGGCCAGCATCAGGGGACCTGCGCCCTGCAGCAATACCTTGGCAAATGGCAGATTGGCCGCGTACAGCAGCGCCGCCAGCACCGCATACCATGTCGCCCGTCGCAGCATCCCTTTCCCTCCCGCGCACGGCCATGCAGGCCATGCGCTCAACAATGTATGCCTGAACCGCCCGCCTGTCAATCCGGGCACAGCACGCATGGGCCCCCAGGATGACCGCCTGCCGCGCCCTCACAGCGCCTGCGCCCGCTGGCGGCGGCTGTCCTGCTCCAGGGCGTAGCGCATGGCGTCGATCAGGTGGTCGTCCCCCTCGGGGATGGGCAGGCAGCCGCCCGATGCATCCTGCCGCCAGCGGTAGCTTTGCAGCTCGGCCATGGTGTGGGTACAGCGGCGGTCCACAATGATCTCAAGCCCCTGCAAAAAGCGGATGCCGTGGCGCAGGCTGTCCGGCCCCTTTTGCGCGGCCAAGGCCCGCAGGCCCAGGCTGCGCAGCTCGGCGATGGACTTGGGCTCGGCGCTGTCGCACACGATGGGATGGTCCCCCGCAAAGACGCGCAGGCGCTCGGCCAGCCGGGCGTTGCTCAGCCCCCGCAGGTACAATTCGTCCAGCACATACACGCGGCCGCGCTTGCGGTCCAGGTGCAGGCGTACGGCGGCCGCCGGGTCCTGGGAAAAGCCGAAGTCCAGCCCGATGCGCAGCTGGTCTGCCCGGGCGGCCAGGCCGCTCAAGTCCTCCGCGTGCCAGCCGCAAAACACCTGGCCCGACAGCTCGCCCCACTCCCCCAGCGTGTACACGCGGTGATAGTAGGGGTCGCGCTCGGCTTCGTAGGCACGGCGGTCGTCATCGGATAAAAAGCGGTTGTCCCGGTGGGTGGTGCGCACAATCAGCAGGTCATCGTCCTTGTACAGCCGCGCGCCCTCCTGCCAGCCGGCAAAGTATTCGCGGTACAGCCAGTGGCCGCGGCTGACGGGGTTAAAGCTCATGGTCAGCCGCTTCTTGTGGCGGCTGCGGCCGCGCAGGCGCTTTTCCAGCTGCTTGAGGTCGTGATAGCGGCACTCGGTGGCCTCCTCCATCCAGATGTCGGTCAGCGGGCCGCTGCGCGGGGTGAGGGACTTGATCTTCTCCACATCGTCCAGCCCCAGAAAGAGGATCTGCGCGCCGTTGTGCCGGCAGGTGAAGCTCATCTCCGTACGGCTTTCGCGGAAGTGGCGCAGCACGCCCAGCCGCTGCGCGGCTTTGCGCACCTCGTTGTAGCAGCTGCCCCGTAGCGTGCGGGCCACCCGCCGCACGACCAGCGTGTTGCGCCCGGTGAGGGCATCCAGCACCGCGCGCCCGGCCAGAAACACGCTCTTGCCCGAGCCCGCCCCGCCGAAGAACACCTGCCGCGCCTGCCGTGTATCCAGCCAGGGCAGGTAGCAGGCGTTGAAGGCATCCCGCGGCACCACGATGCGCCGAGGAGCCACGGCCCTGCGCGCCGTGCCCATCACCCCTCCTCCTGCACGGCCAGCACCCAGTCGCCGGGCGGCGGCCCGGCCGCCCCTTCATCGGCCGCCTGCATCGCGATCACCCGCAGCAGGTCGGCCGCCGACAGGCTGTCGCCCTCCAACTTCTCCATCAGCCGAAGCGCCGCCATGTGCCGCAGCGTATCGGGGCTGGGCGGCTTGCGCCGGCGCAGCTGCGCGGCGCTCTTTTCCCCCTTTGTCTCCATAGCTCTCCTTTCCGGGATGATCACCGCTTGCATCCCGGTCCACCGTACACGGCGCGGGCCGCTGACATCAAGTGACATGGGGTGACATGCGCTGACAACTTTTCTGCTTTACAACCGATGGAAAGATAATATAATGGAATATAAAGCAACTCGCTCAAGCATAGCCTAGGATTGATAGTACAGAATTCAGCAGTAGGAGGCAACGCTCGTTATGAAGAAACTCCTGATAGTAACATTTCTCATGGTGATCTTTGGTGCCTGCGCCCAGGCAGAAATCTTTCAGGGAAGCGCTCAGGGATACGGTGGTGAGGTAACTGTTCTTTTTGAGAAGGAAGGCCGCTCAATCACCAGCATTCGTGCCAAAGGTGAGCAGGAAGACATGGGGTATGCGGCCTTATATGAGCTGCCCCAGAGCATTGTTCAGAATGGTCTGGAGTTCACCGATGTAATTGCCGGGGCCACGGTAACAAGCAAGGCAATACTGCAGGCCATTGAACATGCCGTACCCCTATCCATCACAGAGCACGAACAACCAACCGAAGGGCCTGCCCTCTTTGACCCGGCCAAGACGGCGGAGCAGCTGGCTGAGGATTATTACCGGCCGGCCAGCGAAGGCAGGGATGGCACAGCGTACAGCGTACGCCTGTGCACTTTCGAGGAGGACGGTATTGAGCGCAGCCTGTTGCTCTACCATGATACTGACACCGGAAAGTGCTACGACTACTTTAATGGGCGCTATGTTTTCTTTGTCTTCCCAACAATATTCGGCGAGCCTGTGGACCCACAATATCCATCCCCCACTTATTTTCTTCCCTACACCCGTCTGAGCCGGGCAGAAATGATATGGACGATGGGCAGCAGCAATGAAGGCGTCTGGAACGCCTATCACGCCTTCAATCCACCACCCTCCCCGCCGCCCGAAAGCGGCCAGGAAAAAGGGAAGTCCTTCCTGGAAGTATTGATGGCCGCTGCGACCACAGACAGCTTGCCCCCCATTCCGGACTACCGCAATGACTACCGTGCTTTCTACGAGCTGACTGTCCCGCAGGGGAATCGCTTCCCCCGCGTCCAGCCTGCCGCGCTGGACGTCCCCGACTCGCGTATCCCAAGGGACAAGGATGCCCTTGTCTTTTCCGCGGAGGATTGGGAGCGCACCCGGGTGATTTCAGCCGCCTACACCTATGGCTATCAAACCATCTTCTTCGCATACCCAAAGTCAACCGATGGCACCGGAACTGCATGGCACGACCTGTTCAGCGATATGCTGCTGTTTACCAAGGCAGACCCCTCAGCCCCCATGTTGCCCAACGCAGACTACCTCAATACGCTCCGGCCCGGGACGCAGCTGCTGATCGGCGATAAAAAGGACGGTTACACGCCGGGGCAGGCAGTTATGTCGCATAGAAGCCTGGCTGATTTTCTCGAAAATAACCGCTTAGGACAACACATCAGCCGATACTGCCACGAAGCCGCGACCATTGGGGATATGCGGCGCGCTTATGAGCAGCTGCCCAGAGCACGCCAGGCCTGGCTGTCTACGCAGCTGGCCTCGACCACCGAGAATAAGACGGGCCCGACAGTCAGCACCTATCCGGAGTTGGAGGATGCCCTGCGTACGGCCAAGAATGGCGCCACCATTCTGCTGGCCAATGATATCCCCCTGCACACAGGCCTGATCCTTCCCAGAAAAAAGCTGACGCTGGCCAGCGAATCAGCCGACCAGCCCTTCTCGCTCTACCGGTCAGAGGACTACGAAGCAACGCTGTTGCGTCTGAGCACAGGCAGCACGCTGGCGCTGGAAAACGTGCGCATTGATGGTCACATGCAAAACCGACCCCCGGTTCAGAATCCCGTAATGATCGTGGACAAGGGTGCAAGCCTGACCCTGGGCGAAGGCAGCAGCATTGAAAACCACACCGGCCTGTCCGTTATAAATAGTTTCCCGGGCAGCACTGTCACCCTGGACGGCGGTGCTGTCAGGCACAACCGTTGTGCGTTTTATGTTCTCGAGTGCTATGGGAAGCTTACCATCAAAGCCGGAGAGATCAGCGATAACCTCATTCTGGCTACCGATATTCGTGGCACGGTATTCCTTGGCGGATCCGAAAAACTCCTCATGACCGGCGGCGCCATTCACCACAACGTTGTGCCTTCGGGCGGCGGCGCAATCTACATAAACTCCGGAAAAGCAACGGCAGAAATCAAAGGCGGAGAAATTCATCACAACTATGGGTCGGCAGGCGCCATTTACAGCGACGCACGCACGCTGACCCTGAGCGGCGGCAGCATCCACCACAACGTCGGCGATAACACCGGAGCCATCTTTGCATCACCGGGCCCCCGGGATGGAAATACCAAGTTTATCATGACCAGCGGGGAGATAACTGAGAATCGGGCGTTAAGCACCGGCGGGAACTTTGGCAGCAGCGGCGTGCACATTGAAGGTATGGAGTGGATCGGCGATGTCAGTAGTAAGTTCAAGGGCAGCTTTGACATGCGCGGCGGGGCGATTCGCAACAATCGCGGCGGCAGGGGCGTTGGCCTCCTCATTTATTCCGTTGATGGCAGCGCAACCATTGGCCCAAAGGCTGTTGTGGAGGGGAACACAATTTTGACTATGGCGGGCGGCAAATTGAAGGATCAGCGGGTCAAGAATAACAAATAATGACGTTCCTGCGCTTTCGCAATGCCGCACGATAATACCCGCGCTATGACCCCCTGCAGATAAACGGTCAGAGTATTGGTTTAGTTTATTTCCGTGCAGGTATTTGTACCTTGGGTATGTACTCAGTTCGTTCTACAACTTACATACGCCCATTACGCACGCGACTGACTTCTTCCGCTTTACATATCGCGCCAACCTGCTATAATTGCCGTCAAGGGGGAAAATCCCCACAATTTCCGTTATGGCAGACATGCGCGGTTCAGTTTCCTTTAAAACGGAAAATATTATCTTTTTCTGTTTTTCAGGCAACAGGGCCACCCGGACGAAGGAGGCCGTATGGAGCAGTACCTCGCCCTCATCGGCGACCTGAAGGGGTCCCGCCAGATCGCGGACCGGGAGCAGGCGCAGCGGGACATTCGCCGCGCGCTGGACGAGGTGAGCGGCTTGTTCCCCGGCCTGATCGTCTCCCGGCTGACGCTGACGCTGGGGGACGAATTCCAGGCGCTGCTGCATCCGGGCGCGCAGGTGACGCGGCTGCTGGACGAGCTGGAGCGGCGGCTGGCCAAGTACCCCTTCCGTCTGGGGCTGGGCTACGGCGGCATCAGCACGGCCATTGACCCCGAGCTCAGCATCGGGGCGGACGGCCCTTGCTACTGGCACGCGCGGGAGGCCATCGGCTGGGTGCACGACAACAGTGCCGGCGGCCGCTACCGGGTGGCGGTGCGCGGCTTCGGCCCGCTTCGCGACGAGCTGCTGGACGGCCTGTTTCAGACGACCGATGCCCTCAAGCACAGCTGGACGGCCCTGCAGCGGCATACCTTTGACCAGCTGCTGGCCCACGGCATCTACAGCGATTCCTTTGAGCAGAATGTGTTTGCCCGCAGCATCGGCATATCGGACAGCAGCCTGACCAAGCGCCTGAGCGCGGGCGATATCAAGCTGTACCTCAGGACGCGCGTGCTGATCGGCCGGGCGATGGAGGCGTGGCACCATGCGGCTGAGTGAGCTGACGCTGATCTTTTTGATCGTCCACCTGCTGTGCGACTATCACCTGCAAAGCCAGCAGCTGGCCGATGGCAAGGCGGAGCGATTTTCCGCCGTGCTGGCCCACGCGGCCATCCTGTGCGCGATATCGGGGCTGGCGGCGGGCGCGCTGGCGCTGTGGTCGGGCCGGTGGGAGCCGCTGGTGCTGGCCGCCCTGCTGTGCGGGCTGCACCTGCTGATCGACGCGCTCAAATACGCCCTCACCCGCCGCTGGACGCGAAAGGGCCTGTTGGATGACAGGGCTCAGCAATCCGGCGAAACGCCCGGGCAGGCCAGCCTGCGCAAAAACCGGGCCATCCGGCGGCAGACCGCCCTGTACCTGGCCGATCAGGCCGTCCATCTGGCGGTGATTGCGCTGGCCATCGAGTGGGTCTATCTGCGTGTGCTGGCCCTGCCGCCCGTGGATACCGGCAGGCGGGACATCCTGCAGTGTGTGCTGCTGGCGGCGCTGATCACCAAGCCGGCCAACGTGTCTTTCAAAATTCTGTTCGCCAAATATCAGCTGTCGGCGGCGGATACCCCGGCCGGCACCGAGCCGGGCGCCGGCGCCCTGATCGGCAGCCTGGAGCGCATCATCACCGCCGTGTTCATCTATCTGGGCCAGTATGGGGCCATCGGCCTCATCTACACGGCCAAGTCCATCGCCCGCTTCAAGCAGATCGAGGAAAACCCGCGCTTTGCCGAATACTACCTCATCGGCACGCTGTACAGCATCCTGTACGTCGTGTCAGCGTATCACAT
>JAAZBU010000111.1 GCA_012513645.1 Clostridiales bacterium | reverse complement strand
GCCTGGGGTCAAAATCCATGTGCACCTTTTTGAGCAGCGCCTCGGTGTTGCTGTACATGGTCTCATGGTCGATCACCGGGATGGCGCCCAGCAGCTTCTTGGTGGGGTAGCGGCCCACATAGATGTTCTCGGCCACCGAGCGCTCGGTGATGGGCTGCAGCTCCTGATGCACCATGGCGATGCCCAGGTTGAGTGCCTGCAAGGGGTTGTCGATGCGCACATGCTCCCCCTCGTAGATGATCTCGCCCTCGTCCATCTTGTAGATGCCGAACATGCACTTCATCAGCGTGGACTTACCGGCGCCGTTCTCCCCCATGAGGGCATGCACGGTGCCGGGGCGCAGCTTGAGCTGCACATCGTCCAGCGCCTGCACACCCGGGAAGGCCTTGGACACATTGCGCATTTCCAGGCGGTATTCGCTCATCAGCGGGCCTCCTTTATGATGGGCAAAGGGGTGCGTGCGCGGCTGCACACGCACCCCTGCGGATAATGTTTCTTACTTGGCGGCAAACTCAGCTGCGTTGGTCTGGGTTACCTTCACGTAGTCGACGGTGTAGTTCTTCTCCAGGGTCTCGCCGGCGGCAGCCTTGATGGCGACGTCGCCCGCGGTGTGGCTTTGGCCGATGTGGTCGTTGAGCACGGTGCCGGTCATTTTGCCTTCCAGAACCAGCTGCACGGCCTCGGGCAGGGCGTCAACGCCCACCAGGTAGATGTCCTTGCCAACGACGCGGCCGGCCGCTTCGATGGACTGCACGGCACCCAGGGCCATGGCATCGTTGTTGGCAAACACCACGTCCACATCCTTGCCGAACTGCGCCAGCGCGTTGGCGGTCAGCTCCTGGCCCTTTTCCTGCGCCCAGTCACCGCGCTGCTCGAACAGCTTGTTGACCTTCAGACCGGCGTCTTCCAGCGCCTTGATGGAGAACTCGGTGCGGTACTGCGCGTCCACGTTCTCGGGATCGCCGACCAGCATCACATAGTCCACAGTGCCGTTGCCGTTGTAGTCGCCCTTGTTCTCGGTCTCGGCGATGATTTCACCCTGGAAGGTGCCACTCTGACGGGCATCGGCGCCAACGTAGGCGATCTTGTCCCACAGCTGCATGTCTTCGGCGGTGGGCTCACGGTTGATGAACACGGTGGGGATGTCGGCGGCCTTCACCAGGTCGATGACCGTGGCGGCGGCAGTGGACTGCACCAGGTTGACGATCAGCACATCCACCTTGTCGGCGATGAAGGAGTTGATCTGGTTGGTCTGCTCGGCCTGGTCGCCCTTGCCGTCAACGATGGTGACCTGGTGGCCCTTCTCGGTGAGATACTTTTCCAGCTCGGTGCGGTACAGGGTCATGAAGTTGTCGTCATACTTGTAGATGGCAACGCCGATCTTCAGGGACTTTTGCTCAGCGGAGACGACGGACACGATGCCCAGCATCATCACAGCGGCAAGAACCAGGGCAAGTAACTTTTTCATGGGGGTCCTCCCTTTGTTTATTGGGCTTCGGCCAATGGCCGAGCCTATGCATGTTCTTATTGTACCCATTTTTTGCCAGATGATAATAGAAAATC